>DASYPZ010000183.1:0-6865 GCA_036006105.1 Gemmatimonadales bacterium | reverse complement strand
CCGGCCTCGAGACCGTGGTCTGCCTCCGCTACGCCGCGCGCGCCATCGAGCTGTCGGGGCCGGAGGCCGGGCGGCTCGAGTCCGGGCTCCGGGAACGACTGCTGCCGGCGCTGAGCAACGTCCCGGCCCGGGGGACCGGTCGCGACGTGTACGACACCCGGGTGAAGCCAGCGCATCCTGGAGAGGTGCGCGCCGCCGCGGGTTACGCATCGCTCCTGGCACTGGCACCGGAAAAGGTCCGCCCCACCATCGGGGCCTATCTGGTGGGACCCGGAGAGCACGACACGCTGCAGGTCCGCCACCGTCGCACCGGGCGCTGCTGGTCGGTGGCGGTCCGGGTCGACCGGATCGACGCAACCCGCGTGGGGGCCACCGTGCACGTCGAGGGAGAAGCGGAGGCGTCTGCGGTCGGACCGGGGGAGCTGCCGGAGCACGAACGGGAGGAAATCCATCTCGCGCTGCGGCGCGAACTGCGGCGCGGAGTGCTCGGATCCGAGGAAGATCGCGAGATCGCGGACGGCGTGCTGCGATTCCATCGCGCGATCGGCCAGGCCCTGGTGGACCAGCTGCCCTCCGACCCGGCCGCGCCGCAGGGCCTGGATCTGGACCGGATCGCGCGGTGCCTCGACCTGATCGAGCTGGAGGAGCAGTCCATCCCGTTCGACGCGCAGACCCGGTACTACCGTCTCCTGACCCAGGGGTCCCGGGACACCCGCCGGATGCTCGCGCCGCTGGCACTGCGCTTCGGATTTGCCGGGCCACCCGATCCGGAAGCCCGCTGACCGGGCCGATTCCCGTCTCGACCGCTTCTAACGACCGGCCTCAGCTCTTGAGGACCACCTCGAAGGGCGCCCGCACCACCAGCCGGTACGAATACTCCCAGCGACTCTTGCCCAGGGCGATGCTCTTGAGATCGTCGATCCGGTGGAACCGGAATTCGCCGTCGAAAGTCACATTGCCCTCGATGGTGGTACGGCGCAGCAGTCCCAGCTCCCAGTATTTGCGCCGGGAGCGGTAGAACGCCGGATCGGCGCCCACCGAGTTGTAGTTGTTGTCGCCCTCCTGAGACAGAAAATCCCTGCCCCACCAGGAAATCGAGAACAGCTCGAACCATCCCCGCGGCGCGACCGCGCCCCGGAGATACCAGCCGCTTCCCTTCCCCGGCCGGCCGGGCGGCGCCGCGGGATCGGCGTTCCCGGAGCTTCGCAACCGGTAGGCGGCGAGGGAGCTCCTCCCCAGCCAGGGCAGTGAATCCGACAGCACCGCGCCGAGGCCGGACGCGACGTTGTTGGTCACCGGAACACCGGCATCGAACAACTGGCCGCCGTGGTGCACGCCATGGAGCTGGGATTCCAGCGACAGATATCGGACCGGCCGAACCCGGAGCACCCAGCCGTAGTCGAACGCCTCCCGCTGGGTGGGTCGATTCAGCGCCTGCCAGTTGAGGTACACCTCCCCATCCCAGCGCCGCCGGTGCTCGATCCACTGCAGTCCGTACTCGATCGGCCGGGTGAACTCGAGCGTGGTGACCTGGAACGGCTCCAGGAAACCATGGCGCCGCTCGGGATACAGGGTGCCGAGGACGCCGGTCGAACCCCCGCTGTGGTACTGGAACCGGATGATCGGCTTGACGGTCGCGAGAAACTCGTCGTCCCCCGAGCGATGATCGCCGAAGGCGCCGAGCTCGAAGGCGGTGCGGACACCGGTGCGAAACCGGAGCGTCGAGCGAAACTGGCCGCCCAGGATCGTCTCGCCCACGCGGTACGGTGTGAAGAATTCGGTGTTGTCGCCGTAGAGGGTGGCGGTGGTGGCCCAGGTCAGCGCCTGGCCCGCGAGCGGCGCCGGTGCCGAGGCGAGCAGCAGAAGCAGCGCGGTGCGTTCTATCCGTGACATGGCCCGCAATATCATTACCTTTGCTCCCCATGACTACTCAGGACCCTTCGCGCAGCGTGGTCATCGGCCTGCCCCAGATGCGGGGCGGGAACGATCCGCGCGACAATCTCGAGCGGGCCATCGCCAGGATCCGGGAGGCGGCGGGCCGGGGCGCGCAAATCGTCTGCACCCAGGAGCTCTTCCTGGGGCCGTATTTCTGTCAATCGGAAGACCACGCATTCTTCGCGCGGGCGGAATCGGTGCCCGGCCCCACCACCGAGCGGCTGGGCGCGCTCGCGGCGGAGCTCGGGGTCGTGATCATCGCCTCGTTGTTCGAGAAGCGCGCCAGCGGGCTCTATCACAACACCGCCGCGATCATCGATGCCGACGGCCGGTACCTGGGCATGTACCGGAAGATGCACATTCCGGACGATCCGCAGTACTACGAGAAATTCTATTTCACGCCGGGTGACCTGGGCTTCCGGGTCTGGGACACGCGGTTCGGACGCATCGGCGTCCTGATCTGCTGGGATCAGTGGTATCCCGAGGCGGCTCGGCTCACCGCACTGCAGGGCGCCGACATCCTCTTCTATCCCACCGCCATCGGCTGGCTGCCGCCCGAGAAGGCGGAATATGGAGAGCGCCAGCAGCAGGCCTGGGAGACGATCCAGCGCTCCCACGCCATCGCCAACGGCGTCTTCGTCGCCGCGGTGAACCGGGTGGGCTTCGAGCCGGGCCCCGCCGGGGGACTCGAGTTCTGGGGCAACAGCTTCGTCGCGGATCCCAACGGACGGGTCCTGGCCCGGGCCGGCCAGGACGAAGAGCTGCTCATCGTGAAGTGCGACCTCAATCAGGTGGACGTGGTGCGCACGCACTGGCCCTTCCTGCGCGACCGCCGCGTGGATGCCTATGCGGGGATCACGCAGCGCTATCTGGATCAGGCCCCGGGAAGCGGGGAGCGGTGAGCGGGGAGCGGCACCCGTTCCGCATGCCGGCGGAATGGGAAGCCCATCGGGGAACCTGGCTTTCCTGGCCCCACAAGGAGGCCTCCTGGCCCGGCGGATTCGGGCCGGTTCCCGGAATCTTCGCGGAGATCGTGCGCCACCTGTCGCCCCATGAGGAAGTGCACATCAATGTCGGCGACGCGGCCCTCGAGGACTCCGCGCGCGCCGCGCTCGGGGCTGCCGGGGTACCCACCGACAACGTCTTCTTCCATCCTCATCCGACCAACGACGCCTGGTGTCGCGATCACGGGCCGATCTTCGTCCAGCGGAAAACCGGGGAGCGCCCGGAGGAGCTGATCCTCGACTGGGGTTACAACGCCTGGGGCAACAAGTATCCGCCGTTCGACCTCGACGATGTCGTGCCTACCCGGATCGGTGCCGAGCTGGGAATTCCGGTGATCTCGCCGGGCATGGTGCTGGAAGGGGGCAGCATCGACCTCAACGGCGCGGGCACGCTGCTCACCACCGAACAGTGCCTCCTCAACCCGAACCGGAATCCCGGACTGTCCCGGGATCAGATCGAGGCCTCGCTGCGGGCCCACCTGGGCGTGTCGAACATTCTCTGGCTCGGAGAGGGTATCGAAGGAGACGACACCGACGGACACATCGACGACCTGACCCGGTTCGTGGACCCCGTGACCGTGGTGACGGTCGTGGAGGACGACCGCCGCGATGCCAATTACCGGCCGCTGCGAGACAACCTGGAACGGCTGCAGGGCATGACCGACCAGGACGGCACACCGCTCACCGTCGTCGAGCTGCCGATGCCCCCGGCGTTATACCGCGAGGGACAGCGTTTGCCGGCCAGCTACGCCAACTTCTATATCGCCAACCGGGTGGTGCTGCTGCCGGGCTTCGAGCCGGAACGGGACGAGCGGGCCCGCGCGGTGCTGCAGGGGCTCTTCCCCGCGCGGAAGGTCATCGTGATCGACTGCACCGATCTGGTCTGGGGACTGGGCGCGATCCACTGCGTCACCCAGCAGTGGCCCCGCCTATCCTGAGGGCCCGACCGGCTCACTCTCGACCAGGAGCTCCTCCAGCGCGGCCGCGAGGGCATCAGGAGAAAACGGCTTCTGCAGGAAGCCCTGATGCGGGTGACCCCGCACCTCGTCGCTCACTTCGTCTCCGGTGTAACCGGAGAGGAACAAGACCGGCAGATCGGGCCGACGGAGCCGAAGCCGTCCCACCAGCTCCCGCCCTCCCATGCCCGGCATCACGACGTCCGAGACGACCGCGTCGACCCGGGTGCTCCCCGCGTCCAGCAGCGCCAGCGCCTCGGTGCCGTTCCGGGCCTCGATGACTCTGAACCCGAAGTCCTCCAGAATCCGGCGGGTCAGCTGGCGCACACCTTCGTCGTCCTCGACCAGGAGAATCGTGTTCCGCTTCCGCCGGTTCGCGCGCGGGAGCCCCGCGGGTGGCGTCTCGGCGGCCGCAACCGCGCCTTCCGGTAGCCGGGGAAGGAAGATCCGGAAGGTGCTCCCGGCGCCGACCTCGCTCTCGACCGTGATCGCGCCATTGCTCTGCTGCACGATCCCGTACACGGTGGACAGCCCCAGGCCGGTCCCCTCGCCCAGGGGCTTGGTGGTGAAGAACGGCTCGAAGATCTTCGCCAGCGTCTCCCGCTCGATGCCGGTGCCGGTGTCGGTCACCCGCAGCACCACGTAGTCTCCGGGAGGAACACCCCGGGTGGCCGGCTCGTCGTGCCCGGCGATGATCTCCATGCGGCTGGTGTGGAGGTGGAGTGTCCCACCGCGCGGCATCGCGTCGCGGGCGTTCACCGCCAGGTTGAGCAGCACCTGCTCCAGCTGGCCCGGATCGGCCCGCACCAGGCCGACATCGAGTCCCCGCGCCGTCACGATGGAGATGTTCTCGCCGATGACCCGGCGCAGCATCTGCTCCATCTCCTGAACCAGCGCGTTGAGGTCCACTTCCCGCGGCACCAGCACCTGGCGGCGACTGAGGGCCAGGAGCTGCCGAGTCAGCGCGGTGGCCCGGTCGGCGGCCCGACGGATCTCGCGGACCTCGGCGAGCCGGGGATCGCCATCGGACAGCTCCCGGGACAGCACGTCGGCATAGCCGCGAATCACCGTCAGCAGATTGTTGAAATCGTGGGCGACGCCGCCGGCCAGCCGGCCCAGGCTGTCCATCTTCTGGGACTGGAGCAGTTCCTCCTCCAGGTGCTTGCGGTCGGTGATGTCGACGATCACGCCATTCCACACCACCTGGCCCGAATCCGCGGCGGAGATCGCGGTGGCAATGTCCCGGAGCCAGCGGATCCGTTCACCCGGAATCTGGACCCGGAAATCGAAGCTCCACGGCTCCAGGGTGGCCGCGGACCGGCCGAATTGGGTGGACATCGCCACCCGGTCCTCCGGCTCCATGTAGGTCCATGCGTTGGCGGCATCCTCGAGGATCTCGTCCGCCGTCGCGCCCAGCAGCTCGCGGGCTCCTTCGCTCACGAAGACGAACCGCTCCTCGGCGTCCGGCCCCACGACGTACTGATACACGACACCCGGCACCGCCGCGGTGATGCGGTGCAGCTGCTCTTCCCGCTCCCGGAGCGCCTGCTGGGCCACATACTGATCGGTGATGTCGGACAGGGACAGCACCACCGCGGTGACGACGCCGCCGGCATTGCGGAGCGGCGCCGCGTTGACCGAGACGATGACCCGCCTCCCATCAGGCCGGAGGACCGCGAGCCGGGCGTCGTTCACCGGCTCGCCGGTCCGCACCACCCGGCGGGTCGGACGCGCCTCGGGAAGCAGCGGCGTGCCGTCGAGATTCACCAGTCGCCAGCCGGGCGGGAGCTCGGTTTCGGAACCCAGCTCGCTCTTGGTGACGCCCAGCACCGCCTCGGCGCTGGGATTCAGGAAGATCACCTGGCCGATCGGGTTCACCACCACGATGCCCGCGACGCTGGTGCTGAGGACCCCGTCGAGCAGGTCCCGTTCCGCCCGGATGGCGGCCTCGGACCGGCGCCGCTCGGTGATATCCCGCACGATCGCCTGGGCCAGTCCCTCCGCGGTCCGGCGAACACTCAGCTCGGCGATGAAGGTGGATCCGTCCTTGCGCTGCAGGCGCCGCTCCCGGATCACCATCGAGCTGCGAAGGAGCTCGTCCCAGCCGAGTGGAGTTCTCGCCAGCTCCCCGGGCTCGTAGAGGCTGCTGAGCGGAAGCTGGAGCAGCTCGGCTTCGCTGTAGCCCATCATCTCGCAGATCCGCTGGTTGACCAGGATCAATTGTCCATCGGGCCGGGCCAGCACGATGCCATCCGAGGCCTGCTCCAGGATATGGCGGTACCGGGTCTCACTCTCGACCAGTGCCGCCTCTCGATCGAACGACGCGTTGAGCTCCCGCTGCCGCCGCCAGCCCAGCAGGTCCGCCAGCGCGAGAATCCCGCAGCGCAGCGCCAGGGCCGGGCCGATCGGAGTCCCCAGCCGGACCATGGCGAGGAGAATGAGGACCTGGGCCAGGATCGCGGGGCCCACTCCCGCGACCAGCAGCGTCACCATGGTCACGAAGAAGAGCGGGAGATAGAGCGCTTCGCGCAGCACCACCGGGCTCTGGAGAATCAGCACCGCCGCGCCGGTCAGCAGGAGCGCGATGAGATACCGGGTGCGGTACTGGCGGTCGAGTCGCGACGGACTGCTCATGGCTCAGGCGAATTTCTGGGGCCGACGGCGATGGAAGTCGGTCGCGGCCTGATAGGCCTCGCCCACGGTCAGCAGATCGGCCTCCCCGAACAGGCGGCCGATGAAGGACAACGAGACCGGGGTTCCGTCCGCACCGAATCCATTGGGCATCACCAGCGCCGGATGGCCGGTCAAGTTGGTGATCTGGATCAGGTTGGACGCGAACGACGGCGTCACGAACAGATCGACCGGTCCCATGAAATCATCGAACCTCTGCATCAGGAGCGTCCGGGCCCGATTGGCCTGGATGTATTCCACCGCGGGGATGAACCGAGCCGAGCGAAAGGTGTTGGGCCA
>DASYPZ010000182.1:0-2909 GCA_036006105.1 Gemmatimonadales bacterium | reverse complement strand
TCGACGTCATAGATGAAGTCGAAGGTCGCGACCTGGTCGAGCCGCACCCGGGTGCGTCCCAGGATGACGTAACCCGAGGGCAAGGTGAGCGGCGTGTTGGTCGCCGCCCACACGGTGACGGTGTCCACCCGGTTTTCAACGACGGCGGGGAGGAGGCTGAGCGGGTCGCCGCAGCCCTGGAGAGCCGCCGCGGCCAGAAGGGCGCAGAACGCGAAAAACAGGCTGATCGGACGCATCGTAGAAATCCAAGTTTAAGGGGGGACTCAAGTGGGGTCAACTCAAAGTGTTTTCTTGACTTCGGTCCCCTCGCCTCCTAACCTTCCCGCCACCTCCTGACCCCCCAAAAAACCAAGAGGCGCGATGGGAGGCTTACGCGAGATCATCCAGGGATTCGACGCCGGCGAATCGGTCCGCGGTGCGGCCATCGTCAGCGAAGACGGGCTGGTCATCCACGACGCCCTCAACGCCGAAGCCGACGGTGATGCCGTCGCGGCGCTCGCGGTTACGACCATGCGGCACGCCGAGCAGTTCGGCGGCGCGGGACGCTGCGGCGCCCTGCGCACCGCGGTCCTCGACTTCGGCGACGGACCCGCGATTCTCACCACGCTCGGCGCCTCGGCCACCCTGGTGGTCCTGGCCCGACCCAACCGGGATCTCGGGCCACTGCTCTACGAACTCCGGGTCCGTCATTCGTCGCTGACCGGTCTGCTCTAGCGATGGATTGGGCCGTCGTCATCGCCGGAGGCTCGGGGTCCCGCTTCTGGCCGCTCTCGTCGCCGACCCGCCCCAAGCAGCTCCTCCCTCTCGCGGGCTCGCGCACCACTGCCCAGGAGACTCTGGACCGGCTCCAGGGCCTGATTCCACCGTCCCGCACGCTCGTCGTCACCAACGCGCAGCTGGCGCCGATGATGATCGCGCATCTGCACCTGGATCCCGCCAACGTGCTGATCGAGCCACGCTCCGCATCGACCGGACCGGCCCTGATCTGGGCCACCGCGGAGATCCTGAAGCGCGATCCGTCGGCGGCGGTGCTGGCGCTGCACGCCGACTGGGCCATCGGCGATCAGGCTGCCTTTGCCGCCACCGCGGAGACCGCGCTCTTCGCGGCCCGGAATCACGACCGGCTGGTGACCGTCGGCATCGTTCCCTCCCGGCCCGAGACCGGATACGGCTACATCGTCCCGGGACCGCCGCTGGGAGCCGATGCCCGGGCCGTGGCGCGGTTTACCGAGAAACCCGACGCCGCGACCGCGCTCGAGCTGATCGCCGACGGAGCGCTCTGGAACAGCGGACTCTTCGCCTGGACCGCTCCCCGTCTGCTGGCGGAGGTCCGGGCCCACACGCCGGAAGTCGCCCCGCATCTCATCCACCTCGCCGAAGGAAACGTCGCCGAGTTCTTCGCGTCGGTCACCTCGATCACCATCGATGTCGGCGTCCTGGAACGGAGCCAGGCCGTCGCGGTGGTGCCGGGACACTTCGACTGGGACGATATCGGCACCTGGGAGGCGCTGGCCCGGGTCAGGTCCCGCGACGCCGACGGCAACGTGGTGGTGGGGCCGGTCACGGTGTTCGAGTCCCGCGACTGCATCACCTGGAGCGATGGCACTCCCGTGGTGGTGAGTGGTATGCGCGACGCCATCGTGATCGCCGCCAATGACCGGGTGCTGGTGCTGAACCGGTCGGCGGCCGCGGATCTCAAGCGAACCCTCGCCGCACTGCCTCCCGAGGTCCGCGACATTTCATGACCCGTCTCGTCTGTCTCGAACCGGCCGCCCCGGGCCCGGCCTGGCAACCCTTCGCCGGGTCGCGTCCGATCGCCGAGCTGCGCGCCGGGGCCTGGCGGATCCGGGACCGGTGGGCCGGCATCCTGGGACTCGAGCACACCGTCGTGATGGGACATCACATTGCCCAGTTTGCCGATGTGGACTCCGCGCCGGTCATTCCGCCCGGGACGGTCACCGGCCCCGCCGTCGTGGCCCGCTCGGATTTCGCGCCCGCCGGCGGCGGACTGACTCTCGAGCCGGGGGTTTGTCGAATCACCCACGAGGATGCGACGGTGGCCTGGATCGTCGCGGAGGGAGAGGAATGGGACGGGCCGAATGAGCGCGGACCATCGGTCCCGGTCGACGGGCTGCTGCTTCGGGGCGCCTGGGATCTGATCGCCGCGATCGAGCAGCTGCTGCCCGGGGACTGTGCCGACGCCCTCGCGGCGGGGCCCGATCCCGTGCCGGACGGCGTGATCGTCCTGGGCGATCCGGGCGACGTGGCCAGCTTCGGCGCCGCGGTGGAGCCGGGGGTGATCTTCGATGTCCGCCATGGTGTGGTCGTCCTCGAAGAAGGCGTCCAGGTCCGCTCCGGCACTCGGCTGGAAGGTCCGCTCTTCGCCGGCCCGGGCACCCTGCTGCTGGGCGGCGCCATTCGGCACTCCGCGATCGGACCCCGCTGCCGGGTGCACGGCGAGATGTCGACCACGGTCATGCTGGGATACGCCAACAAGAGTCATGATGGCTTCGTCGGACACAGCGTCATCGGACAGTGGGTCAATCTGGGCGCGGGAACCATCACTTCGAATCTCAAGAACACCTACGGCGAGGTTCGGCTCGACCTCCCCGGCGGGCGTCTGTCCACCGGACGCATGAATCTCGGTACGCTCCTGGGAGACCACGCCAAGACCGCGATCGGCACCATGCTCGCGACCGGGTGCGTGATCGGCGCGGGCGCCAATGTGATGGGCGGCGCCGCGCCGAAATGGGTTCCGCCGTTTGCGTGGGGCTCGACCGGAGGCGACGGGCTGGACGCCGAGGGATTCGTGCGCATCGCCAAGCGGGTCATGCCGCGGCGCGAAGTGGAGGTGAGCCGGGAAATCGAGGCCTCGCTCCTGGCCATGCACTCCCGGCTGGCCCGATGAC
>DASYPZ010000181.1:0-10757 GCA_036006105.1 Gemmatimonadales bacterium | reverse complement strand
CCGTCGCCGACGAGTACCACGGCGTCCGGGTGGCGGATCCGTATCGCTGGCTCGAGGATCCCGACTCGGCGGAGACCGCGGCCTGGGTGGCGTCCCAGAACGAGGTCACCTTCGCCTATCTGCAGAGTCTCCCGGAGCGGGAGCCGATCCGGCAGCGGCTGACCGAGCTGCTCGACTACGAGCGGTTCTCGGTGCCGATCCCGCGGGGAGACCGGCTTTTCTACTTTCGCAACGCGGGTCTCCAGAATCAGGCCCCGCTCTACGTGCAGGACTCGCTGGATGGACCGGCGAGGCTCCTGCTGGATCCCAACCTCCTGTCCCCGGACGGGACGGTGGCGCTGATGGTGACGGTCCCCAGTCCCGACGGAACCCTGCTCCTGTATGGTTTCTCCACCAGCGGGTCGGACTGGATGGAGTTCCGGATTCGGGACGTCGCATCGGGCCGGGATCTGCCCGACCACCTGCGCTGGATCAAGTTCTCCGACGGCGAGTGGACCAGGGACGGAAAGGGATTCTTCTACGGGCGCTTTCCCGAGCCCGCGCCGGGGGAGAGCCCGGTGGGCGCCAATCGAAACATGAAGCTCTACTATCACCGGCTCGGCACGGCGCAGGAGGCCGACGCGCTGGTCTATGAGCGCCCCGACCAGCCGGAGTGGGGGTTCGGCGCCACGGTCACCGACGACGGCCGCTGGCTGGTGGTCACGGCGACGCACGGCACCGATACCCGGAACCGGGTGTACCTCTCCGACCTCGGTGATCCGGCCGCGCCGACGGTGACGGCACCGGTGCAGCCTCTGCTCGATGAGTTTGACGCCGCGTACCACGTGCTGGGCAACGACGGCAGCGTGTTCTATTTCCTGACCACCCGTGACGCCCCCCGATGGCGAATCATCGCGGTCGACGCCGCGGCCACGCGCCCGCCGGAACCCCGCGAGATCGTGCCGACCTCCACGGCGGTGCTGCAGGGAGCCTCTCTCTTCGGGCGAACGATCGTCGCGAGCTATTTGAAGGACGCGCACTCCCAGCTGCTCCGGTTCGGACTCGATGGAGACCCGCTCGGCGAGATTACTCTGCCGGGACTGGGGACCGTGGCCGGCCCCTCGGGGGAGCGGGATGACGACCGGATGTTCTACGCGTTTACCTCCTATCTCTATCCGACCACGATCCTCCACTACGACGTGCATACCGGTGAAGGCGGGGTTTTCAAAGCGCCCCAGGTGGGATTCGACCCCGGTCAATACGAAACCCGGCAGGTATTCTGTTCGAGCAAGGATGGCACCCGAATCCCCTTGTTCGTCACCCACCGCAGGGGACTGACGCTGGACGGCCGGAACCCCACCCTTCTGTATGGATACGGCGGATTCGCCATCTCACTCACACCGGCCTTCTCCGCGACGCTGATTCCCTGGCTCGAGCGGGGCGGTGTCCATGTCGTGGCGAATCTTCGCGGCGGCGGAGAGTACGGCGAGGAGTGGCACGAGGCCGGCATGTTCGAGAGGAAGCAGAACGTGTTCGACGATTGCATCGCTGCCGCCGAGTATCTGATTCGGGAGGGATATACCGAACCCGCGCGGCTCGCGATCGAGGGCGGATCGAACGGCGGCCTGCTGGTCGGCGCCATGATGACGCAGCGTCCCGATCTGTTCGGCGTTGCGCTGCCCGCCGTCGCCGTGATGGACATGCTCCGCTTCCACCGGTTCACCATCGGCTGGGCCTGGGTGGCCGAATACGGATCGGCGGACGATGCGGTCCAGTTTCCGGCGCTGCGTGCCTACTCCCCCCTGCACAACCTGAAACCGGGCACCGACTATCCGGCCACGCTCATCACCACTGCCGACCACGATGATCGGGTCGTGCCGGCCCACTCCTTCAAGTTCGCTGCCGCGCTGCAGCTCGCGACCACCTGGAACCGGCCGGCCTACATTCGCATCGAGACCAAGGCGGGGCACGGGGCGGGGAAACCGATCTCGAAGATCATCGAGGAGCAGGCGGACATCTATGCTTTTGCGCTTGCCAACCTGACCCCCGAGGAGGCGGCTCCCTGATGCGACGAATCCTCGCGGCACTCCTCCTGGTCTCCGCTCTTGGGGCACCGCCGGCGCCGGCGCAACAGCGGGACGGCCCCCTGGTGGTATTCAATGCCGGAAGCCTGGGCTTCCCCTTCCGCGAGCTGCTGGCGGCTTTTCAGCGTCTGCATCCTTCCGTGCAGCCGATGCAGGAGAGCTCGGGCAGCGTGGAGGCGGCCAGGAAGCTCACCGAGCTGGGCAAGATTCCCGATATCATCGCGGTCGCGGATTACGGGGTCATCGCCAAGCTGCTGATGCCGGCGCACGCCTCGTGGTACGTGACCTTCGCGACCAACGCCATGGTGCTGGCCTATACCGATCGATCTTCGGGTGCAGGGGAAATCACCGGGGAAAACTGGTGGCGGATCCTGCTCCGGCCCGGGGTCCGCTGGGGGCAATCGGATCCCGCTCTCGATCCCAACGGATATCGTTCCCTGATGGTGTTCCAGCTGGCGGAAGCGCACTACCGCGTGCCGGGCCTCGCGGGGCGACTGCGGGCGGCGCTGCTGCCCAGGTACATGCGGCCCGCCGAGGCCCAGTTGACCGGCCTGCTCCAGGCAGGCGAGCTGGACTATGCCTGGAGTTATCGGTCCCTGGCCGAGACGGCCGGACTCAAGTGGGTGACGCTGCCGCGGGAAGTCGACCTGAGCGACCCCGCGCTGGCGAGCTGGTACGCGCAGGCGCGGGTCCGGCTCGCCGGATCCGGGGCCGGAACCGCCGATTCCATCGAATTCAAAGGGGAGCCGATCGTCTATGCGCTGACGATCCCGACCGGCGCGCCGCACCGCGAGCTGGCGCGCGCGTTCGCCGGATTCGTCCTCTCCCCGGCGGGGCGGGACATCCTGGCCAGGGCCGGATTCCGGCTCCCCCGGACACCGCTGTTCGTCGGCACGGATCGAATTCGATGATGATAGATTGGTGCGGCGGATTCGCCGTCCGAGACCTGACTTCGGGAGAGCCATCATGAGTTCGAACATTCCTGCCCCGCGCAACGAGCCGATCCTGCATTACGCGCCGGGCAGTGCCGAGCGGGCCGCGCTCAAGGCCGAGCTCAAGCGACTGGGCGGCTCGGTCACCGAGATTCCGGTGATCGTGAACGGGCAGGAATTCCGAAGCCCGAAGACGGTGAAAGTGGTGTCGCCGCACCGGCGCTCGCACCATCTCGCGGATACCCACCAGGCCGACGGGCGCGCCATCGCCGCGGCCATCAGCGCGGCCAAACGGGCCCAGCGGGAATGGGCCAGCTGGAGCCTCCGGGACCGGGCTGCGGTCTTCCTCAAGGCGGCGGATCTGCTGGCCGGCCCGTGGCGACCGACCCTCAATGCCGCGACCATGCTGGGCCAGAGCAAGACGGTGTTCCAGGCCGAGATCGATTCCGCCTGTGAGGTGATCGACTTCCTCCGGTTCAATGCCCATTTCGCCGAGCGGGTCCTCGCCGAGCAGCCCATCTCCTCACCGGGGATGTGGAACCGGATGGAGCACCGGCCGCTGGAAGGATTCGTCTACGCGGTGACCCCTTTCAATTTCACGGCGATCGGCGCCAACCTCCCCACCGCGCCCGCGCTCATGGGCAACACGGTGGTGTGGAAGCCGGCGGCCACCGCGGCGCTCAGCAACTACATGGTGATGCGGCTGCTGATGGAGGCGGGCCTGCCGCCCGGCGTCATCAACTTCATTCCCGGAGACTCCCAGCAGATCAGCGAGCGCGTGCTGGCGGATCGGAACCTGGCCGGCATCCACTTCACCGGCTCGACCGCGGTGTTCCAGACGCTGTGGAAGGGTGTCGCGTCGCGGCTGGAGAGTTATGCCTCCTACCCGCGCCTGGTGGGGGAGACCGGCGGCAAGGACTTCATTCTGGCGCATCCCAGCGCCGATCCCGAAGCGCTCGCGGTGGGCATGGTGCGCGGCGCGTTCGAGTACCAGGGGCAGAAGTGCAGCGCCGCGAGCCGGGCCTACATTCCGCAGAGCATCTGGCCTACCGTCAAGAAGCACGTGCTCGAGATGATCGCCGGGCTCCGGATGGGCGACGTGTCCGACTTCCGGAACTTCATGGGGGCCGTGATCGACGCGAAATCGTTCGCCAAGATTTCGGGCTATCTGGCGCAGGCGAAGAAGGACCGCGGGGTCAGCATCCTGGCGGGTGGTGGCGCGGATGACTCGAAGGGCTGGTTCATCGAGCCGACCCTGATCCAGGTGAAGAACCCGCAGTACCGCACCATGTGCGAGGAGCTCTTCGGCCCGGTCCTCACCGTCTACGTGTATCCCGACAAGGACTGGAAGGCGACCCTCGGTCTGGTGAATTCCACCAGCCCGTACGCCTTGACCGGCGCGGTGTTCGCGCAGGAGCGGGGCGCGCTGGTGGAGGCCACGGCGGCCCTCCGCTTTGCGGCCGGGAATTTCTATATCAACGACAAGCCGACCGGCGCGGTGGTCGGCCAGCAGCCGTTCGGGGGCGGCCGGGCCAGCGGCACCAACGACAAGGCCGGCTCGGTGCTCAATCTGATGCGCTGGGTGTCACCCCGTTCGATCAAGGAAACCTTCGATCCGCCGCACGATCACCGCTATCCGTTCATGGCCGCGGAATAACGGCGCCCGCCTTCATCACGAATCTGACCCGCTGGAGCTCCCGGATGTCGGCCAGCGGGTCGTTGGCCACCGCAATCAGATCGGCCGCGCGGCCCGGCGCGACCGCGCCGAGCTCGGCCCCCTGGTCCAGCAGCCGGGCCGCATTGATGGTGGCGGTGCGGATCGCCTGCAGCGGCGTCATCCCGTATTCCACCATGATGGCGAGCTCCTGCGCCTGGTTCTCGGTCCAGGGGTAGCCGCCCGCGTCGGTTCCGTACACGATCAGGTCGCCCGCACCGCGCTTGACCGCGTCGCCGAAGGCGGTGCGGAGCAGCTCGGTCATCCGCGGCCACACCCCGCCGCGGCCCTGGGCGACGTAGCGTCCCACGAAGATCGTGGGACACCAGTAGACCCCCTGTTTCACCAATCGGTCCAGCAGGTCCGGCGTCATGCCGTGTCCGTGCTCGATGCTGTTGACGCCGGCGCGGAGCGCCGCGTCGATGCCGTCCCACGCCATGGCGTGCGCGGCCACCTTGCGCCCCAGCCGATGGCTCTCATCCACCAGCGCCTTCATCTCCTCGTCGGTGAAGTTCACCCGGCTGCGGAGCCGGCCGTCGTCGCCCAGGTAATAGCCGCGGTCGGCGTAAAACTTGATCCAGTCCGCGCCGTACTTCACCTGCTCGCGGACCGCCTTGCGAATCGCGTCGACGCCGTCGACGATCTGCACTCCTTCGGGTACCTGGAGCTCCCAGGAATACCCCGAGAGCGGGTACATGCCGGTGGGTGCCATGGCCCGGGTGGCCACGAACATGCGCGGTCCGGGAATGACCCCGCGCGCGATCGCGTTCTTCACGTCCACGTCGGCGTACATGGCGCCCTCGGTCTCGAGATCGCGGATGGTGGTGAATCCATTGGTCAGCGCCGTTCGGGCCGCCATGGTCGCCCGGATGGTCCGATAGGGAATCGATTCCTTGAGCAACTGCTCATCGTAGTCCGCGGCGGTGACGTCTCCCTGCAGTAACACGTGGGTATGGGCGTCGATCAGCCCGGGAAGCACGGTCATCGTGGACAGGTCGATGTCCTGTCTCGGACCGGACCGGGCCGACAGCTCGCTCCAGAGTCCCACGGCGGTGATCCGTCCCCCGATGACCTCGATCCCTTGATCCGCCCGCGCGGCATTGCTCTGACCGTCGATGAGCCTGCCGGCATGAATGAGGATCTTCTGGGACGGGGCCGGCGCCTGAGCGATCGCGCCGCCACCGGCCACCATCGCGCACAGCGCCAGACGAGCTGACCGGTACATGGACTCTCCGGGGTAAAGGACCCACTTTGCAGGGGCGATGATCCGATCCATGCTATCCGCCGGCCCGTCGGGGCGCCAGACTGCGGCGCTCGTCACGCTGATGCTGGCGCATCCTTCCCAGGCACCGGTGCCGCGCTACACCGTTCCGATGCTCGCATGCGCCGCGTTTCGCGAAGAAGTTCGTACCGAAATTCGAAGCGAGTCGGGCGGCGTGCTGCGGCAGGAAACCGCCGGGCGGGACGGCGTGCTGCTCATCGTGGCGACGGGCAGTGATTCCGGCACGGTGCTCACCGCCTGGTACGACTCGCTCGCCGTCTGGCGCAAAGGGCCCGAAGGAACCTCCACCCCGGACACCGAAGGGCTGCTGGGCGGACGCTGGCGCGGGACCCTGAGCGCGGAGGGATCCTATACCACTGACCGAATCCCGTTCATTCCCGACGATGTGGCCCAGATTGCGGATCTTCGCGGCGTGCTGGCGGACTTTCTTCCGTCGCTCGCTTCCGGGGTGCTGGTCGCGGCGCCGGGGCAGAACGCGGGTTATACCTGGAGCATCAAGGCCCGAAGCGACACCGCCGGCGCGATCAATGACACGCTGGAGGTTCCGATGCGGCGCCAGAGTACCGAAGAGGGAACTCTGGTCTGGGACCCCCGGCTCGGACCGGTCCACTGGGAGCGGGTCATTTCCGTCGCCGGTGACATCAGCGCCAAGGGACCGATCCGCCGGGCCATCCGGAGCCTGGTCACCCAGCGCATCCGGGTGTCCCGCTTGCCGGGCCGCGCCTGTGAGTGATCGCCGGCGGACTCGGCGCCTCCAGCACCACGGCCCCGTGGCGGTGGGTCTGATCTTCGCGCTCCTGTCGTCCGCGTCCGTCGGTGCGCAAACCGAACCGAGCCGCCCTTCCCTCAAGCCGTCGGTCGATAGCAACGACTGGGGGCCCTATTTCGACCTGGGTGTCGAAAAGCTCCGGCGGCACCCGCAGGAAGCGGCCGACTGCTTCTACTGGGCCTCCCGGCTGGCACCGGATCGCGCCGAGCCACTGTACGCCCGCTGGGTCGCCTTCTGGATGCTGGACCAGGAGCGATGGATCGGGTATCTGCTGGACGAGCGTGAGGTGCTCCGACGGCCCGAGGTGATCCAGGCCGATTCCCTGCGTTACCGTGCCTACCTTCGGAATCCCTTCGTGCACGAGGGGCTGAGCATTCTGCTCTTCGAGCAGCTCCCGGGGAGGTTTCGTAGCGATCCGGCCACGAAGGGCTGGATCGCCTACGCCGCGGGGGACCTGGCCACGGCGGTCTCCCTGTTGGGGAAGGCCATTGCGGCCGATTCCGTCAAGAGTCTCTGGGTTCGGCAGATGCGCGCCAGCGCGCTGGTCAATCTGGGCCAGATCGAGGGCGCGCTGGCGGAGATGCAGGCCCTCCTGCGTCAGCTGCGCCGGGAAGAAGCGACGACGCTGGCCCGCCCCTACCAGTCCAAGGAGCTGGTGCTCTACTCGATCGGGCTGCTGCACGCGAGTCGCGGGAGGATCGGGCCGGCGCGCGACGCGTATCGCCAGGCGCTGGTGGAGAATCTCGCGTTTGCGCCGGCCCACCGGCGACTCGCCGCGCTGACGCTGCAACGTGATCCAGCCTCCTCGGCGTCCGAGCTCGCGCAGGCGGTGGAGCTGGACGGGGATGACGCGGTGTTGCACTCCGAGTACGGAGCTGTCCTGCTCGCCGGGGGTAAACCCGCCGAGGCCGTGGCGGAGATGCGGCTCGCCGTGGCGAAAGAGCCGTGGTGGGCCGATCCGTATTTCACACTGGGCCGGGCGCTGGAAGCCAACGGCGCGCCGGATCAGGCGCTGGCGGCGTATCGGATGTTTGTGGCCCGCGCGCCCCGGAGCGCGGTCATGCTGTCGACCGCCGAGGGACGGATCAGTGCGCTGGCCCCCCGCTGACTTTCCCCTTCCTGAACAGCAGCAACAGCGGCAGCATGCAGGTGAACGTGATGCCCATGATCAAGAACACCCGATCGTAGGCCAGCACCGAGGCTTGCTGGCGGATCAGGCGATCCAGCACCGCGAGGGCCTTCTGCTGCGCCTCGGCGATCGTCCCGCCGAAGCGGTGAAAGGCCTGGGTCAGCCCGGCCAGCCGAGCCTGGGTGGCCGGCTCGGCGTAGTTCACGTGGGCGCGGAGCGCCTCGCGGCCCTGCTCGGTGAAGCGGGTGATGATGCTCGCCGCGATCGCGATGCCGAAGCTCCCTCCCAGCTGGCGGGCCAGGTTGTAGAGCCCGGTGCCCTGGCCCAGGTCCTTCGCGGGTAGCATGGCCACGGCTGCCGCGGTCAGGGGCGGGAAGACCATCCCGGTGCCGATGCCTCGCAGAATCATGGGCCAGAAGAGATCACCCACCCCGCTCTGGGTGGTCAGGTGCGAGTGCAGGATCATCGAGATGAGGAACAGCCCGACCCCCCCGGTGATGGCGATTCGCGCGTCCAGCTTGCGGCCCAGCCGGCCCATTACCGCCATCGTCGCGGCCGCGGCGAGAGCACCCGGCAACATCACCCGGCCGGTTTCCCAGGCCCCATAGCCCAGGGTGCCCTGCAGGAAAACCGGAATCGCGAACACGCTGGCGTAGAGCGCAAAACCCAGCCCGAGGCCGAACACCAGCCCGATCGAGAGCTGCCGGTTCTTCAGGATTCGCAGGTCGACGATCGGATGCTCGGCGGTCAGCTCCCGCCAGACGAACCCGGCAACGCCGATGATCGCGAGCGCGGCCTCGATCTGGATCTCGCGGGCGTCGAACCAGCCCCGGGCCTCACCGCGTTCCAGGAAGATCTGCAGCGAGCCGATGCCCAGGATGAGCAGCGCGAGCCCGGCCCAGTCGACCGAGCTGGACCGCTTGATGCCGTGGCTGGGCTCCGGGACGTAACGCCAGGTCAACAGGCCGGCGAGGATCCCGAGCGGCAGGTTGATGTAGAAGATCCAGGGCCAGGAGAAATTGTCGGTGATCCAGCCGCCCAGGGTCGGTCCGATGGTGGGCCCGACCATCACGCCGACCCCGAAGATCGCGCTGGCCACGCCGCGCTCTTCGCGCGGGAACACGTCGAAGAGGATCGCCTGGGCGGTGGAGATCAGCGCCGCGCCGCCGACCCCCTGGACGATGCGCCAGGCGACCAGCGATTCGAGCGAGTGGGAGCCCCCGCACATCACCGAGGCGAAGGTGAACAGCACGATCGACCCGGTGTAGTAGTTGCGGCGGCCGAACCGGTCCGAGAACCAGCTGGTCATCGGCAGCACGATCACGTTGGCCACGATGTACCCGGTGCTGACCCAGGCGATCTCGTCCAGGGTCGCGCCGAGGTTGCCCATCATGTGCGGGATGGCCACGTTCACGATGCTGGTGTCGACCAGCTCGAGGACGCTGGCCAATACCACCGCGAACGCGATGAGATAGCGCGCCTGGTAGATCTGGGCGCGGTCCAGGTCGGCCCGGGGCCGCGGCAATGCGAAGGTGCCCACTGGTCAGCCCGTAGTGATCGTGACCGAGGCCGACATGCCGGGCCGGAGCGGCTGTTCCGGGTTCTGGCCCGGGTCCACCTGAATGCGCACCGGAACCCGCTGGACCACCTTGGTGAAGTTTCCGGTCGCGTTGTCCGGCGGGAGCAGCGCGAACCGCGCTCCGGTCGCCGGACTCAGACTCTCCACCGTGCCGTGAAAGACCACGCCGGGATAGGCATCCACCTCGATGTCCACCCTGGCACCGGCCCGCACCCGTTCCACCTGGGTCTCCTTGAGGTTGGCGGTCACCCAGACCCCGCTGTCCGGCACCAGCGACATGACTTGCTGTCCCGGTTGCACCAGCACCCCGACTTCCACGGCTCGTTTGGCGACGATCCCGCGGGCCGGCGCGGTGATGACGGTATAGCCGAGCTGGAGCCGCGCGGTTTCCAGCGCGGAGCGGGCCGCCGACATGCGGGCCGCGGCGGCCGTCAGATCGGCCTCGGCACCCTGCACCATGCTGCTCCCCGCCGCGGCCTGCTTGGTCGCGGCGTCCAGCGAGGCACGGGCGTTGTCATAGGCCCACTGGGCCTGGTCGAGCTGCTGCGCCGAGATCACCTTCTGCGCCGCGAGAGTCCGATAGCGGGTGAGGTCCGCGGAGGTCTTGCGCACCGCCGCTTCGGCCGCGGCGATCGCCGATTCGGCCCCGCCCGCGTTGGACCGCGCCGCCGAAAGCGCCGCGGAAGCCGCGCCCCCCCGCCGATCGCTGCCCGCCTGGGCCTGCGCGGTGCGCAGATCGGCCTCGGCCTCGGCGACCCGGACCTGGAGGTCCCGCTCGTCGAGGACCAGCAGGGTGTCGCCCGCCTTCACCTTCTGGTTGTCCTCCACCAGCACGCGGGCCACGAAGGCCTGCACCTTGGGCGAAATCGGGGTGATGTGCCCGTCGACCTGGGCGTTGTCGGTGGTGACGTGGGTCCGGGCAAACCGGTACCGCGGGATGCCGAACACCGCCGCGGCGATGGCGATGAGGCCGACCACGATCAGGGGAATCGGCACTCGACGCCGCACCGGTGCGTCAGTGACTTGCGGGTCCGTCATGGTTGGCTGTTCCTGGGTAATCGACGTCATCTGGAATATCCTGGTCGCTGGTCACGGGTCGTCGGTTCACACGCTGTGCTTCAGCTACTTGTCGGCGCTTCCGATCATGCCGAGCGCCCGCTCCGCACCCACCCGGGCGATGCCGTACGCCACCCGAGCCTGGATGAGCGCATCGCGCGCGGCGGTGAGATTGAGCTGGGCACTGCTGGTCTCGAGACTTCCCGCGACCCCGGCGGTAAACCGGTCACCCG
>DASYPZ010000180.1:0-5200 GCA_036006105.1 Gemmatimonadales bacterium | reverse complement strand
GACCTCGGACTTCGGAACCTATTACAAGGACACCGAGCGCTGGGACGCCACCGGCAATGTGATCTATGTCAACACCGAGGACGGATCCAAACTCCAGGGCCCCATGGCCACCTACCGGCGGCGCATCAAGGGCGTCAACGAGCTGGAGGAGGTCTTTGCCGAGCGCCGTCCCACGCTCACCCTGGCGGCCAAGGACTCGACCAAGCGTGCCGAAGAGCCCTACGTGGTGGTGGCGGACCGGATCCGGATGCGGGGCCGGGATCTGATGTGGGCCGGCGGCACCGTCACCGTCGATCGCAGCGACTTGAGGGGCCGCAGTGATTCCCTTCAGCTCGACAACGGCAAGGGGAGCACCGGTGCGCTGATCGGGCATGCGTCGATCCGGCGCGCCGCCGCCGACAGCTTTGCCCTGGTGGGCAAGCGCATCGATCTCGGGCTCAAGCAGCGCGAGCTGACCGGTATCGTGGGCCGGGACAGCGCCAAGCTGACCAGCAAGGATCTCGATCTCTACGCCGAGACGATCGCGCTCAAGATGGAGGCGCGTCAGGTGGTGCAGACGCTGGCATGGGGAGACGCTCCCCGGCCCCAGGCGCTGGCCGACGAGTACGAAGTCCGGGGCGATTCCCTCGCGGTCGATACTCCGCAGGAGCATCTCAGCGAGCTCCGGGCGTTCCACAAGGCCTGGGTCGGATTCAAGCCTGATTCCGGCAAGGGGGAGCGCGATTGGCTGGCCGGCGACAGCGTGACCGGAACCTTCATCCAGCGCGAGAACCCGACCGGAGGATCCAAGTCGGCGCTGCAGCGCCTCGAGGCCCGGCAGAACGCGTCATCCTTCTACCGAATCAGCGGAGCCGGCAATCCCGGCGGGCGTCCGTCGATCAACTACGCCCGCGCTACCCGCATCCTGCTCACCATGCAGACCGGCGATTCGGTCAAGGTGGACAAGGTCGATATGGTCGGGCAGGTCGACGGGATGCAGCTCCAGCCCCAGGCGCCCAAGGCGGATACGCTCCACCGCGATACTACGGCCGTCAAACCTGCCAAGCCCGCCAGGCCGAGGGGGACGCGATGACCGGCAACGGTCACGGCGGGAGCGTCCTGGCTGCTACCGGCCTCCGCAAGGCGTTCAAGCGCCGGATGGTGGTGAACGACGTCGCGGTCGATGTCTCCCAGGGAGAGATCGTGGGATTGCTGGGACCCAACGGGGCGGGGAAGACCACGACCTTCTACCTGATCACCGGCCTGATTCGCCCCGACGGCGGCACCATCACCCTCGACGGGAAGGACCTGACCGGGATGCCGATGTACCGCCGCGCCCGGTCCGGCATCGGTTACCTTGCCCAGGAGCCGTCGGTCTTCCGCCGGATGACGGTGGAACAGAATGTGATGGCCATTCTCGAGACGCTGCCGCTCTCCAAGGCGGAGCGCCGGGAACGGCTCGAGCGGCTGCTCGACGAGCTCACCATCAAGCACCTGCGGTCGAATTACGCCTATTCGCTGTCGGGCGGCGAGCGGCGCCGGCTCGAAATCACCCGGGCCCTGGTGACCGAGCCGAAGTTCATGCTACTCGACGAGCCGTTTGCCGGCGTGGATCCCATTGCGGTCCATGACATCCAGACCATCGTGGCCGGGCTCCGGCACCGCGGTATCGGCGTGCTGATCACCGATCACAGCGTCGAGCATATGTTCGAAATCGTCGACCGCGCCTACATCATGTATGAGGGGGAGGTCCGTGCCGCCGGCACGGTGCAGGAGCTGGTCTACAACGATCAGGTCGCCGAATTGTACCTCGGCCCCACGATGACCGCCCGCTTGAGGAGCCGCATGGAGACGGAAACGTGAAGACCGGGCTGTCCCAGCAAGCCGGGCTCAGACAGGAGCTGCGGATCAATCCGCGGCTCTATCAGGCCATGGACATGCTGTACATGCCGATGATGGATCTGCAGCAGCACCTCAAGCAGGAGCTGCTGGTCAATCCGTTCCTGGAGCTCCTCGAGCCCGAGGAGGAAGAGGAGAAGGAGTCGGCCGAGAAGGAAAAGGAAAAGGAAAAGGAGAAGGCCGAGAAGGAAGAGGAAATCGACTGGGAAGAGATTCTGCTCAATGGGTTCGATGCCGGCGGGATGCGGCAGCAGTACGAGGAGCAGGAGTACGTCGAGCCGGTCTCGGTGCAGACCAAGGATCTGATCGATCACCTGCGGGAGCAGCTCCAGATGCAGGAGCTCTCGCCTCGGCAGCAGCTGCTGAGCGAGGAGTTCCTCGGCAACATCAGCGACGAGGGCTATCTGATCGCCCCGCTCGAGGAGGTGCTGGACTCGGTCAACCTCCTCCTGGAGAGTCATGCCGTCGAGGCGGGGGCCCCGGCGCCCGACGACGCGGAAGCGGACGAGCTGGTGGAGCCGGCCCCGTCCGAGCTGCTCCCCGGGCCGACCTGGATCGGTCTCCCGGCGGGCGAGACCGCCCCCGCCGCTCCCAAGGAGACGGGGCCCGCCAAGGCCGCCGATGCGCCGATTCCCCGGCCCCGCGGCGACATGCCGAACATTCCCTATTTCTCCATGGTGGAGCTGGAGCAGATGCTGGCCCTGATCCAGAAACTGGATCCTCCCGGCGTCGGGGCGCGCACCCTCCAGGAGTGTCTCGTGCTCCAGCTCCGCGAGGCCGGCGAGACCGACACGCTGGCCTACCGGCTGGTGTCGGAGGCCTTCAACGACCTCATCGCGCACCGCTGGAACGAGCTCGCCAAGCGGTTCGGGGTCGAGCCCTCGAAGGTGCAGGCGGCGGGGGACACCCTCTCCCGTTTCGATCCCAAGCCCGGGCTCAAGCACACCAATCGCAGCGACGGCTACATCATTCCCGATCTCATCGTCGACAAGGTGGACGGCAAGTACCACGTCAGTCTCAACGACAGCGGGGTGCCCCGGCTCCGGCTGAGCCGTTCCTATCAGGACATCGCCCGGGACAAGAAGAAGCTCACCCAGGAAAACCGGGAATTCATCGCCAACAAGCTGAACAGTGCCAACTGGATGATCCAGGCCATCGAGCAGCGCCGGCAGACCATGCTCAAGGTGATGAACTTCATCGTGGACCGGCAGCGCGCCTTCTTCGAGAAGGGCGTCGAATACCTGAAGCCGCTCACCCTTCGGGAGGTGGCCGAAGTCATCAGCATGCACGAGTCGACGGTGAGCCGGGTGACCAACGAGAAATACGTCCAGACCCCACGCGGCGTGCTGCCCCTCAAGTTCTTCTTCTCCAGCGCGCTCACCACCGCCTCGGGGGAGGATGCCAGCGCCCGGTCGATCCGGGCCAAGCTGGAGAAGATGGTCCAGGAGGAGGATCCGGCGAAGCCGCTGACCGACCAGCAGATCGTGCATCTCTTCCAGGAGCAGGGCATCCAGATCGCCCGGCGCACGGTGGCCAAGTATCGGGACCAGCTCGGCATCCTCCCCGCGCGGATGCGCAAGCGGGTATGAGTCGAAGGGTGGATGTGAGCGTGCTCGTCCCCGCCAAGGACGAGGCGGAGAACCTCCCCGAATTCGTGCGACTCTGCGGCGTGGCGCTGGGCGCGGCGGAGTTCTCGTTCGAGGTGGTTGTAGTCGACGACGGCTCCCGGGACGGGACCTCCGAGGTACTGGCGCGGCTCGCCGCCGAGCATCCCTTTCTCAAGGTCATCACCCATCGGCGTCAGCGCGGCATCGCCGACGCCCTGCGGAGCGCCGGAGATGCCGCCACCGGCGAGATTTCCGTCTTCTATCCGGCCGATCTCCAGTACCTTCCCGAAGACATCCCGACCCTGGTGCGTCCGATTCTGTCGGGCGAGGCCGATATCGTGACCGGCACCAAGCAGGGCAAATACGAGAAGGCCTTCGTCAGCGGCATCTACAATGGGCTGTGCCGCATGCTCTTCGGGGTCCAGGTCCAGGACCTCAATTCGGTCAAGGCCTGGCGCGAGGAGATCATGCGGAGCGTGCCGCTCCGGCCCGACTGGCACCGGTACATGGTCGTCATCGCGGTGGCCGAGGGCTGGCGCCTCACCTCCCGCCCCGTGCCGCTCTATCCCCGCCGGGCCGGCACCTCGAAGTTCACCTGGAAGCGCATCCCTATCGGCGTGCTGGATCTGCTTTCGGTCTGGTTCCAGCTTCGCTTCGGGCGCAAACCCATGCTCTTCTTCGGGGTGATGGGTGCCGTCCTCTTCGCCGTGGGTCTGCTCGCCGGCATCGTGGCGCTGGTGCTCCGGTTCGGCTATGGCATCGGCTTCCGGCCCTTGCTCAACCTGGTGGAGATGATGGTGATCAGCGGAATCTCGCTGTTCGGTTTCGGCTTCGTGGCCGAGATGATCGCCGGGTTCCGGGAGGAGATGCGGGAGCTGGTCCGGAAGGCCGACGACTGACCGTGCGGGTTATTTTCCTGACCCACAATTACCCGCGCTTCGCGGGAGATCTCCCGGGGGCCTTCCTCCATCCCTTGGCATTGGCGCTCCGGGACCGCGGGCACGATGTCCGCGTCGTGGCACCCTCCGATCGGGGCCATGGTGGCCGCGACGCGCTGGATGGCGTGCCGGTGCGCCGGGTGCGCTACTCCACGCCCGAGCGCGAGGTCCTCGCCTATACCGGCCGGATGCAGGACGAGGTCCGCTCGGCCGGCGGGCTCATGGCATTGCGGGGATTGATGGTGGCGCTGCGCGAGGGGGCTCTGGCCGAGGCCGACGGAGCCGACGGGCAGACGCTGGTGCACGCGCACTGGTGGATTCCCGCCGGTCTGGCCGCGCCCCGGAATCTGCCCCTGGTGCTCACGCTCCACGGGACCGACGGTCGCTTGCTGCTGAAGAGCACGGCGGCGCGCTGGCTCGCCCGGGCCGTCTTCCGTCGCGCCGACCTGGTCACCACCGTGTCGAGTCACCTCGCCGGAGTGGTGGAAACCGCCACCGGCAGGGAAGACGTCTCGTCCCACATCCAGCCGATGCCCATCGACGCGCGGGGACGTCCCTGGACCAGCGGCGGAGCCGGAGCCGTGGTCGTGTGCCGCCTGACGCCGCAGAAGCGGGTCCATCTCGCCCTGGAGGCCATGGCCAAACTGGGCGAGTTGATGCCCCTCACCGTGATCGGCGACGGCCCGGAGCGGCAGGCGCTCGAGACCCTCGCCGGCACGCTGCGCCTGTCCCGGGTCACCTTTACCGGCCTTCTGCCCGCCGACGAGGTGGCCCGTC
>DASYPZ010000179.1:0-2569 GCA_036006105.1 Gemmatimonadales bacterium | reverse complement strand
TCATCCAGTTGGCCAGATCTCCTCTTTCGGAGACCTGCATGCCGCCCAGAATCGTGAGGGCGACGTGGCCGCCCCGGATCATCGCGAACGAGGTCGCGCTGTCGAAGTAACTGGTGCCCGGCAGCTCGGTCACCGTTTCTTTCCCGGCGTTGATCAGGTCGTGATCCTCTTCACCCTCCCAGGGATACGGGCCCACACCCAGCATCCCGTTTTCCGACTGCAACACCACGGGAACGCCTTCGGGCACGCAATCGGCGATCATCGTGGGCATCCCGATGCCCAGGTTGACGTAGTAACCGGTCTCGTCGTTGAGGGTCGCGAGCTCCTGGGCGGCGCGGCGGACGATGGTATCGCGGATATCCATGCTCAGACCCGCTTGCGCACGGTTCGGCGCTCGATGAAGTGCGAGGGGGCCTTCGCCTGGAAAATGCGCTGGACGAAGATCGCCGGCGTGTGCACCAGATCGGGATCGATGTCGCCGGGCTCGACCAGCTGCTCGACCTCGGCGATGGTGATCCGGCCCGCGGTGGCCATCATGGGGTTGAAGTTCCGGGCGGTCTTCCGGTAGACCAGGTTGCCCAAACGATCTCCCTTCCAGGCCTTCACCAGGGCGTAGTCGCCGGTGATGGCCTGCTCCATCAGGTAGCGCCGCCCACCGAAGTCGCGGACCTCCTTCCCCTCCGCCACTTTGGTGCCGACTCCCGTCGGGGTGAAGAAGGCGGGGATACCCGCACCGCCGGCCCGGATGCGCTCCGACATGGTGCCCTGCGGCGTCAGCTCTACCGCGATTTCGCCCGCGAGCATCTGCTGCTCGAAGACCTGGTTTTCCCCCACATAGCTCGAAATCATCTTCTTGATCTGCCGGTTCTTGAGCAGGTGCACCAGGCCGTGGTCGGTGGTCCCGGCGTTGTTGGAGACCACGGTCAGCTCACGGGGGCCCAGCTCGCGCAGGGCAAAAATGCATTCCTCGGGCACCCCGGCGAGGCCGAAGCCACCCACCAGGATCGTCGAACCGGTCGCGATGTCGGCGCAGGCGGCGTGCGCGTCGGGGTAGACTTTGTTCACGGACTGAGCGACTCCGAATGGTGGCGCGACCAAGATAGCCGCGGACAGGAACGGCCGCCTACTGGCCGTCGCGCGGTTTCAGATACGGCTGCACGATTGCCGCCGCCGCGGCCAGGCGCGCCGGATCGACCCCGGTCCGCCCCCCGAACGCGGCCACCAGCATCTCGGTGGCCACGTTGCCCGCCGCGCCCGGCGCGTAGGGGCATCCCCCGATGCCTCCGGTGCTGGCGTCGAACGTCTTGATGCCCATGGCCAGCGCCGCCCGGGCGTTGTCCACGGCGTGGCCGTACGTGTCGTGAAGGTGAAGGGCAAGGCGGACCGGCGGCTCCAGTGGAATGAGCAGCTCCAGCAAGTGCCGCACCTCCGCCGGGATCGCCTTTCCGATGGTGTCTCCGATCGAGAGCTCGGTGCAGCCGAGCTCGATAAGGGCCCGCGCCACCGGGAGCACCTGGCCCGGGGCGATCGGCCCTTCATAGGGGCAATGGAAAGCGGTCGAGATGTATCCCCGCACCGGCACGCCGGCCTTTGCCACCACCGGCTCGAAGCGACGCAGCGTCTCCGCGATGGACGCGTTGGTATTCTTGCGGCTGAAGGTCTCACTCGCCGCGGTGAATACCGCGATCTTGTCCACCCGGGCGGCCTGGGCGCGTTCCAACCCCTCCTCATTGGGTACCAGGGCCATATAGGTAACCCCCGGCGCCCGTTGGATCCCCGCGAATACCTCCGCCGCGTCCGCGAGCTGGGGAATCCACTTCGGGCTGACGAAGGAAGACACCTCGATTTCGTCGAAGCCCGAGAGAGACAGGGCGTCGACGAAGGCGATCTTGACCTCGGTGGGCACCAGTTCGGCCTGGTTCTGCAGCCCGTCCCGCGGGCCCACCTCGACGATGCGAATCGGTCCAGGTATCGCCATGCGCTACCGCCTCAGCCGGGCCACCGCCCGCAGGTGTTCCGAATAGGTGCGGGAGAAGATGTGACGTCCGTCCGGCCCCGCGACGAAATAGAGATACGGTACCGGCGCCGGTGCGAGCACCGCCTCGATGCTCTTGCGTCCAGGCGCCCCAACCGGTCCGGGGGGCAGGCCGGCCCTCTGATAGGTATTGTAGGGCGATTCGATCTCGTAGTCCTTCTCGTACAATCGCTGCTTCCGTTGCCCGGTGCTCACCTGGATGGCGTACTGCACCGTCGGGTCCGCCTGGAGCGGCATGCCGAGCCGCAGCCGGTTCCGGTAGACCGCAGCGATCAGCGGCCGGTCGGTGTCAACCCGCGCCTCGCCCTCGACGACGCTTGCCAGAGTGACCACCGTGAGGCGGTCCAGGCGCTGCCCCGCCGCCTGGGCATCCCAGGCGGGATCCCAGGATGACTGGAAGGTCCGGGCCATCTCCCGCAGGATGACCCGGGCCGAAACGCCGGCCGCGAAATAGTAGGTGTCGGGGCGGAGGAATCCCTCGAACGAAGCAGCCGGGACGGCAAACTCCCGCAGCATCCCGGTGTCGCGCGCGGC
>DASYPZ010000178.1:0-7420 GCA_036006105.1 Gemmatimonadales bacterium | reverse complement strand
TCGACGTCCCACGCCACGACGCCCTGCGGCACGCCGTCCTTGGGAGTTTCCTTGGCGGTCTTCTGCTTGACGGTGAGTCGCACCTGGATCGTGTCCCCCGGATAGACCGGTTTGACGAATCGAAGCGACTCCAGGCCGTAGTTGGCCAGCACCGGCCCTTCGCCGGGATCCACGAACAGCCCGGCCGCAGCCGACAGCACGAAGTAGCCGTGGGCGACTCGGCGTTCGAAGATCGAGCGCCGCGCGGCAAGCTCGTCGGTGTGGGCGTAGAAATTGTCTCCCGACACGCCCGCGAAATTCACCACGTCCGCCTCGGTGACGGTACGCCGGTGGGTATGGAGCGTGTCCCCTACCCGCAATTCCTCGAAGTGCTTGCGGAACGGATGCACCACGTCGGTGGGGGTCGAGGCGCCCCGGGTCCACACGCCGGTCACGTGGGTGATCGTAGTCGGGTGTCCCTGCAGCGCGCAGCGCTGCATGTAGTGCAGCACGCCTCTGGTGCCGCCCATTTCCTCCCCGCCGCCCGCGCGTCCCGGCCCCCCGTGCACCAGGGACGGCAGTGGCGAGCCGTGTCCGGTCGACTCCCTGGCCGCATGCCGGTTCATCAGCATCAGACGGCCGTGCCACGCCGCGGTGCCCAGCACCATCTGCCGCGCCACATCGTCATCGGCGGTGAATACCGACCCGACCAGCGAGCCCCGGCCCCGCCGGGCCAGCTCGATCGCCTCTTCCACCGAGCCGTAGCCCATCACGGTGTTCACCGGGCCGAACGCCTCGATGTCGTGCGGCTCGCTCCGCTCGAGGGGACGGGCGCAGTGGAGCAGGATGGCCGGGAAGAACGCGCCCTTGGCCGCATCGGCACCGGTCACCGAGAACCGGTCGGGGTTTCCGTAGACCACCTCCGAGGCGGCCTTGAGGCCGGCCAGGCTCTTCTTGACCTCATCCACCTGGCCCCGGCTGGCCAGCGGGCCCCAGCGCACCCCGTCCACCGCGGGATCTCCGAGCGTGGTGGAATCGAGCCGCTTCGACAGCGCCTTGATCACGTCGTCCACCATCAGGGTCGGCACCATGGTGCGGCGAATGGCGGTGCATTTCTGCCCCGCCTTGGAGGTCATTTCGCGGGCTACTTCCTTGATGAACAGATCGAACTCCTCGGTGCCCGGCGCCGCCTCGGGGCCCAGCATGGAGAAGTTGAGAGAGTCGGCCTCCATGTTGAAGCGCACCGCTTCGGCGATGATCCGCGGATGGGCCTTGAGCTTGCGCCCGGTGGACGCGGAGCCGGTGAAGGTGACCACGTCCTGTGCGGTCACGTGGTCGAGCAGATCCCCCACCCCGCCCACGATCAGCTGCAGCGCCCCCGCGGGAAGGATCTCCGAGGCCACCATCTCCCGCACCATGGCTTCGGTGAGATAGGAGGTCGCACTCGCCGGCTTGACGATCGCCGGCATCCCCCCCAGAAAAGTGGGGGCCAGCTTTTCCAGCATGCCCCAGATCGGGAAGTTGAAGGCGTTGATGTGGACCGCCACGCCTTCGAGCGGCACGCAGATGTGCCGTCCGACGAAGGTGCCGCCCTTGGAGAGCGGCTCGACCTCGCCGTCGAGATAGAAGGTCTCGTTGGGAAACTCGCGCCGTCCCCGGCTGGCATAGGCGAAGAAGGTTCCCAGCCCGCCCTCGATGTCGACCCACGAGTCATTCTTCGTGGCGCCGGTGGCCGCGGAGACCTCATAGAGCCGGTCCTTCCGCTCCATGAGGTACTGGGCCATCGCCTTGAGCATCCGGGCCCGTTCATGGAACGTCATGCGCCGGAGCGCGGGTCCGCCGATCCGCCTGCCGAATTCCAGCATTGCCTTGAAATCGAGCCCGTCGCTGGACACGGCCGCCACCGCCTCGCCGGTGACCGCGTGGTACAGCGAGACCGCCTTGCCGTTCCCCTCGACCCAGGCACCCTGGGCATAGCTGGCCAGCGTCTTCACTTCGGGCTCTCCGATGAATCGTGGGGACGCCGGGTCGTGCCCCAGCTCCGGTAGGTCTGGTCCAGCATCGGGCGATCGGCCGGCCGCTCGCGGAGCGGCTCGCAGGGACGCAGGGTGGCATGGAGCTGGGCGGGCAGCGCCTGGTAGAGCGCGGTGCCCTGGGTCTTCCACGCCAGCATCTCGTCGCTGACCGCCTTGACCAGCCGGGCCGGATTGCCCACCGCGATCATGCGCTCGGGGATCTGCATCCCCTCCGGCACGAACGACAGCGCCCCGACGATGGCGCCGGCGCCGACCACCGCGTTGTCCATGATCACCGCATTCATGCCAATCAACGCATTCGTGGAGATCCGGGCCCCGTGGATGATGGCCCCATGTCCGATGTGCGCCGCCGCTTCCAGCACGACGGTGATACCGGGAAACATGTGAATGGTGCAGTTCTCCTGGACGTTGCACCCGTCATGGATCTCGATCTCCCCCCAATCACCCCGCAGCGCGGCACCGGGACCGATGTACACGTCCCGGCCGATGGTTACCCGCCCGGTGACCGTCGCGTTGGGGTGAATGAATGCCGAGGGATGGACCACGGGGCGAATGCCCTCGAACTCGAAGACACCGGGCGTCACGTTGGTGTGCGGTTGGCGTCGAGCACGGGGAAGGACTGGCGCGGCGCTGCGATGAGATTCTCTGGATGGGCGAACGCGTCCTGGGCCTGCTGCTCGGCTGGACCGCACACAGTCATGACGACTCGCCTGACCCGGAGAAGACGGCCCATCGGTTCCGGGCCTGCCATAACATACGAGCGGCTCGCCCCGAGTTGAAGTCCCGCCGGCTCAGACCGGCTCGGCCTGCTTCCGCACCGCGTTGTAGACGGTTGCCGGTACCCGCAGGCGGTCGTCGGCTTCATAGAGCCGGCGAATCTCCTCGAAGAATTGATCGGGCGCCCGGGTCAGCGCGGCCAGCCGGTCGAAAAATCGGACCTGGTCCCTCGGCAGCTCGGCGCCGGGCTCGGGCATGGCACCCCAGACATCCCACGGCAGCATTTCCATCTTGTTCAGGGCCGCGATGTCCTTGACGAGAGAGCCGGCGATGAACCAGAGACCCCGAAGGTCCCCCTTGAAGATCCCGAATTTTTCGGGATCGGCCTGGCCTGCCCGGCAGAGTCCCCAGGCATCGCCCGCGATGAGGAAACGGTCGTGCGGCACATCCAGCGGATCGAAGGTGATCTTCGAGGCCCGCCGGAACACCTCGTCGAGCTGTGCGTCGACCCGGACCCAGCGCATCTGGCCGGCATTCCAATATTCGCCCAGCACGTGGTCCTCGAAGAACGGCGGATTGAAATAGGAGGCGAATCCCCACCGCGCCCGGGCGGGGATGCCCTTGGCGCGCAACATCCCGACCAGCAGCACCGCAAAATGATTGCAGGCGCCGACCAGGCGCTCCCGGGGTTCCCGCGCTTCCGTCAACGGGCGAACGTCCTCGGCGAGGATCCGGTCGAGCATCCGGTCCAGCGCACGGATATGGGATTCTTCCTTCCGCTCCGCCGGAACGGTGACGCCATAGGCGGACACCATGAATTCGTGGATGGCCAGACCCTGCGCGATCCGGGCCAGGGTCGCGACGTCGCGGGGCAAGGCATCCAGCCGCGCGGCATAGCGGCCGGCGGTCGTCATCGCACCCGGACGGCGGAAGAAGTCGAGCCGGGGCTGCTCTACAGTGGCCGGCCCTTCCGGAGCGCCGGGCCGATTTGCGATCGTCATCTCTCCCTCCTGGAGGGGATTGACGACTCGCGGTCTGCCCCCGAACACAGGGGGCGAAAACGCTCCCCCGGAGGTCAGAAGGCCAGGAAACGGCCGTCGTCGATCTTGCCTCCTCTCACATGATAGATCGTGATGCCGGAGCTCAGTTTGAGCCCGGCCGCCTCGCTCGGCCCCACCACCGCGGCGGTCTGGAAGAACCGGATCGGTGTGCCCTCGTAGCGCAGTTGTTCCCGCACATGCATGTGGCCTCCCAGCGCCAGATCATAGGGATGCCCCGTGATCCGGGCGATGACGTCGCCGGCGTTCGAGACCGCGTGACGGAAGTTCGTCTTGCCCCGCACCGTGATCGGGGTCGGCGCCGGAGGGTCGGCGAGATATCCGTTCAGCGTCTCCACCGAGGTGAAGAACGGAATGTGGTTGAAGGTCACCACCGGGATGCCGGCCGGCACCGCCGCAAGATCCCGGGAGAGCCATTCGACCTGGGTGCTGTCCACATGGCCGTAGTACCACTGATCGTCGATATCCACGGAATTGAGCCCGACGAAGTGCACTCCGCCGAAGGTGAACGAGTAGTAGTCGGGCCCGAAATAATGGTGGTACATCCCCCGGCCGTAGAGGGGATTCTTCGGCGAAATCAGCGAGGAATAGCGCTCGATGCCGAAATTCTCGTGATTCCCGGGGACCAGCCACACCGGGACGGTGAACTTGTCGCGCTCGCTCTGGAACAGCTCGTAGTAGCCGGTAGCTTCGGGCTCCCCGACCCGCAGCGCGTCCCGCACCAGATCCCCGGTGATGAGCACGAACGCCGGCTTCACCGAATCGACGATCGCGCGCAGCCGCTGGGTTCGGGGCAGGCTGGCCGGACTGATATGGGTATCGGAGGCATGGATGAACACGAAATCGGCCGGGGCCGGTGCCGGCGCCAGCGGAAAGGCAAAACCGCGCTGGGCGGAGGCGGAATCCGCCTTGCGCCAAAATGGGCCCACCGACCGGTAGCCGTCGGGCACGCTCACGAACAGGAGCCCGCTGCCCCGCGATTGGGGAATCCGGAAGGCCCCGTCCGGTCCGGTCACAACGACATCGTTCTGGTCCGACACCGAAACCCCGGCCAGTCCAGGCTCACCGGCATCGCGCGCGCCGTTGGCGTTCCGGTCGATGAAGACCGTGCCGGCGAGATCGGGGGCCGGAGGCGCCACCCGGCCGGGTGTTCCCGGCGTACTGGTCAGGGGTACAAGGAGACACAAGGATCGCAGGGCGACGGTGCGGGACGATTTCACGAGAAGCTCCATGGCGGGCGGCGGGGTTGGCGTGCCGCCGGAATCATAGCACCGCCCCAACCAACGGAACCCGACCAATGTTTCACGTTCGGACCAATCCACTTCGACCGTGGCAGGCTCGTTACCGGACTGTGGTCCCGGTGGGATGGGCCGCCGTCATACTCAAATGTCACGTCACCATCTTCAAGGAGTCATGCCATGACCACCGCCGCCCCCACCGTCACCGAAGCCGTCGCTCGTGAGCTGGTCGATCTCTGCAGAGCCGGACGGAACCTGGACGCGATAACCAAGCTGTATTCTCCCGACATCGTCAGCGTCGAGACCATGGATTTCAACGGGATGCCGGCTCGGATGACCGGAATCGATGCCATTCGCCGCAAGAACGAGTGGTGGTTCGATACCTTCGACACGCACAGCCACGAGAGCGAGGGGCCCTACCTGAACGGCGATCAGTTCACGGTCAAGCACACGTACGACGTCACCAACAAGCAGACCGGGGAGCGCCGCCAGAGCGCGGAGATCGCCCTCTATACCGTGAAGAACGGCAAGGTCGCCGAGGAACGCTTCTTCCATATGAAGATGGACTGAATCTGCCGGCTGGATCACTGCCCACGGCAACCGTCAGTCCAGCAACCTCACCCCGGGTGCGCTGCCGCCGTCGGAAGACCTGGAATCAGCGGCAGCCTCCGGACCGGGGTGCCGGTCGCCGCGAAAACCGCGTTACAGAACGCCGGGATGACCGCGGCCGCCCCGATCTCCCCGACGCCTCCCGGCGCACTCCCGCTTGGCACGATGTGGGTTTCGACCACCGGCATCTCCGGGAAACGCAGAATCCGATAGTCGTGAAAATTGCTCTGGTGCACTCGACCGCGATCGAGGGTGATTTCTCCATACAGCGCGGCCGACAGGCCGAAGGCGACGCTGCCCTCGAGCTGCGCGGCGATGCCGTCGGGATTGATCGCGAGTCCGCAGTCGATCGCGCAGACGATTCGAGTCGGAACCGGATGCCCCTTCGCATCGATAGTGACCTCGGCCACCACCGCGAGGAACGACCCCGAGAACCCGATCACCGCCATGCCTCGACTGAGGCCCGCTCCGGGCGGCGTATTCCATCCGGCCCGATCGGCCGCCAGGTCGAGGACCCCTAGGTATCGTGACTGCCCGGTCAGCAGCGACCGACGGAAGCGATAGGGATCCTGGTCCGCCAGCCTCGCCAGCTCGTCGACCATGCACTCGGTGACATAACAGTTGTGGGAGGCGCCGGTGGATCGAAGGAAACCGGTGGGGATGGGGACATCGACAATGGTTTGCTCGACCCGCAGGTTGGGGATGGCATAAGGCAGGTCGGCCGCCCCTTCGACCAGCCACCGGTCGACTCCGCGATTCAGCCGATTGAATTTCCAATCGGAGATCGACATGCCGATGACGCGGTGATGCCAGGCGACCGCCTGGCCGGATGCGTCGACCGTGGCGGACAGAGAGCTCAGCACCAGCGGCCGGTAAAACCCATGGCGGACGTCATCTTCCCGCGACCAGATCACCTTGACGGGCCTTCCGGTTTGGCGGGACAGCCGGACCGCTTCCGACACGAAGTCGTTTTCCTGGCGACGCCCGAACCCGCCGCCCAGCAGGGTCGTATGCACCCGGACTCTGGCGATCGGCAGCCCGCTCGCCGAGGCGGCCACTCGCTGGGCTTCGGTCTGTTTCTGCATCGGGCCCCAGACCTCGCACCGATCGGCACGAACATCGGCGCAGCAGTTCATCGGTTCGAGCGTGGCGTGATAGAGGAGCGGAACTTCGTACACCGCGTCGATCCGTTTGGCTGCTGTGCCGAGGACGGCGTCCACGTCACCGCTGGACCGGGCCACGACGCCCGGTTTTTCGACCTCCCGGACCAGCCGCTCCCGTAGTGACACACTGCCCAGGCTCTGGTTGGGGCCTTCGCTCCACTCGATGGTCAGCGCGCGTCGCCCCCGAAGCGCGTTCCAGTAGGTGTCGGCCAGGACGGCCACTCCGGCCTCGGTGTAAGTGCGCCAGACTCCGGGGGCGGACCTGGTGTGTCCGACCGGGTCGAGAGGGACCACGGCGTGTACCCCCGGAATGGCGAGCGCCGCCGTGGAGTCTACCCGCTGGATGGTGCCGCCGAAGACCGGCGACCGTTCGATCGACGCGATCAGCATCCCGGGCAGCTCGACATCGATGCCGAACCGGGCGCTGCCGTCGACCTTGGACCTGGCATCGAGCCGAGGCAGCGGGGCGCCCAGCAGTCGGAACCCATCCCGATCCTTGAGCCGGGGATCCGTCGGGACATCCAGCAGGGCCGCCCGGTCGGCAACCGAACCGTAGGAAAGACTTCGCCCCGAGGGGCGATGGTGCACGATCCCGGCGATCGCCTCGCAGGCGGCCGGCT
>DASYPZ010000177.1:0-1937 GCA_036006105.1 Gemmatimonadales bacterium | reverse complement strand
ATAAGCCGTGCCGGTCTGCTCGGGCAACACGCCGTCCCAGGTGGCCTGAACGTCGTCGAGCACGGTGCCGATGAACGTCTTGAGCTGTTCCTCCTCGGCGGAGGCCTGAACCGGCCCCGTCGCCACATCGGGCCCGCTGGCATCGCCGCCACCCAGGAGCGCGAAGAAATTCTGCTTGAAGACCAGGCTCAGGACCAGGAGAACGGCGAGACCGCCCAGCCCGAGTCGTCCGCCCGGCATCCGGAATCTCCCTCCACCTCCGGTCTGGCCCCGGCGATCCTCCAGGTCGGGGCTGTCTCCACCCGGTGTCAGTCGCATGATGCGTCCCCTTCTCGCTCAGGCTCCGGCGTGCGGTGAACCCACATGCAGGGGACGAAGGCGAGGCTCCGGCCTTGCATCGGCGGATGCGGCGCTCCGGCCACGGTCAGCGCGGTGGAGGCGTATCGCCGGCCGTGCCTTCCCGAACAATCGCCAAGGCGAGACAGGCCCACCCGGCGAGGAAGGCCGCGCCGCCCAGAGGGGTGATCGCGCCAAGCCAGGTCCGGCCGGAGAGCGCCAGTGCGTAGAGACTGCCCGAAAAGAGCAGGATGCCGACCAGGAAGAGACCGCAGGCGGCGCGGAGCATGCTCGGGGAGCGGTGGAGCGGCAGGGCGCCGGCCAGGAGGAGGGCCAGTGCGTGATACATCTGGTAGCGCGTCGCGGTCTCGTAGACCGTGAGATCGGGTGGCGTCAGCCGGCTGCGCAGGAGATGGGCCCCGAAGGCTCCCGCTCCGACCGCGAGTCCGGCGAGAACGGCGCCGGCCGCGATGAAGGCCCGTCGCGCTCCGTCCATGCCGCCGGCCGGCATCAGCCCGCGCCGACCGTTCCCGGTCCCTCGACCCCCATGCCCATCGCGTGATAGCCGTTGTCGACGTGGACCACGCTGCCGGTGATGCCCGCCGCCAGGGGACTGGCCAGAAAGGCCGCGGCGTGCCCGACGTCGGCGGCCTCGAATTCCCGGGTGAGCGGCGCGTTGGCCTTGGTGTACTCGATCATCCGCTGGATGAGCCCGATCGCGCTCGCCGCCCGGGAGGCCAGTGGACCGGCGGAGATGGTGTTGACGCGGACGCCATATCTGCGTCCCGCCTCGAAGGCGAGCACCCGGGTGTCGGACTCCAGGGCTGCCTTGGCCGACGACATGCCGCCGCCATAACCGGGAATCACCCGCTCCCCCGCCATGTAGGTGAGCGAGAGGAAGGAGCCGTTGGGGCGCATCAGCGGGGCGAGGTGACGCACCAGCGAAATGTTGCTGTAGGCGCTCACGCTCACGGCGTCGAGGTAACCCCTCCGGCTGGTGTCGAGCAGCGCATTCTTCACTTCGGGGCCGTTGGCCAGGCTGTGCACCACGATGTCGAGTGGCCGATCGCCGAAATCCTGGGTGAAGCGCTCGGTGACGCCGCGAATGGAAAAGTCGCCGCGCTCCTTGTAGCGCTTGTTCTCCCGGATTCCCGCCGGCGCCTCCTCCAGCGTGTCGAACGCCGCGTCGAGCGGGTAGATGCGCTCGAAGGTCAGTGTCCCACCGCCCGGCAGGCGCAGCGATTCCGCCATCTTTCCCCGCTCCAGCAGGTTCTGGAAGATGTTCATCGCCGGAGGCCAGGTCCCGACGCAGATGCTGGCTCCCGCCTGGGCCAGCGCCCGCGCGATGGCGAAGCCGAAGCCGCCGTCATCGGCGACTCCGGCGATGAACGCGCGCTTCCCGGTGAGGTCGATGGAGAGCATTCGATGCCATCCGGCGTGAGAGGGGAGCCGGGAGAAAATAAGCCGCTTCGGCGGCGTCCGGCCACCGAGACGTCTCCGAGCTGTTCGCGTCGAGAGCCCGGCATGCCGAGGGTCTCCCGTCGGTTTCATGGAGGCTTCATCTTTTCCTTCCAACGTTTCTCCACGCCGGCGACTCTTGG
>DASYPZ010000176.1:0-6953 GCA_036006105.1 Gemmatimonadales bacterium | reverse complement strand
GTCCGGGTGTCGTTGCCCGGAGGAGTCTCCATGACCTGGTCGGGCTCGCCCAGGGTGATGTAGACCTCGCCCCGGTCGGTGCGCCACCCGGCGCCGCCTTCATCCTTGAATCGCTCGTTGGCAATAGCTACCCGGGTGAAGTACTGATCCAGCGCTTCATTCTCCGGGGTCTGCGGGACGGGATCGGTCGCCGTCCAGAATTCGCGCCAGAGCCGCGGACGGTCCGCGGGTTTTGCTCCGCGCAGGGCGTTCAGCTTGTCGGCGCCCCACGGGAAATACCGTAGCAGGGCCAGGAGGTTGTCGTAGTTGGTGACCACCCAGGATCGCGAGAAGGAGACCAGCGCGATCGATTTCTTGGCCTCCGCCCCGGCGCCCACGGTGATCTTGAGCTCGCCCAGAGGCGGCGCGTCGGAGGGAACCCGCAAGACGAAGCCTTCGAGGGGACGGCCCCCCTTGAAGGGGATGGTCCCCTGATACACCACGCTATCCCGCTCGTCCCGGACATCGACCGGCACCTGGGCCGGCCCCGCGAGCTGGTATCCCTCGACGTACATCGTGAGAGAGTCCCCGCCCCCGTTGGCGACCGTCCCCCTGGGATTGAGCACCACGGCCAGTGTGTCGGTCAGTCGTTCCCGGGCCTGGGCCGCATAGACCAGAATCGGCATGGTGGTACTGCCGGCCCGGAAGCCCGGCACGTCGGTGATCTGCTCGGCCCGGGAAGCGACGTTGGATGCGGGGTCCCGAACCGTCACGGTGACCGTATAGCTCCCCGGCGCGAGCAGGAACCCCTGCTCCACGATGATGCTCTCGTCGTTGCGCTGGGTTTCCGCGAACGACTCGACCCGGACGACTTCGTCCCGCACCGCCTGCACCGGCGGCATGCCGGGTCGCACGAAGCCGATCTCGACCCGGAACCGGGTGGAAAATGCCCGCCCGTCCCGTTGAAAGGCGAACGCGTGGTTGTCAAACGACAGGCCGACCCGCGCGATGGTCGAATCCCCCCGCCCTGCCGCGTACGCAATGGTGCCGACGAACGGCATCGCGCCGGAAGCGGCCAGCCGGCCCATGCGCTGATAGAGGGCCGAAAGGTTGAACAGCTCGGTGAGCGTCTGTTCGGTCGACGGAACCACGGTGCCCGCCGGTGTACGGCGAGCCCCGCCGCACGCGGCGGCAGTCAACAAAAGCCCGGTGGTTACCGTGCGTCGGAACAGGCTGGAGATCGTCATGCGAGGGCCGCGGAAGAGGGTGGCCAGGTCCATCGGAGGGGGCCCGGGTCGCAGGGGGGGACGCCCCACAGGGTGCCCGGATGCACGCGCGGCGCTTGTGAGGGGTCCCCCCCGGCAGTAGTTTGGACTGCCTCCCATGAGCCAAGATAATCTCGTCGGCCGGACCGTGGCCGGATACAAACTCCTCTCGCATGTGGGCGAGGGTGGAACCGCCACCGTCTACCGCGCGGAGCATCCGGAGCGCGGGCCGGCGGCCATAAAGATCCTGCGTCCCCGCATGGCCCAGGACCCCGTGGCCGTCAAGCGGTTTCTGCGGGAAGCGGAGTTCGGCGCCCGCATCAATCACAAATTCATCATCCGTACCTACGACTACGGCGAGTCCGAGGGGCTCTACTTTCTAGCCCTGGAATGGGCCCTGGGCGAGCCCCTGGGAACCTTTCTGAGCGCGGCCGGGCGACTGGCCCCGCCCCTGGCGGCCAAGATCATCGACCAGCTGGGCGCCGCGCTCGCTGTGGCCCACAAGGCCGGCATCATCCATCGCGATCTGAAGCCCGCCAACATCATGTACGACCCGGAGACCCAGACCGCGCGTCTCCTCGATTTTGGTATCGCACGGGACGCCGAAGACAACCCGGCGGACCGGCTCACGCGGGCCGGATTCTTCGTGGGCACGCTGCAGTACGTAGCGCCCGAAGCCCTCTCCGGTGAGCTGGTCGGCGAGCAGGCGGATGTCTACAGCCTGGCGACCATCGCGTACCATCTGCTCACCGGGATCCTTCCCTTCCCTGGCCGCAGCCCGCGCGAGCTCTTCCAGCAATTGCTCACCCAATCGCCGATCCCGCTCAACGAGGCCGTCAAAGGCCTCAAGTTCAGCCGGGAAATCGAGGCGTCCGTCATGACCGGCCTGGAGCGGGATCTCACCAAGCGGTGGAAGACGGTCGGAGAATTCGCCAAGGCCTTTTCCGCCGCCGCCGGCGCAGACCCTCCTCCGGAAAAGAAAAGCGGTTTCCTGTCTTCCCTGTTCCGCCGAGGGAGCGAGTGACCGATCAAGAAGCGCTCGCGGCTCTCCTGCGCGAGCGCTCCGTCAGCCTGGGCGACTTCCTTCTCTCCTCCGGTCAGCGTTCCACCTACTACATCGACGCCCGCAAGACCACGATGTCCGCCGAGGGCCAGCAGCTGATTGGGCGGCTCGGCCTCGCGGCCATCCGGGCCGCCGGCTGGCACCCGGGGGCAGTCGGCGGATTGACCATGGGCGCCGACCCGGTGGCGTACGCCATTGCGAGGGAAAGCCTCGATGCCCCACCGGTGATCCAGGCCTTCAGCGTCCGGAAGGCCGCCAAACAGCACGGAACCCGGCAGCGAATCGAGGGCAACTTTTCGGCCGGCGATCGGGTGGTCATTGTGGAGGACGTGATCACCTCGGGCGGATCGGCCGCCGAGGCCATCGACGCGGTCTTGGAGGGCGGCGGCAGCGTGCTGGGAGTACTCGCGGTGGTTGACCGTGAGCAAGGTGGTCGGGAGTCATTGGAAAAGCGTGGATTTAGCGTAGTTTCATTAACAACTACCAATAAACTGAGCCTCGGCTAACGGGCCGAACCCATTGGGATCACGGCTCCCGCTGGGATCCCCGCAACGGTCGGAAGTCCGACCAAATCCTTCCGTACGGCAAGACCAATTGTGCAAGAAAACGCTCCAGCGCCGTCGGGAAGGGAAACCGCCGACGAAATTCCCCCGGGGTAATCCCGAGCATTGCCCGGATGGTGCGACCGAAACTCTGGGGCGAGGAACAGTCGAGCCGGTACGCCACATCCGCCACCGACCGACCGCCGCCCTCGAAGTACTGTGCCGCGTAGAGCAGTCTGACCGCGGCAAGGTAGGTCTTGGGAGAGGGAAGTCCCGCGCGGGCGAAGCGCGACATCAGGGTGCTGGGCTTGATCTCGACGCGAGCGGCGACCCCGCGCACCGCCGGTAATTCCGGCGCGAGGCGGATGAGCAGCTCCAGGAAGATTCGGGCATCCGGGGTGAGCTCGGGCAGGGCTGCGAAGACGGGGGCCAGGATGCGTGAGGCCCCGTGGCTGGCCGGCTCGGCGACCAGGTGTCTCAGGCGGTTCCAGCCCGATGGTGCGGTCACATCGACCACCTGGCGAACGCCGGTGGCCCCGAGGCGGAGCAGGGTTTCCGAAGCGATCGCGTCATGGCGGGTTACCAGCGCGACCGTGGGGACGCCGGGAAAGCTCCGGACCAACTGATCGATGTCGTCGACCTTGCCCTGGGCGCACTGATGGACCGAGAGCAGTACCGCGTCGACCGACCGCTCCCGCACGGTGCGCACCGCCTCAGGGACCGTGTTGCGGTGCAGGACCGCGAAGCATCCGACGCTCACGGCATCGAGACTGGCCCGTTCGGCAGGAGTCAGAACCGCGGTCACCGTGGGAATGGCGGCTCGGGTGCTCACGGCGGGAGCGACTGGCATCGGGGCGTCCGGGGCGTAGGTTGAAGGGGACAATGGCCCGGCTCCCTCAACCGGCAATCAACCCGGCTACCGGCCCGGATTTCGCAAAACGGCGCCAAACGCAACGAACTTCCCCCGTTCGGCATCGAATGGGGTATCCCAAGGCAAGGTCGTGGCAGTGACCGACACCGAGCTCTTCCAGACCCTCGTGCGGACGCTGGGCCGGCAATACCGGCTCGAGCGGGAAGTCGGCCGCGGGGGTATGGGGGTGGTGTACCTGGCCACCGATCTCGCGCTGGACCGGGCGGTCGCGGTCAAGGTCATTCACCCGGACCTGGTGGTAAATCGCGCCCTGGCCGCCCGGTTCCTGGCGGAGGCCAGGCTGGTGGCGCGAATCCGCCATCCCAACATTGTCGCGGTCCATGCCGCCGGCGATGCCGATGGGCACCTCTTCTACGTGATGGATTTTCACGAAGGGGAGACGCTCCGTCAGCGGCTGCGCCGGGAAGGTCGGCTGCCGGAAGGTGTGGCGGTCACGATCGCCGCCGACCTCGCGCTGGCCCTGGACGCGGCCGCGGCCGCCGGGGTGGTTCACCGGGATCTCAAACCGGAGAACATCCTGCTCGAGGGACCTCCGGAGGCGCCCCGAGCCCTGTTGGCGGACTTCGGGATCGCCCGCTTGGTGGATGCGGCCGAGGGTCCCACCGGACCCACCGCCGTCATGGGAACCCCGACCTACATGAGTCCCGAGCAGGCCGCCGGGGAGGACATCGACTCCCGCAGCGATCTGTATGCGCTCGGCATTGTGACCTACGAGATGCTGGCGGGTGCGCCCCCGTTTACCGGAACGCCGCGCCTGGTGGTATCGCGACAGATCGTGGACCCGCCGCCGTCGCTGGCCCACAACCGCCCCGGCCTCGGCGTGGCGGTGACGGATGCGGTGATGCGGGCTCTGGAGAAGATTCCGGAAACTCGCTGGCAGACCGGCGCCGCCTTCCGGCGGGCCTTGCTGGGAGAGCCGACGCCGCCCACCCCAATCCCGGCCGGCAGGCGACGGCGGCGGGGACTGGCGGTTGCGCTGGTGCTCCTGGTCGCGGCGGTGGCCGGCCTCCTGATCAAGGGCAGGGAAGTCCCCGCTGCGAATCCGCGGCTATCGCTGCTGGTTCTTCCCTTCGACAATCTGCGGGACGATCCGGGCTTGGGGTGGCTGCACGACGGTAGTGTGAACATGCTGGCGATGGCCCTGTCGCAGTGGCGGGACCTCTCGGTGGTCGACCAGGACCGGGTGCACGACCTGTTGTCCCAGGCGCAGGTTCCCGACGATCGGCCGATCGGTCTCGCCGAAGCCCGCCGCCTGGCTCGTCAGTCCGGCGCGGGCAGAGTGGTGCTGGGCGACTACGCCCGGGCCGGCGATTCGCTCCGTCTGACGGCCCGGACCTACGACGTTGCGACCGGTGTGCGGGTGGATGTCGTGGAGACCGCCGGGCTGGCCAACGACGACGTGCGGCCCCTGTTCGACGAGCTGGCCAGCCGGCTCCTCGATCTCTCGGGCGCGCCATCCGGTCGGCACAATCCGCTCTCGGCGGTCACCACCGCATCGCTGGAAGCCTATCGTGCCTATCTGCAGGGCGTGGAACACCTGAACCATTGGGAGCTGGTTCAGGCAGAAGAGGCTTTTCGCCACGCGGTGGCGCTCGACAGCACCTTCAGTCTCGGCTATTTCAAACTCGGTCTGACCCGGGGCTGGGTGCTCGGGGCGGGGGATAGCGTCGGCCGGAATGCCGTTCTCCAGGCATCTCGTTTTGCCGATCGACTTCCCGACCGCCAGCGCGAAATGATCGGCGCGTATCGCGCGATGCTGGACGGCGAGTACGAGCACTCCCAACAGTCGTACCGGAAGATCCTCGCCCGCGATTCCGCCGATGCCGACGCCTGGTATGGCCTGGGGGACGCGTATTTCCACGATCCGGTCAGCGGCAGCACGGCGGCGGGGATGACCCGTTCGCTGCGCGCGTTCGACCGGGCCCTGTCCCTCGATCCGCAGTACGCTCTCGCGTACGAGCACGTCACATTCCTGCTGACCGGCGCGACGAACCGGAATGCCGGCTACGCGCTGGTCACCGCCGACTCCTTCGCGTCCACCATGGTGGCGGGAAAAGCCGCGCTGGACAGCGCAACTCGCGCCGCCGCCTTGCGGCGGTCGGGCACCGCCGCGGTCCAGGCGGCCCGCAGCTGGGTCGCCTCGCAACCGGCCACTGCACGCGCCCACCACGCGCTCTTCGAGGCCTATTTCGCCAGCGAGGACTGGAATAACGCCTCGCGCGAAGTGGCCGAGCTCGGACGCCTGTTGCCCGCCTCGGGCCGCAATCTCTCCGCGTATCTCGAGGCCCGGGTGCGTTTTGCCCGGGGCGAGCCCCGCTCGGCTGCCATGCTGGTGCGGAACACGACGGCATCGTTCGGCGGGCGCGCGCCGGCGCTTCCTGATTTTGGCAGGGAATTCGTCTCCGACGTCATGGCGGGCGCGAACACGCTGGCCTACGAGGGTGATCTGGGTGGGGCAGCCGAGGTTATCGCGCTGGGCGATGCGATCCGCCGGGCGACCCTGCTCCCGCAGGCCTCGCCGACGATCTGGGATCAGGATGAAGTGTGGCAGTGGTCCCGGCTGGCGCAGCTGTACAGCGCGGCGGGAGGACCGGCGCGGGAGCTCCGGAAGGTCTGGTCTGACATGGCGAAAGCCGCCCGGCGAGCCCCCGCGGCAGATCGGGCCAGCGTCGCAGGGGCCGGCGCCTCGGCCGCAGTTGGGCTTCTGCTCGGGACCGACCCGGACAGCCGACCCCTGGCGGAGCTGGAATCCCTGACCGGCCGGCCGGCTTCTCGCGAGGTTCGCGCCCTCGCGGCCCTCGCCCGGGGGGACAGCGCCGTCGCCCGGAAGGCTCTAGTCGATTCCGGCCGAAAGTCGGAGGCGCAGGAGCCCAAGAGCGAAATGATTTATCTGGGATATGCCTGGAACGATCCCCGTCCGCTGGAGGCGGAGGCCCGGTACCAGCTGGGGGACTATCGGGGGGCGATTGAAATGCTGCAGTCGTTTACCGAGAACCAGTTGTATCGTCGGGGATTCGATTCCCGCTGGGGTATCCTGGGGAGAGTGCACCTGCTTCGTGGCCTGGCCTACGAACGACTCGGAGAGCCGGACCGGGCGTCCCGGGAATTCAAGGAAGTCGTCGTGGCGTGGCAGGATGCCGACGAGCCCCTGCTGACGTTCGTGCAGCAGGCCC
>DASYPZ010000175.1:0-2424 GCA_036006105.1 Gemmatimonadales bacterium | reverse complement strand
AGGGTCCGGCCCCGAAAACTGGACTCCATTGTGGCGCCGTGCGAGGCAATTTCAAACCCGTGGCGGCTGAGATCCAGAATAAATTCTCGATAGGCATCGTCTTCCAGTGTCTCGGAGCTGGAAAAGTTCCGGCTGCCCTCGGGACAGCGAAACGGCCACGCGGTCTTGGTGATCCGCATGCCGAGATCTTCCAGTAGTCGGTAGACGGGGCGGAGATTCTCGACCGTCGCCACGTCGGTGTCGTCGAAGATGGTAAAGGCGAATCGTTTCCCGCCCGGATACTCGAGGCGAGGAGCGCTCAGGACGTCGGCTCCGGGCCATCCAGCGTGAAAAGCTCCAGGGAAGCGGCGTGGTGTTCGAGAAATCGGCCGGGATCCAGCGCCACTCCGGCCTCTCCCGGTGCGAACGAAGGGCTGGCGAGGAACATCCGAAACGGCTCATTACGCGGCGTCTCGGCGAAATCGAGGCGGGTCGGTGGGTGCGGGCGGCCACTCAGCCAGGCCAGGAAGGCATACTCGACCTGTCGCTGGAAGACCCGGCATGACATCACGAGGGCCCGCACCGTCCCACCGGCGTCGATCAGGCAGGCGAGGATTTCCCCGTGCGAGCCGCTGCGATCGGCGAGCGAGGCTCCGTAGAGGCGGCCGCCGGCGGCGAGGATCGCGGCGACGTCCCCGTCCTCGAGGCGGCGCCCATTGAGATTGAATTGATTGGTCTTGTTGATGAGCTGAACCACCCGGGTCCGGTCTCCCGTCGATCGGTCGTGAATCGTCAGAGTCATCCCCAGCTCGCGCAGAAAACCGGAGAGATCGCCACCGCTGAGCTGGCTTGGCGCGATCCCCTCCAGGCGGCGCCGGTAGAGCTCGGTCCGATCCCGGTCTTCGGCGGTGAGTGTTTCGCGATGGAAGTCCGCGACCAGTTCCGCTATCAGCCCCGGCAGAGCTTCTTCCCGATCGGGAAACCGGCGTACCAGCACCTCGGGGAGCTGTGACGAGACCTCGCTCACTTCGATGGGATTGTCGTCGACGAACACGAACGCATCGAGACCCAGATTGAGCCGCTCACCCAGCTGGCGGATCTGTGCCGACTTCGCGCCATAACTGGCGAGGACCGCAACGAAGTCCGACACCTTCAGCGGCATGCCCCCCTTGGCAAAGACCTCGGCGACGATCTCAGGGGAGTTTCTGGTCACGCCGGCCAGGAGCACGCCTTCTTTGCGCAGACGCAGCAGCAGGGACTGATAAATGAAATGACGGTAGCCCTTTCCGTCCGGACCCATGGCGATCCCGGCGACGCCATCTTCGGCCAGGACCCCGGACCATAGCACCTCGTCGAAATCGGTGACCAAAACCTTCCTGGGCGGCCTGGCCACCTCGAGCAGTGCTGCGACCATCAGCAGAGCCACGGGTCCCAAGTGAGTTCCACCCACGGGACATCCCGAGCTGAGATAGGTCGCCAGGGAGAAGGCTTCGGCCGGCAGAAGGCGTGCACCGTTGCGCAGTGCCTCGCCCTGGATCCGGGCGGCGAGAGCGGCGTTTTGCGCCGGATTCCCGGCCAGGGGAAGGAACGGGGCCGGCAGGTAGAAGATGGGGCTGGACCGACGGCGCTCGAGCAACTTTCCTACCGCGTCTATTCCGGCTTCGATTTCGGCCGGGGCGCGCGATTCCGGAGTCACACCAGAGCGCCAATCGGCGTCGGGCGCAAAATCCCATGGGAGCAGCAGGAGAACTTCCCCGGGCTCCGGGGCGGAAGCCTGTCGGAGATGCTGGGCGAGCGTCCCGAACGGAATGGCGCGCGGTTTCAGGATCCGGCCCTGGAGGGCTGCGGCGGCGGCGAGGTAGAGCTCGAACGGTTCCGCGGTTCCGGAGAGGGCCAGCAGGAAGGACAATGCTTCGCCGCCCTTGAACTCCCGTAGAATCTTCCGGGCTTCCAGGAACTTCACGGCAGCGCTCCTCCACTCAGAATCATCACGGAGCCGGATGCCATCGGACCCGGATTGTCGAGCAGCCAGAGCACCTGCCGGGCTGCGTCCTCCATGGTCGGGACCAGGCCGAACGGCGACCGATCAGCGTGAGCGACGCGGGCTGTGGGGCTCATACCGGCGTTCATTCCGCCATCCAGGGCATCGAAGATCACGCCGGTACAGCGGTGCTCGGAGCCGCCGAGCTCAACTGCAAGGGCGGCGGTCAGCGTCGGGATCATCCCTTTCGCCAGCGAGTAAAGCGGTTTGCGATAGGCGTGCCGACCAGGAAGAGACGCGGTGGAACCGACCAGGACCAGGGTTGCTCCCGGCGCTCCGTGCTGTCGGAGGATACCGGCCAGGCTGATACACTCGGCCAGCGGCTCCGCGACATGATAGGCAATGGCACCCTGCAGGTCCGTCAGGCGGGTGAGAGGGGTGTTATCAGGGGCCGGCCAGCCAAA
>DASYPZ010000174.1:0-11130 GCA_036006105.1 Gemmatimonadales bacterium | reverse complement strand
GGCCACCTGCTGGAACAACTATCACGCCGAGGTCGCCGAGTTTCTGGTGAGCCGCGGCGCCCGGCACACGATTTTCTCCGCCATCGCGCTGAATCTGGCCGCGGAAGTGCGCCGGATCGTGGCGGCGGATCCGGCCGCGCTGAACTCCCGGCTCACTCGCAATGATGGCCATCGCACCCCGCTGCATTATGCCGCCCTGAATAACCGTCCCGGCATGGTCGCGCTGCTGCTGGACCTCGGAGCCGACCCGCTCGCGGTGGATGGCGACGGCTTCCCGGTCGCGGCGTACCCGACCACCCCGAACACAGACCGGCGGCTGATGGAGAAGATTCGCGACATGACCTCCGGGGAGCTTGACAGCGCGGTGCGAGGCGTCCGCGAGCCGAACGCCGGCCCGATCGATCTGCTCGCCTTGCTGGCGCTGGGCGACTGGGACACGGCGGCTCGGCTGGTGCGCGGTCATCCGGAGCTGATCGCGAAGGGTGGGGTCGAGTCGGGGGTGCTGCACTTGATGGCCAAGCGCGGCGACCTGCCGGCGCTGCGGTGGCTTCTCGAGCACGGCGCGGACCCCAGCGCGCGCTGGAGCCATTGGGACGCGGAGGTGACCCCGCTGCATCTGGCCGCGCTGGCGGGGCACACCGACATCGCGCGGTTGCTGCTGGAGGCCGGGGCCGACCCTCACATCCACGACAGCAAGCATGACGGCGACGCGATGGACTGGGCTCGTTTCTTCGGGCGCGGGGACATCGTGCGCCTGCTCGAGGATCACGCCGCGAAGTCGTAGCCGTTCCGGACGCCGAGGGTTGCCGGGTCCGACGATCAGGGCGCCGCCTTCCGGTCTACGAGCCCGGCGTCAGATCCACCAACCTCTGGAGAAGTGCGGTGCCGGCCGCGAGCACCGGGGCCGCCATCGGATCGGCCTGCAGGGTTCTGAACGGTGCCTGGCCGAAATGCAGCCCCGCCGGACACAGCAGGCTGATCCGGGCCAGCCCCGCGGGAAGCGGAGGCCGCGAGCCCTGCCACGGACCGATATTGTCGACCAGGGTGCGGCCGGCGGCGAGCAGCCGGTCGATAGGTTCGTCCAGCGAGTCGTTCGGGTGCTCCCAGATGGTCGCCCTTCCGGAATAGTTGAGATAACGGCAGCCATAGTCGGCGTAGGCGGCCAGAGAATCGGGACCGTGATCCATGGGTACATCGAGCACAACCCCATAGAGGTGCTTGGCCACCGACGGACGGGGCTGCTCTCCGAGCTCCCGCAGCGCGGCCCAGGCTTCGAGGTAGTGCCGGGATTCCAGATGGGGAAGACCAATGATGCTGTAGAGCTGCTGGCGCGCGGTGGCAACGTCTCCGGCCTCGATCAAATCTGCCGCGTGACGAAACGACACCCACGGCTCGGCGGTGCCGGATCCAGCCCATCTGCGGATCGGGAGGTCGCCGAAGAGCACCTCGCGGAGACTCTCTAGCGAAGACATGGCGGGTGGTACTGGTCGAGCGATCGTCGATGCACGATCACCCGATTCGGACCAGGCGCAACTGGGTCAGCTGGCGCAGCCAGCGCGCGCGATGTTCGCCGGCGCCGCCCACGGCGATCCGGAAGGGTCCCTCCGCCGCCGGCAGCGGGCCTCCATTCTGGGTGATCGCGACGATGAAGGTGGCGTTACCGAATTGTTCGTCCAGCTCGGAGAGGGCATAGGCCACCTTGTATCCATCAGTGGCCTCGGCGACCACCACCAGCAGCATGTTGGGACCCCGCAGCTCATGGCCGGCCGGTGCGCCGACCAGTGACATGAGCGCCCGCAGGGTGGGACCCCGAAACACCACCCGGCTGCTGTCCCGGCCGGTGATCGCCACCTCTTGCTGCGGGAGCGCCGCGAGATCCGTCATCGTCAGCGTTTTGGTGACCCCGTTCTCACCGGCCAGCGTCAAAGTCGCGGACGGGGTTTGCCCGAAAGCGGGCGCGGCCGTCAGCGAGGCGACGAGCAGGAAGCGGGAGATGACGGCGAGGCGAGCCATGAATGCGGGTTAGCTCCGGGTCGCCGCTTCCAGAGTCTTCTTGATCACGGCGAGCCCCTGATCCATCATCCCGGCGATGGTCGGGGCCGCCTGGTGCGGCAGCAGATCGGCAATCCAGACGAATCGCGTGGCCTGCTTCCCTTCGGGAAACACCTGGGCCGAGGCGTTGTGATGCGTCATCGATCCACCCACGACCGACCAGACCAGCCGGCGCCGCTGGTCGTCGACATCGACGATCAACTCCCGGGCGACCACCCCATTGCCGAAGGTGACGACCCGGGCACCTTCCTCCAGGCGGACGTCGGTCACGAATCCGGGCGCCAGCCGCCGGTGGATGGCGCCGATGTCCCGCAGCGCGTCCCACACCGCCTCGGGTGCCGCGTCGATCAGGATCTCTCGATGAATGGACGCCATGGTCAGCGCATCCGGTCCCAGCCGGAGTCCTTCACCAGCTCGGTGACCAGGTCCTCGCTCTTCCGGTCCGCTGCCTCGGCGCTGAAGTTGGTGACCACCCGATGCCGGAGCACCGCGGGCGCCACCGACTTCACGTCGTCGAGATCGGCCATGGGCCGCCCCGCCATCGCCGCGCGCGCCTTGGCGCCGAGCACCAGGTACTGCGAGGCCCGGGGCCCGGCGCCCCATTCGACATACTCCCTGATGAACGCCGGTGCCTCCGCGTCTCCCGGCCGAGTCATGCGGGCCAGCGACACCGCCGCGCGGACCAGCCCCTTCGAAACCGGAATCCGTCGCACCAGGTGCTGCATCCCGCGAAGCGCGGCGGCGTCCAGCACCGGGGTAATGGTGGCGGTACGATCGCCGGTGGTGCGTTCCACCACCGACTCCTCTTCTTCGCGGGTCGGGTAGCCCACTCGCAGCTCCAGCATGAAGCGATCCAATTGCGCTTCGGGCAGGGGATAGGTGCCCTCCTGCTCGATGGGATTCTGGGTGGCGAGGACGAAGAAGGGATCCGGCAGGTGATAGGTCTTTCCGGCCGCGGTGACCTGGTGCTCCTGCATGGCCTGCAACAACGCCGCCTGGGTCTTGGGTGGAGTCCGGTTGATTTCGTCGGCCAGGAGCACATGCGCAAACACCGGGCCCGGAACGAACCGGAACCCTCGCCGCCCGGTGGCCGGGTCTTCCTCCACCAGCTCGGTGCCGGTGATGTCCCCGGGCATCAGGTCCGGCGTGAACTGGACCCGATTGAACGAAAGATCCAGCGCCTCGGCGATGGTCGATACCAGCAGCGTCTTGGCCAGGCCGGGCACACCGATCAACAGCGAATGTCCCCCGCCCAGCAGGGCGGTCAGCACCCCATCCACGACGGCATCCTGACCCACGATGCGCTGGGCCACCTGCCTGCGGAGAGCGGACACGGCGGACGCGAGCCGGGCCAGTTGCTGAACGTCCGAGGTCGCGTCTGCGGGATGGGTAGCGGTCATTAGATGCCGGTAGGGCGGTAAGTCGGTATCGGAATTCCGGGGGACAATGACCCTACGAGCCGCCCTGACAAGTAGTTGCCCCAAGGGGAGATTACCCTCGAAAGGGCATCCCGGGGAAGCCCGGGTCCTGCCACTGCCGGATCGATTCTGAAACTCTTGTCTCCGTCCCGACCGTCCGGCAAATATGTGTTGGGACGGTGCAAAAACGCAGACTCATCGATCCGGAGCAGTCATGAAAACATTCCCGAGTGCCGGCGTGTTCCTGGGCCTCCTGGTGGGCGGTATGGTCCCCGTCCAGAGCATCTCCGGATTCTCCGGCCGCGATGCGGAGGTCCCCGAAACCTTCGACGTCGGAATGCTCCGAGTCGAACGGTTCGGCCGCCCCGGTCAGACTCCGATCATCTTCATTCCGGCTCTCTTCTGCGGATCGTGGCAGTGGCAGCGCGAGATCGCGGCACTCCGCGACAGGTACGAGATCTACGCGCTGACCCTTCCCGGATTCGATGGCCGCCCGCGGGACACCGGCGGCGACCTGATGCATCGTGCCGCTTCCGACATCTCGACATTGATCTCCTCGCGGCACCTCGATCACCCGATCCTCGTCGGCCATAGTCTTGGGGGCACTCTGGCGATTGCCTTCGCGGCCGATCACCCAGGCGAGATACGCAGCATCATCGCGGTCGAGGGTGGCTACCCGATTGGGCCGACCCAGGCCGTGCGCGAGCAGCGGGTCAAAGCGAGCACCGCGGCGTACATCGGGGTCGACAGCGCCGCGTTTCGAACGGCGCTGCGCACCAACATGCTTCAGTATGTCATCACGAGTAAGACCGACGTCGACACCATGGAGCGGCTGGCCGCTCGCAGCGACGCTGCGGCGACGGTGCAGTGGATGACCGAGGCGTTGCTTCTCGATCTGACTCCACGGCTCCAGGACCTCCGGGTTCCAGTGACGGAGATCGTGCCGTTCGACAGCCTGATCGACGGGTATCAGGGATACGCTTCGGCGAGCGCCAAGCGGTCGGCCTATGCCACCTGGCTGGCGCATGCCCGGGATGGTGAGGTCATCCTGATCGATCACTCGCGCCACTTCGTCATGCTCGATCAGCCCGAGGCCTTCGATCGGGCCCTGTTCGCGAGGATCGAGCGCGACGCACGGCGCCACTGAGGAAAACCCGACGCCGGGACGGTCGGCTGGTCGTCGCTGAAGTCGCGGCAAGGTCTCCTACATGCTTCTCTGCCAATCAGTTGCCTCGGCCGGGAGGTTGCGGACCCGGGCGCGCCGCGGGTGGGCCGGCGCGCTTGCGAAATATTTCACAAGCACGTATTTTTGGCCCGGATATGGAGCCGGAACAGCCCGATAAGGCCGTGGGCCAGGGGTACAAGTACCTGGGTGCCGGGCTCCGGTTCGGTGGGGCGATCGTGATGTTCCTCCTCGGCGGTTTGGTGCTGGACAACTGGCTCCATACCAAGCCGTTGTTCATCCTGGTGGGGACGTTCACCGGAGCCGGGCTGGGTTTTCTGAGCATCTGGCGGGAGCTCAAGGCCGATCCGGCGAACCGCTCGACCTGGCACGGCGGGACCGGTGGTTCGAAGAAACCGGACCGAACGGATCAGTAGATGTTGCCCACGCTGATGGCCGGGCTTCTGATCGGCGGGATGATCTCCGGGTTGGCGTACCGGTTTGCCGGGTCCCAGGCCGCCATCGGGGCCGGGTGCTTCGCGGCGCTGGCGATTCTGATCCAGGTGACGGCGATTGCCCTGATCCAGCCGGTGAAGCAGGCGGCACCGAAGCTGTTCATCAAACGGTGGGGCATCGGGATGGGGCTCCGGCTCCTGGGCGTGGTGGCCATCGCGCTCGCGGCAGGGCTCGATCCGGCCCACTTTCCGCCGGTGGCCTCGGCGATCGGATTTCTCGGGGTGCTGCTGCCCCTGCTCTTATTCGAGGTTCGACTGGTCCGATGATTCAGGCCGCCGCAAAGCCGCAGCTCGATATCGGCGAGCTGGTGATGCATCACACCTCGGATGCCTACGGGCTGGATTTCGCGCCGTTCGGCGAGATCCACTGGCACCGCTGGCCCGATTTGCACCTCGGGCCGTGGTCGGTCAACGTCACGCCCACCAAACACGTCGTTTTCCTGTTCCTCTCCGCCACGCTGGTGTTCCTCACCATGTGGACCGCCGGCCGGGCGCTCAAGAAGCAGCGCGCCGGTCAGAACGCGCCCCATGGATTCGCCGCCGCCATCGAGGGGCTGGTGCTCTTCGTCCGGGACGAGATCGCGATCGCGAACATCGGCCACGGGGGGGAGAAGTTCGCCCCGCTGGTGATGACGCTGTTTTTCTTCATCCTCTATTCCAACCTGCTGGGCCTTTTGCCCTGGGGGGCCAGTCCCAGCGGCAACGTGGCGGTCACCGGCGCGCTGGCCATCGTGGTGTTCCTCACCGTGGAAATCGCGGGCTTCAGGAAGCTCGGCCCCAAGGGCTACATGCGGAGCATCTTCCCGGTGGTACCGGGGATGACCGGCGCCTCGGGCACGCTCATTTCGGTGGCCATGGCCCCGATCGAGCTGCTGGGCAAGTTCGTCAAGCCGTTCGCGATGGCGGTCCGTCTCTTCGGCAACATGACGGCGGGGCATTTCGTCATTCTCTCGCTCTTCGGCATCATGTTCCTGTTCGGGAACCTGGGGATCTGGAGCTATGGCATCGCGGGCACCACCGTGCTGCTGCTGGTGGGCATCATGATGCTGGAGCTGTTCGTGGCGGTGCTGCAGGCCTACGTATTCGCGCTGTTGACGGCGGTGTTTATCGGGCTGATGCAGCACGAGCACTAGGAAGGCGGGAAGGCGGGAGCGCGGTAAGTCGGTAGGAGTGGAGGCGCGCGCTGCACCTCTGCTCCACGTAGCCGGACGAATGGCCGGCGATGTCCGCTGCCTTCGGGCATTGGCGGACCACGCAGGGACGGGCCGGCCGGAGAGACGGCCCCGACCGCGGGCGGCGCGATACGAGACTCACTCTCCAACGGACCCAAGGGATCCAACATGTTGAACATGCTGATGCTGTTCCAGGCGATGGACGCGGTCGCCGCCAAGAACTACAACAGCCTGCTCGGCGCCGGCATCGGCATCGGGCTCGCCATCGTGGGCGCGGGCATCGGTCTGGGCCGGATCGGCGGCAGCGCGGCCGAAGCCATCGCCCGTCAGCCGGAAGCCGCCGGGGAGATCCGGGGCGCGGCGATCCTGTTCGCGGTCCTCCTCGAGGGCGCCGCGATCATCGCGATGGTCTTCGCGCTGCTCTTCAAGTTCGTGAATTGACCATGCTCGCGGTGCTGCTGGTGCTTCAGGAAGCCGCGCATGTGGCGGAGCCGGGCGAGCCGGTTTCGCCGTTCGCGGTGAACCCGGGTCTGTTCATCTGGACCTGGGTGGTGTTTCTGCTGCTGCTGGTCGTGCTCTGGAAGTTCGCGTGGCCGAACATTCTCAAGACCACGGTGGAGCGCGAAGAGAAGATCAAGGGCCAGCTGGCCGACGCCGACCGGCTGAACAACGAGGCCAAGGCGGCGCTGGCGGAAGGGCAGCGGCTGCAGGCGGCCGCGCGCACCGAAGCCCAGCAGCTTCTGGCCGACGCCAAGGCGGCGGTCGAGAAGGAACGGGCCGGCGCGGTGGACAAGATTCGCCACGAGCAGGAGGCGGTGGTGGAGCGGGCCCGCCGGGATATCACCGCGGAACGTGACAAGGCGGTCAGCGATCTGCGCCGCGAGGCGGTGGACTTGGCGCTGGGCGCCGCGGCCAAGGTGATCGGCACCCGGCTCGACAGCGAGGCCGACAAGAAGATCGTGCTCGACTACCTGGCGAAGGTGGAAACCCATTGAGGCCGGTCTCGATTGCCCTGAACTACGCCGAGGCGCTGTTCGCTCTGGGTGAGAAGAGCGGGCGGACCGAGGAGTACGCCGGCCTGCTCGAGGCGATCGCCGGCGCGGTGGACGGATCGCCCAAGGCGCAGGCGGTCCTGATGTCGCCCAAGGTGACCAAAGCCAAGAAGGCCGAGATCCTGGCCAATTCGCTGCCGGGTGCCCCCAAGGAATTCGTGCTGTTCCTGACCGCGGTGGTCAAGCGGGGCCGGCAGCTCCTCTTCGGGGAGATGGCCAATCAGTATCGCACGCTGCTCGATGTGAAGTTCAACCGGGTCCGGGCCGGCATCACGCTGTCCCGGGCGCCGGATCCCGCCATGCAGGCCAGCATTACCCAGGCGCTGGAGAAGGCACTGGGGATGGAAGTCGTGGCGGGCTTCGCGGTGGATCCCGAGATCCTGGGCGGCGCCATCATTCGGGTGGGAGACCGGGTGTTGGACGGCTCGGTGCGCCGGAAACTGGCCCAGTTGCGCAGGCAGCTTCTCGCCAAGTAGCATCATCCATGTCCAAGAAACCCAAAGTCCCGGCGCCCGACCCGAATCTCGAAGGGTTTCGGGCCATTCTCGAGAAGAAGAAGCAAGCCAAGGCCGCGGCGGAGGTGGCCAAGCCCGCCGACCTGACCCACAAGCAGAAACCCCGCGTGAAACCGCAGATGCGCCGTCGGCCGTAGGCGGCGCCCATGCGGCCCGGACCGTTTGCGCTCCTCTCCGCTCTCTCCCTCGTCTCTCTCGGGGGAGCAATCCAGCAACAGAGCCCGCTGCACCGGATGCGCTGGCTGGCCGGCTGCTGGGAGCAGCGGCGCGGCAACAGCGTCACCCTGGAGATGTGGATGCCGCCGGAGGGAGACCTGATGCTGGGCGTCAGCCGGCGGGTGGCGAACGGACAAGTGCGGGAATACGAGCAAGTCCGGCTCGCGTGGAACGGGGACAGTCTCATCTATCACGCTGAGCCGTCGGGTCAGCCACCCGCGGACTTCACCGGCAGCGCGCCGACGGATTCCGGCTTCACCGTGGCCAATCCGGCGCACGATTTCCCCCAGCGGATCAGCTATCGCCGCCGCGGCGCGGACTCGCTGGTCGCCCGGATCGAGGGACCGGGGGCCGGTGGCACGAAGGGGATCGACTATCCGATGAAACGGGTGGGGTGTACGGCGCCCTAACCGATCGATTTTCTCAGTTCGGAAATGCGGCGCTTGGCCTCGGCGACCCGGGGCTGCAAGACGGGATCGGCTTCACGCCACAGCTCGGTGAACCGGCCGTAGAAATCAATGGCCCTGGCCTTGTCGCCCTTGGTCTCGTACAGCTCGCCCAGCCGGAAGTAGGCCAGCGGCGCATCGTACCAGTACACCCCCGCTTCCCAGACGCTCTCTCCGTCTTCGGCCCAGCGCTGATAGTGCGCCAGGGCGGAGTCCGGCTTGCCCAGCCGATCAAACGCCGCGGCGATGGCGGCCTCGGCGCAGTACACGCAGGTGATGGTCGCCTTTTCCAGTGCCTGGATGGCCTGGGGAAGTGTCTCATCGCGCAGCGAGAGTACCGCGCCATCGCCCAGGAACTCCAGGAAGTGGGCCACCCGGCCGGGCACGTTGCCGGGGTTGCGCCGGAAGTCTTCCTGAAACCTGGTGGCGAGCTCCCGGTTTCCTACCGCGACGGCGGCCCGCACCAGCTGGGCCATGGGCCGGTCGCGCGCGGCCATCTTGTCCGGTGGATTGGCCCGCAGCGCCAGGTCGAGCTGCGCCCTCGCTCCCCGAAGGTCGCCACGATAAAGGGCCACGGGCTGTACTCTGCGGAGCTCCGCCTCCAGGGCCTCGACCGCCATGCCCCGGCGGGCGCGGAGATCGCGCAGGGTCTCGAGGGTCCGGTCCGATTCCGCCAGTTTGCCGCGTAAGGCCAGCACGCCGGCGAAGAGCTCCAGCTCCCGGTCGTGTGCGTCCGGGTTGGCCTGCCAGCGGGGAATGATGGTCCGGAGCATGGTCTCGGCGACCCCGTGATTCCGGCGCCCGAGCTCGTAGAGGACGTCGAACTCGTCCATGCGAGGCCCGGGAGGGAACCGGGCGTTGATGGAATCGAGCGTCACCTTGGCGGAGTCGAAGTGGGCCTGTTTGAGCCGGACGGTAAAGACATTCCGCCAGGCCAGAATGTTCTCCGGCTCCAGGGCGACGGCGCGCCGGTACTCCTGTTCCGCCGCGGCGAAGTTGCCGATGAGCTCATCCTCGACGCCCACGTTGTTCCAGGCCCAGCTGTCACCGGGATACTCGGCCAGTAATGAACGGAGCGCCGCGACGGCGCTGTCGGACTGGCGCCGGACCTCGGAGTAGTAGGAATCCTCGGTGAGCTTCCGCTCCCGGAAGGTGAGGCGGTCCTTGAATTCGAAGGCCCGGGTCAGGGCCCGCTCGGCGTCGGCCCCGCGGGTTCCCTCGTTGGTGAGCATGATGCCCAGCTTGCGCCAGGCCATCGCAAAGCCGCTGTCCACGGCGACGGCATCCTCCAGCAGGGCGATCGCGCGCGGGTTATCTCCCTGGTCCTCGTTGTGGATGGCCTGGGAGTATGTCCGCAGCGCCACCAGAGAGCCGGTGGTGACCTCCGCGAGAGGGGCATTGGCCCGGATGGACCGCAGCGACTCGCCGATCTTGTTGCGGAGCTGGCGGGACACCTGGTCCACCGCGTCGAGAATGCCGGTCGAGTCCTTCGCGGTGGCGCGCGCGGTGGCCAGCACCTGGCCCGAGTCCACGCTCACCAGCTCCGCGGAGACCAGAATGCTGGCACCGACCCGCTGCAGCTCCCCGGCGATGACCGCCTTGACGAGGCCGGCGCGCCCGGCGATTTCCCGGGCCGTCTCGAGGTCGACGGGGGTCGAGTCGTTCCGCTTCATGAGCCGGAGCACCCGGCGGATGTAGCTCGGCTCCAGGGGAGACACCAGCTTCGACTGGGCGAAGTCCACCCGGAAGGCCTGGGTGACCGCCGGGCCAAGCAGTGAGTCGCGGGTCTGATTGGCGAAATCGGCGATGATGACGCGGTCCCGCTCCTGCATCTTCCCGCTCGCCACCAGGGTGCCGACCGGCCCGATGCCGAAGGCCCGCATGCCCATGTAACCCGCGGTGATGATCCCGAGTCCGCTGAACGCCGCAACGCCGCCGGTCACGGCGCGCCGGAGCGTCAGCCGGCGGGGGAGGCCTGCCGGAGTCCGGTAGTCGGGGCCGCGGAGCGCCCGGCGGTTGTGAGCCAGCGCCGCGGCGACCACGATCGGGAGCCCCAGCGCGAGCAACACCACTGCCGCCGCGAAGAACCAGTCGGGCAGACCGAGCAGGGTGCGCAGACCCCACGCGGCGCCAAGCAGGGCCGCGCTCGCGACCAGGAAATAGCCGAGCACGTGGGGAAGGGGCCAGATCCGGGCACCAGCCGTTGGCGTGGCGACCGTACGCGTGGTGGTGATGCCCGGCCCGGCCACTGCCTGCAACGCGGCCAGGAGGTCCTCGGTCTTCTGGAAACGGTCGGCCGGGCGCTTTTGCAGCAGGCGGGTCACGATGGCGGCCAGCTCCGGCGGCACCGTGGGACGCAGATCGGTGACCAGGGGCGGCATGCGGGTCATGTGCGCGGCAATCACCGCCTGGGCGGTGGGGCCCCGGAACGGGGGCTCGCCCGCCAGCAGCTCGTAGGCCAGGACGCCCACCGAGTAGAGATCGGCGCGATGATCGAATTCCCGTTCCGCCGCCGCCTGCTCCGGCGCCATATAGGCCGGTGTGCCGATCGAAATCCCGCTCCCGGTGAGCCGGCTCCCCTC
>DASYPZ010000173.1:0-6110 GCA_036006105.1 Gemmatimonadales bacterium | reverse complement strand
CTGATGCAGCTCGGCGGGCGCATCGATGGCGAACTCCAGCCGCTCGGCGAAACGCAGTTTGGCAATCTCGAGATAGGTCCGGATGTAGCGGAGCTCGTCCTCGAGGGACACCAGCACCTGGTCGCGGTGGCGGAGCAGATCGCTGAGCAGGTCGCTCAGCTTGGCCAGCATCTCGTCCGCCGCCTCGGGGTCCCGATGGATCAGGGTGGAGATGCCTTGCAGGGTATTAAACAGGAAATGGGGGTGCAGCTGGCTGGTGAGCGCGAGGAGCCGCTGTTCCGCGATCTGGGTCCGCAACCGCTCTCGCTCCACCGTCGCGCGGGTGGCCCGGCGGCGGCCCTCGATGGCGGCCACCAGGCCGGCCAGCGCGGTCCAGGGGAGGATATTCTGCCGCAGCCCCATCGGAAGGAAACCGAGGAGACCCGGGCGGAGCTCGGCGCCCCGATAGACGACCAGCCACTGGCCCACCGCGGTGGCGAGAGTGAGCAGCAAGACAACCAGCACCGAGATCAGGATGGTGCGGAAGCGGCCCTGGCGTTCCGGATCGAGCCGGCGAGCCCCCCAGAACATGAATGGGAGGGCAATGGCGGCCCCGTACCAGGCCACCGAGCCCACACCCAGCTGGTCCAGGAGCGTCCGGAAATCGGGAGGCGGCCCGGGCATCCTGGGGAACATGCGGCCCCCGTGGGGGCCGGGCGGCGGGCTCGGCGTGGCATATAACCCCAGCCCCACGGCGGCCGTGATCATCCCGCTCCAGAGGAGGATCCTGCGCGCTCCCGGATGGCTCATGACGGGAAGGGTGCCCGTACTATGTATCGCCGCGCAACGCCCCCATGGGACTCACCCGGCTGGCGCGCCAGGCCGGGAGGGCCGCGGCGCCCAGCGACACCGCCAGCAACATCGCGATGGTGCCGATCAACACCGCCGGCTCCCGGGCCGAGGTCTGGAAGAGGAGTGACTGCAGCACCGGGGCCCCGATCAGGGCGATCACCAGGCCGACCACCGCGCCGCCTCCGGCCATGCGAAGCGCGTCGCGCACCACGGCCCCGCCGACGGCCCGTCTCGTGCCGCCCAGCGCCAGCCGTACCCCGATCTCCTGGGTGCGCTGCGTCACCAGGTAGGACACCACCGCGAAGAGACCCACCGCCGCGATACCCAGGGCCAGGATCCCGAAGGCCGAGAAGAGCGTCGCGCCCAGGCGCCAGGAGCGGAGCTGCGGGTCGATCAAGTCCTGATAGGGACGCACCCGCGCGTACAACGACACCGGACTGCCGCTCTGGATGAGTCGCTGCACCGGGAGTGCCAGGCGGCCCGGATCGTCGCCGGCGGTCCGGACCAGGAGTCCCGACGCGAATGAAAAATTGGGGAATGGGGACACGGGAATCTGGGCGAACGGCACGTAGTACTGCATCAGTCGGGCTTCGTTGCCCTCGAGCCGCAGCGACCGGGCCCGGGAGTCGCGCACGATGCCCACGACTTCCCGGCAGGGCGTGCCCTCGGTGATCGTGGAGGGATCGGGATCCGCGGCGATCGAAAATGAGGGGCCGAAACCGGCATGGATGCATTGGCCGATCGCGCGCTGGCCCGGCCAGACGGTGCGGGCCATCGTCTCATTGACCAGCGCCACCAGCGGTGCGCCGCGGCCGTCGCGCTCGGTGAAGAGCCGGCCCTCGCGAAGCGTCACGCCCATCATGGCGAGATAGGCGGGAGTGGCTCCATACAGGATCGGCAGCTGCACCGGACCGTTGGCCATGAGGTCAACCCCGGGAATGCTGATCGGAGGAATGTGGTGGGGGCCAAAGGGCATCCCCTCGACCACGGTGGCGCCGGTGACGCCGGGCAGAGCCGCGACCCGGCGAGCGGCGTCCTCATGCAGCCGGTCCCGCTCGGCGGGAGGCAGTGCGGCTCCCCGGAAATCCAGGGTGACGTACAGCAGTCGCGCCGTCGAAAACCCCAGGTCCTGGGACTGGACCCGATCCAGGCTGCGCACGAACAGACCCGCGCCGACCAGCAGCAGGGTGCAGAGCGCTACCTGAACGGTGACCAGCAGATTCTGCACCACCAGACGCCGCGAGCCGCCGTGCCCGCCGGTACGAAGCTCCGAGGCAAGCTGCCGCCGCCGCTGCTGCAGCAGGGGGACGAGGCCGGCCAGAATGCCGGCGATGCAGGCGGCGACGATGGACCCCAGCACGACCCTGCCATCGACCATCCGTGCGGTCGCGGCGAGACCGGGAAGCAGGGTGACCCGCACGATTTCGCCGAACCAGCGCGAGAGCAGCACCCCGAGGCCCCCTCCCGCCAGCGCCAGCACCAGGCTCTCCACCAGGGCGGTCCGGGCCAACCGGGCCGGGCCGGCGCCCAGCGTAACCCGCACCGCGGTATCGCGGCGGCGGCGGGCCGACCGGAGCAGCAGCAGGATGGCGACGTTGGCCGTCGCGATCAGGAGTACCGCCACCGAGACCAGGGACAGCCAGAGCGCGATCCGGGATTGAGGCGTCGTCCGGGCCGAACGGCCCGGCACCAGCGATTCGAGCGTAGTGCCGCTCAAACGCAGCTCTCCCGGTGCCGACGGATCGTCGCCCATCGCGGAGGTGATCATCGCGCCGGCCGCGGCGGGCGAGATCCCGTCCCGCAGCCGGGCGATCACCGAGTAGGAATGGATCCGGGGGTCGTCCCACCAGCCCGCCGGCTGACCGCGAGCGGCGGCCGTAAGCGGGAGGAACAACCCGACCGGCGCCAGCTCGGAGCCGTTGAATCCCGCCGGGGTCACCCCGATGATGGTGAAGGGCTCATCCTCGATGACGATCCGGGCTCCGATCGCGCTGGCCCGGCCACCGAAGTGTTGCCGCCAGTACTCATATCCCAGGACCACCACGGGATTGCCGGACGGAATCGCGTCGTCGGCCGGTCCGAAGAGTCGGCCCAGCAGCGGGCGGACCCGGAGCAACCCGAAATACGCTCCCGAGGCCTGCACCGAGGGCACTTCGGTGAGCTCGGCGCCCCGGCCGACCGTCACGCTGTCCGCCCGAACGGCGGCCGCCTCGCTCACCGCACCGGTCATCCCGGCAATGGCGCGGAATCCAGGATAGGAAAACGCCGAGCTGGGAAAGGCCTCGCCCCGTGGACCGGTGTAGTCGAGAGTCACCCGCATCACGCGGTCGGCGGCTTCTACGCCCGGAGGCGGAGCGAGCATCAGGCGGTCCACCAGGCCGAACATCGCGGCGTTGATGCCGACCGCGAGGGCGAGCGTGCACACGACGCCGGCTGCGAAGGCCGGCTCGCGCCGAAAGGAGCGGAAGGCGTAGCGAAGGTCGTTCATGGGCGCCGGCGCAAGGATACCGCGGTCTCAGGCGCCGCGGGACCGAATCGATAGGCTCACCCGGTACGGGCCGCCAGCGGGGATGGGGCGAGTCGACAGGAATGGGGGCCGGACGGCGGAAGCACTCCCGATGGCGGAGTGTTGCGACTCTCACGCGTGTGCTGGTTCTACTCCCGCGCCCCCATCGCGAGCAGCGCGGCCCGCGCCTGTTTCGCCAACCCATCCCGGCCGTCCACGTCCAGCCCGGCGGTCGGAATCGGCTCGCCGATCCGGAGCGTGACGACGCCCGGCTTCGGGCTCCAGCTTCCCCGCGGCATCAGCTCCCAGGTGTTTTCGCAGTACACCGGCACGACCGGCGCTCCCGCCGCGATCGCCAGGACGAACGGGCCCTTCTTGAACGCCTGGAGCCTGCCGTCGAGTGAGCGGGTGCCCTCGGGAAACACCACCGCCGAGCTGTGCTCATCCCGCACAAATTTGGCCGCCTCGTCATACGCGGCAAACGAGGCGGACAGCTTGCGGCGGTCCATGGGAATGTGTCGTGCCGCGCGCATCGCCTGCCCCATGAGGGGAATCCAGTCCATGCTCTTCTTGTACACGAAGCGGATCGTGCCGGGGAATTCCGCCAGGATGGCCCAGATGTCGACGAACGACGCGTGATTGGCGATATACACCTTGGGTTCGGGACCGAGCAGCCGTTCGCGTCCTTCCACCCGGACGGTGATGCCGGTCCCGCGGAGCATGCCCTGGGCCCAGCGCCGGGCGGCGGTGTCATAGATGCCTCCCGGTCGCTGTTTGACGCCGGTCAGCGCCGAGAACAGCACCTTCCCGCCATACCAGCTCATGTAGACGATGAACGAGGAGACGTACCGGAGGAATCCGATCATGCGAAGTGATCGTACCCGCCCGGCTGGACCGGTCTGCCGTCGAGCGTGAAGGTGACACCGTTGCCGGGAGCGAACTCCCCGATCCGCGTCAGCTCGAACTCCGTGGTGCCGGTGAACCCGGGGGGCATCGCGGCGAGCAGCTCATAGTCTTCCCCGCCCCACGCCGCGAAGATCGCCGGTCGCTGCGACCCGGCTTCCGCCGCCACCCGCGCCGCAGGGTGGACCGGCACCTCCCGAAGCTCGAGATGGAGCGCCAGTCCGGACGCGGCGGCGAGATGCCCGGCGTCGGCGCCGAGTCCGTCGGAGAGGTCGATCATGGCGGTGGCCCCGTGGTCGGCCAGCCAGCGTCCCTCGGTCAGCCGGGGAACCGGCCGGGCGAAGCGCTCACGCGCCGCCGGATCCGGGGTCCGTCCATCGATCCAGGCGGCGAGGGCCGCGCGCGACCCGCCCAGCTCCCCGGTGACCCAGAGCCCGTCACCCGCCCGGGCGCCCCGTCTCGAGATGGCGCCGGTCCCGCGGCCGACCACGGTCACCGCCACCGCCATCGCGTCGCCACGGGACAGGTCTCCCCCCAATACGACGCCCCCCGCCGACTCGAGCGCGGCGTCGACCCCGCGCATCAGCGCCACGAAGGTGGCTTCGGGCTCCCGCGCCGGGGTGGTCAGTGCCACCAGCGCGCCGATGCATGCGGCTCCCCCCGCGGCGAGATCCGAGAGCGCACTGGCCGTGGCCCGCCAGCCGATTTCCTCGGGACTCAGCCAGTCGCGCCGAAAATGCACACCTTCGACGCTGACATCGATACTGAGAGCGATCTGGCCGTCGCCACCAGGGATGTAGCGGACATCACTCCCCAGTCCCTCGGCGCGCGATCCCAGGGCATGCATGATGGCGCGAATGCGATCGAATTCGGCGCCGCCGGCGAGGGGAACGCTGACTGTGGGTCCGTCAGGCACGGGCCGGTGCGGGCAGCTCGTGCAAAATCGGCACCCGGGGAGGAGCGGGCATGCGGCGAATCAGATCCCAGCGTCGCCACACGTCGGGCAGCGCGGCCAGCACATCCATCGGACGCATGGTGCGCGCGCTGGAACGGCGCGCGGCCAGGTCGGCGCCCTCGCCTAAGGCCATCGCCGCGGTGGCCGCCGCGGTAGCCGGATCTCCGGCCTGGGCGGCGATGGCGGAGAGCAATCCGCTCAGCGTGTCTCCGCTGCCTCCGGTCGCGAGCCCGGGATTTCCGGCCGCGACGGTCAGCGTGGCGCGACCGGGCCCGGCAATGACCGTGGGCACTCCCTTGAGCAGCACCGTGACACCGACCCGCTGCGCCGCGGCTTCGGCGGCGCCCCACGGATCGACGTCCACCCGGGACGCCTCATCCGGAAACAGGGCCCGGAACTCGCCGGCGTGCGGGGTGAGGACCGCGGGCCGGCCAGCCAATGCATCGCGCAGCCGGTCCACCTGGCCCGCGAACGCGATCAGCGCATCGGCATCGAGCACCAGCGTGGCGCCGGCGGGTGTCGCGGCGATGGCGCCGAGAACGAAGTCGGGGCGCGACGCCCGCCGACCCAGCCCCGGTCCAATCACCACGGCGTCGGCCTTGGCCAGGAGCGCGGTGGTGCGGGCCGATGGCATGGCCTCGAACGGTTGCACGCAGGTCTGCAGATCCGGTTCGGCGCTCGAGACCACGGTGACCGAGGCGGCCGGCGCCACCAGGTGCACCAGCCCAGCGCCGGCGGCGAAGGCCGCGCGCGCGGCGAGCCGCGCCGCGCCCAGCATCCCCTCGTCTCCACCGATGATGACCACGCGCCCGCGGGTTCCCTTGTGCGCGTCGGCGGGAAACGGAGCCAGATGGTGTGCGGCGAGCGTTTCGCTGAACAGCGTGGGCCACTCGGGATCCGGCGGCGGGAGTCCGA
>DASYPZ010000172.1:0-2776 GCA_036006105.1 Gemmatimonadales bacterium | reverse complement strand
AGCTGCAGGAGAGCCAGATTCGCGTGCTGGGTGGCAGCCAGCGAGCCGTAGTTGCCGAATCCGGTGATGACCGTGAACAGGAGCTCGGCGCCGGCCCGGGCCAGGGGAAAGACCAGGGTCGACAGCAGCAGGCTCGCCGGCCGCAGGCGCGGGACCAGAATCCGATCCAGCGCAAACGGCAGCGCCAGCAGGCAGGCCAGCACCAGGAACGACCCCACCATGGTGGGCGAGGCGACCGTGGCGGTCAGGCATAGCCAGACGATCGCGCCCCCAACGGTGACGCCCCAGATGGAGAGCAAGCCCGGCCAGGGAGGTCGCAGGCGCGCGTAGCGCAGCAGAAAGACGGAAGAGATCCAGGCGGCCGCCGCCACGTCGTACTCCGCTTCCAGCGCCAGCAACGACAGGCCCGCTCCCAGCAGCAACCAGCGCCGCCCGTTCCCGGCCGGGCCATCGCCGGCGACCGGGCTCACCGGGCCTGGATGAGCCAGCGATGCGCCGTCATCAGTCACTGTACTATCTGTACTAGTACATTTAGAAAGCTCCGTCAACGCCGCCGACCGGGCCAACGCTGTGCCAACCTGCGCTCGAGCGCGGCTCCCGTTGGCTCCAGTCAACCGGTGGTGCGAGATGAGGAGCATGACTTTCGCGATCAAGGCCGAAGTCAGCGATCCGCGGGCCGCCACGTTCGGGTTCAGCGCCCAGAAGACGATGTACGGTGGCAAGCACATCGCCAGGGGCGATGCGATCTTGGTCTTCGCCAGCGAGAACGAGGGCGGGCCAGGTCTCATCGCCAGCGGCGTCGTCACCTCGGCCAAGGCGATGGCAAAGGAACGCGGGATCGCCCGGCAAACGCCGCGCGTGGCATCACCGTGAGACGCACCGCGGTCGCGAGCGGCGCCTGGGGCGAAGCGAGCTCAGACCTTTTTCCGACTGGACCGACGGCCGGCCCGAGACCGAGCTCAATTTCAAATTCTATCGTCAGGCAACGAACAAGATCGTTGGCATTTCGACCGAGGCGGCGGCGTTCCTCCGCGGATTCTTTTCGGGGCTCATTCGTCCAGCGCTCCGGAATGTCCCCTCTCCGGAATGAGCTGGACCGAGCCAGGCAAGGATGGCGGCGACCACGAGTTGTGATCGCCGCCAGCCACTTGCCCGGCCCGGTCCAGTGGCGGCCGGGTCAGAGGGTCAGAACCCGGGGATGATCGTATCGAAGCCCAGCTTGCGCACCAGAGCGGCGGATTCGGGCTGCGCGGCCAGGCCGCCCTGGAACTGGTGGAAGAAGAGGAACTTGATCGGCACCAGGGTCCGGCTGTCGACCAGGAGCTCGCCGCGGAGGTTGTTGCCGTCCTCCACGATCAGATGGCTGGAGGTGCCGTCGCCCCTGGGGGTCACGATCGCCGCGATGGGGGCACCTCGATCGGAGCCGGAAGGGATGAGCACGCCCTCGAAGGCGCCCGTCGCCTGGTTGCGCGAGAACTGCAGCCGCTTCACACCATTGACCACCACCAGTCCCTCCTGGATGCCTCCGGCAAAGGTCTGGCGAGACTGGAAGGTGAGGCCCGCGGCCTGCGCGGAGCGCACCTCGACCGAGCGCCCCTGGGCGTCTTTCTCGATCGTCACCTTGCTGCTGTCGACCAGGCGCTGCAGCTCATCGATTCCATCCCTGGCCACCGCGTTGACCACGTCGAAGCTCCCGCCAGAGCTCCCGGGCCCGCCATTTCCCGCCAGATCGAGCTGGAAGGGAGTCAGGTCGAGGAGCGCGGGGAAAGCGCCACTTTCCTGCCCTCCCCCTTCCGTCGAGGGCGTCAGGTCGGCCACTTCGGGCGACAAGAGGGCCTCCTCGAAGGCGGCCTTCTTCCCGCCAAACCCGCAGCCCTTTTTCCCGGCCTGGAATTGAGCTCCCGGTCCGGAGCAGATGCCGCAAGGAAGGGCACAGCAGCCCGAGGCGCAATCTTTTGCGTTGCGGCACTGGCCGCCAATGAACTGCCGGCCCTTGCCGTTGCCGACGTTCTTGGTGCCAGCGGGGTCGAACTTGGGGCCACCGACGCACTTGGCGGGACGCTTGGCATCGATCTGCACGTCGTTGCTCGTCTGCTCCACAGGATCCGAGGTATCGGGCGGCGGCGAGCAAGCCGCGGCGGCCACGGCGAGGATGATGCCGAGGCGGGCCGAGCGACTGACATGCCAGCCGGGATCGTGACGATGCGTCTTGTTCGCTGGACGGCGTTCTCTGGATTCGGTCCTGGACATGAACTACCTCCGTAATCGGCGCCTCGAGGTGGGGCGCTCTGGGGATTTATCCTACCCTCCCCCGCGACACCGCGAACAGCATCAGAAGACGTCGATCGGGTGTCAGTTTTTTCCCTCCGAGCTCGAGCCGGGGAGGCTCGCGACGTTGCAAACGTTGCGATGCCATGGCCGCGGCCGAGAGCTCCCCGGAGATCGACGGCGACCAGGGGCGAGCCACCCCGGGAGGAGGAATTTCTTGGGCGCCGGTTCGGGGATGTCGTGTTCTGGCCGCGCTTGACGATTGGCTCTCCAGGAGGAGATTCCCATGAGAGCACCGCAGGTCCTCGTCCTGGCCGTGGCCGCCGCGTCGTCGGCGGGGTTCACCGAATGCGACGCCTTCCACCAGGTCACCGTGCCGCCGACCGATCACGATCCGCCCACCATCTACAACGCTGGCTACGACGAAACGGGCCGATACCGCTTCCTGGCCAAGGGCGATGAGCTGCACCTCGCGCGCGCCGACGAGTCCATGCTGGCCCTCGCTTCG
>DASYPZ010000171.1:0-3872 GCA_036006105.1 Gemmatimonadales bacterium | reverse complement strand
AAGCTCTCGCCCAAGGCAGTCGCCCTCACCCCCGACAGTCCCGGCTACGACCGGCGCCGCCTGCTGCTCAACCGGCGGTTCGACTACCGGCCGGCGGTCATCGTCTCCTGTGTCACCGACCAGGACGTCGCGGTCACCGTGCGGTTTGCCCGCGACCAGCAGATGCGGATCGCGGTGCGGGCGGGGGGCTGTTCGCCGGCCGGCTTTTCGTCCAACGATGGCGGCGTGCAGCTCGATCTCTCGGGGTTCAACCGCATCAGCGTCGATCCCAAGGGGATGACGGCGCAGATCGGCGCGGGGGTCCTGCTGCAGCAGGTGGTCGAAACGCTCGGTCCCGCCAACCTCATGGTGCCGGTCGGCGAGTGCATGCCGGTCGGGATGTCGGGGTTTGCGCTGGGCGGCGGATTCGGCCTGTTGAGCCGGAGCGTCGGGCTCGGCTGCGACAACATCGTCGAAGCGACGATGGTGACCGCGCATGGTCTGGTCGTCACCGCCAGCGCCCGGGAGAATCCGGAACTGTGGTGGGCCCTCCGCGGGGCCGGCGGAGGAAATTTCGGCGTGGTCACCTCGCTGACCATGCGATTGCACCCGATCCCGCCCCAGCTCCCGTTCGCCAGCGTGATCTGGCCCGAGGCCCAGGCGGCCGAGGTGCTGAACACGCTGCTTCCGTATTTTGCGGCCGAGGCGCCCGACCAGTTCAATGCGATCTTCTCGATGCTCCCGATGCAGCAGGTGGGCCGGGCCATCGGGACCATGGCCGCTTACCACGGATCGCCGGAACAGGCCAAGGCCTGCCTGGCCCGTCTCACCAGCGTCGGAAAACCGCTCAGCGCCAAGACCGGCGCGATGCCGTACGCGCAGATGCTGACCGCCATCCCGAATCAGGCCGCGGACATTCACGACTACTACAAATCGGGCTTCGTCACCGGCGTGCTTCCCGAGGCGGCGGTCGCGACGGTGGTGCAGGGGTTCAGGAGCGCGCCCGAACGGGTGCCGACGATGATGAACATGGTGGCGTTCGAGCTGGCCGGCGGCGCCATCAACCGGGTGGCGCCGACCGACACCGCGTTCGTCCACCGGCGCCACACCCTGCTGCTGTCGATCGTCGCCACCTGGGCGGGGCCGGCCGGAGCGCCTAACCCGCCGGAAAAGCGCTGGGCCGATGGCGTCTACGCCGCCATGCTGCCATATTTGTCCGGCGAAGTGTATCAGAACTATCCCGACCTCGAGCTCTCCAACCCCGTCCTGGCCTACTACGGCGAGAACCTGGCTCGGCTCAGGTCGATCAAACGGACCTTCGATCCGGACAACGTCTTTCAGTTCCCGCAGGGAATTCTCCCGGCGTAACGCACTTCCACAGGAGACCGTGCATGGCGGATTCCAACAGCTATATCCTCCGGAGCGATGACGGGCAGCTCTATCGGGTGACCAAGGATCAGCTTGCGGCCTACAAGGTCGCCCCTGGCGATCCGGCCACCCACGAAGCCCCCAAGCTCGCGAAGATGCATGAGACGGCCAAGAAGGCCGTGGCCCAGGTGTCGGCCGACCTGATCTGCTTCCTCGCCATGCGGGAGTCGAGCGGTCCGCCCAAGAAGTAGCCGGGCGGTCCGGCGCCGCCGATGATTGCCTTCGACCGCTCCGTCGCCAAGCGCTTCCACGCGGGCACCCATCGGTGCCGGTCAGCCGGGGAGACGGTCGAGCGGATCCTGCGCCTGGCGCCGGCCCTCGGCATCACCCGGGTGGCCAACGTCACCGGGCTCGACTCGATCGGCATCCCGGTGGTCACGGTGTGCCGCCCCAATGCCCGGTCCTTGTCGGTCACCCAGGGAAAAGGCGTCACCCTCGATGCGGCCAGGGCGTCCGGCCTGATGGAGTCGGTCGAGCTCTTTCACGCCGAGCGGATCGGCCTTCCGGTCCGGTTCGCATCGTATGACGAGCTTCGGCTGCGGCACGCCGTCGTCGATGTCTCCCGGCTTCCCCGTCCCCGCCACAGCCTGTTTCACGACCACCTTCGCATCCTCTGGCTGGAGGCGGTGGATCTGCTCTCCGAGCGTTCGGTGTGGATCCCCCTCGAGCTGGTGCACCTCGATTGCACCCGGCCCTCTCCTCCGGGTTCCGGATCGTTCCGGAGCTCCTCCAACGGCCTCGCGTCCGGCAATGATCGATGGGAAGCCACCATCCACGCGATCTGCGAAGTGCTGGAGCGCGATTCCCTGAGCCGGTTCACCGCGCTTCCCGACGCGGAGCAGGAGGCTTTGCGGCTCGTCCTGTCCACCATCGACGATCCCGGTTGCCGGGGACTGCTTTCCCGGTATGAGGGCGCCGGCGTACCGGTGGCCGTGTGGGACATGACCGGTCCGACCGGTGTCGCCTCGTTCCTCTGCGGCATCGCGGTGGACTCGGACCGGTCCGCGTCGGGCTCCCGGCTCTACTACGGGATGGGGTGTCACCCCGACCGCGGGATCGCCCTGAGCCGGGCGCTCACCGAGGCGGCCCAGGCGCGGCTCACGATGATCACCGGGTCGCGAGACGACGCGGCCCGGGCGATGTACGTGCTGGCGGCGGACGCCGATCGTGGCGCCCGTCAACGGGACTGGTTCGATCGCGGAGTACCCCGCCGGCCGTATTCGATGGTTCCCAGCTGGGAGAGCGACGACCTCGCCGACGATGGCCGCTGGCTGCTGGGCCGGCTGGCCGCCGGGGGCTTCGACCAGGCCCTGGCCGTGGATCTGACGATCCCCGGTCTCGATATTCCGGTCGTGTACGTCGCCATCCCCGGGGCCGCCGCCATGGGCGGATTCGAGTCTCCGACCAGCGCCGTCGCATGAGGGTGATCGTGTTTCTGGGCCCCACGATGGCGTGTGGCGAGGCCGGCGGCGTGCTCCGGGCCACCTACCTTCCGCCCGCGTCCCGCGGCGACGTCTACGCGGCGGCCCAGTCGCGTCCCTGGGCCATCGCCCTCATCGATGGCTTCTTCCACCGGGTGCCGTCGGTCCTGCACAAGGAGATTCTCTGGGCGATGTCGCGCGGGATTCACGTCTACGGCGCCTCGAGCATGGGCGCGTTGCGCGCGGCGGAGCTGTCTCCCTTCGGGATGGTCGGCGTGGGCCGGGTCTTCGAGGCCTATCGCGAGGGCACCCTGACCGACGATGACGAAGTGGCGATCGTGCACGGCGCCTCCGACAGCGGGTATCTCAAGGGCTCCGAGGCCCTGGTCAATATCCGCGCCACCCTGGCCCAGGCCCTCGCCACCGAGATCATCGACACCGACACCCATGCCGGGATGATCCGCGCCGCCAAGGACATGTTCTACCCGGAGCGCACCTGGGACCGGCTGTTGCGAGCCGGCGAAGCGCTGGGCGTCCCGGCGGAACAGTGCCGGCGGCTCGCTGATTGGCTGCCGGCCGGTACCGTCGACGTCAAACGGGACGACGCCCTCGAATTGTTGCGCCGAATCGGGAGCGACATGGCCCGCTCGACGGAGCCCAAGCAGGTCTCCTACCGGTTTCACAGCACCACGGTGTGGGAACAGCACTGCAACGGCTTCGACGGGCGCGCCCTTCCCGACACGCCCGGCGCCGACGAATCGCTCGGCGACGAGCTGCTCGACGAGCTGCGCCTGCTGGGGGAGGACTACGATATCGAGCGCGAGCGGGCCCAGAGCCGGGTCCTGGCCGCCGAGCTCGCGCTGCGCCAGGGGGACACGCTGGACCCGGCCGACACCGAACACCGGGTCCGTGCCATCCGGCGGGATCACGATCTCGACGACGAGGCCCGCCTCGGGCAGTGGCTGCTCCGGAACGGACTCTCCCGCGAAGGCTTCGTCGGCCTCATGCAGGACGAATCCGAGGTGCAGCGGATTCTTTCCCGTT
>DASYPZ010000170.1:0-12579 GCA_036006105.1 Gemmatimonadales bacterium | reverse complement strand
ACTTCGTCCGCGCCACGGTGCAGGCGCTGCAAGCCGTCCCCGAGGTCAATAGCCGCTGGCACGAGCAGGGGCTCGAGCTGTTCGACGACTGCAATATCGGGATCGCCACCGCGCTGGAGTCCGGCGGCCTGATCGTGCCGGTGCTGCACGCGGCCCAACACCTCGATCTCGCCGAGACCGCGCGGAGGCTGGCCGACCTCACGGCGCGGGCCCGCGCCGGCAAGCTCGAACCCAGGGAGGTACAGGGCGGGACCTTCACCATCTCCAACCACGGGGTGAGCGGATCCCTGCTCGCGGCGCCGATCATCATCAATCAGCCCCAGTCGGCCATCCTCGGCGTCGGCAAGCTGGAACAGCGGATCCGGCCGGACGGAAACGGCGGGTTCGCGACCCGGCCGATGCTCTATGTCTCGCTCACGATCGATCACCGCGCCCTGGATGGCTTTCAGGCCAACGCGTTCCTCTCCGCCTGGATCGGAGCCCTCGAGCAATGGAGCTGAGCGCGCCACTCCTGAAGGGGGCGGAGGCCATCCGCACTCCCGCGCTGGTGATCGACCTCGACGCGGTGAGCGACAACATCGGCGCCACGCTCCGTCTGTTGGGCAACCAGCCCGATCGGTGGCGGCCCCACCTCAAGACCGCCAAACTCGGCCTGATCATGCGGACCCTGGTGGAGCGCGGCATCCGGCAGGCCAAGTGCTCGACTACGCTGGAGCTGGAGACGGCCTGCAAGGTCGGGTACTCCGATGTCCTGCTGGCCTATCCGGTCACCGAGCCCCAGGCGGAGATGGTGCGCCGCATCGCCGGCGCCTTCCCCGCGGTCAGGGTTTCCGTGCTGGTGGAGAACGCGGCGATGCTCACACCCTGGCGCGGGTCGCGAGTCGGCGTATTCATCGATCTCAACTCGGGGATGGACCGCACCGGGATGTTGCTCGACGGGTACGGAGAGATCCTGGCCCTCGCCATGGAAATCCAGGCGGCGCGGCTCCGCCTTGCCGGACTCCATTTCTACGACGGCCACGCCAACGCCTTTGCCGCCCAGGACGCGGAGCGGCTGGTCCATGCGGGTTACGACCGGTTGTTCGAGCTGGTGCGGCGGCTCCAGTCCGACGGCATCGAGATTCCCGAAGTCGTGACCGCCGGGACGCCGGCCTTTCCCCACGCGCTCCGCTACAACCGGTTCGCGGACCTGGGGGTGCTCCACCGGAATTCCCCGGGCACCGTGGTCTATAACGACCGGAAGAGCCTGACCCAGCTCCCCGCCGACGCGGGATTCCGTCCCGCGGCCCTGGTCCTGAGCCGGGTCGTGAGCCTGCCCGGACCCTCCCGGTTCTGCGCCGACGCCGGCCACAAGGCGGTCTCCGCCGATGCCGGAGTCCCGACCTGCGAGGTGCTCGGCCATCCCGACTTCCTGCCGCGGCAGCCCAGCGAAGAGCACCTGCCGATCGACGTCCCCGCCGGCGCCTTGCTGCCGGCGCGGGGCGATCTGCTCTGGCTGCTGGCGAGCCACATCTGTCCCACCGTCAACAATTTCGACCACGCCGTGATCGTCTCCGGCGGTGCGATTCAGGGCATCGAGCGGGTGACCGCTCGCGGGCGCCACGCCCCGCTGGAATAACCGCGCCCCGACTCCGGCCGTCCGAACGAGCTTGACGGATCTGCTGCCCGGTCGTATATTACCTTATGGTTATGCAACTGAAGGGTTATGAACGGCTGGCTCCGGAGCGGCTCGACGCGGTATTCGCCGCCCTGGCCGATCCGACCCGGCGGGCCATCCTCTCCCGGCTCGCCACTGGAGAAGCCTCGGTGTCGGAGCTGGCCGAACCGTTCGAGATGAGCCAGCCCGCCATTTCCAAACACCTCAAGGTGCTGGAGCGGGCCGGTCTGGTCTCCCGCGGGATCGATGCGCAGCGACGGCCCCGGCGGCTGGAACCCAAGCCGCTGGCCGAGGCTACGCAGTGGCTGGAACGCTACCGCGAGGTATGGGAGGCCAATTTCCGGCGGCTCGATTCCGTTCTCGAGGACCTCAAGGCCAGGGAAAAAGAGCGGGCTCACCCCAAGCGACAGGGACATCCCCGATGACGAACCCCGGAAGTCTGATCGTCTCCACGCCGTCCGACCGCGAAATCGTCATGACCCGCGGCTTCGACGCGCCCCGCACCCTGGTGTGGGAGGCCGTGACCACCCCTGCGCTGCTCCGGCGCTGGCTGGGGGGGATGCCGGGCTGGACCATGACCAAGTGCGAGATGGATCTCCGGGTGGGCGGCGCCTACCGCTACGAATGGCGCAAGGACGACGGCACCGTGATGGGCATGGGTGGGCTGCTGCGAGAGGTCGTGGCGCCGGAGCGCATGACCGCCACGGAGCGGTTCGACGAGCCGTGGTATCCCGGCGAAGCGCTGGTCTCCCAGGTCCTGACCGAGAAGGGTGGCCGCACCACGATCACCATGACGCTCCGGTATGAGTCGAAGGAGGCCCGGGACATGGTGGTCAAGTCCGGCGCGACCAGCGGGATGGAGATGGGCTACGCCCGGCTCGACGAGCTCCTCGCGGCCGGCCGGACCCCGGCGGTCGAGCGCCGCTAACTCACAACCAGTTCAGGGAGAAACCGTGCAGAAGATCATTCCATTCCTCTGGTTCGACGGCCAGGCGGAAGAGGCCACCAACTTCTACGTCGCCACCTTCAAGAACTCGAGGGTGCTGAGCGTCATGCCGGGCCCCGACGGCAAGGCGATGGGTACCAGCTTCGAAATCGAGGGCCAGCGGTTCAATACCCTGAACGGCGGCCCCAAGTACAAGTTCACGCCGGCCATTTCCCTCTTCGTGAACTGCGAGACGCAGCAGGACGTGGACGAGCTGTGGAACAAGCTCCTGGCCGGAGGCGGACGGCCCGATCAGTGCGGCTGGCTCCAGGACAAGTACGGGCTCTCCTGGCAGATCATTCCCACCGCGCTGGGCAGGTTGCTGGGAGACAAGGATCGGGTCAAAGCCGGCCGGGTCATGCAGGCCATGATGCAGATGGTCAAGATCGACATCGCGGCACTGCAGCGGGCCTACGACCAGTCATAGTCGGACGAACCTCGGAATCGCGCCGGGCTCGTCGCCGCGATAAAATTGGCCCGGGGCTCGCCGTGTCGATTCCGGGACCGCTCGTTCGTCGAGTAGATAGACCAGGTTCAACTCAGGAGAATCATCCCATGTTCGGCCTTCGCTATTCGCTCCGAAGTCTTTCCCGCGCAAAGGGTTTCACCGCTGCGGTGGTGCTGACCCTCGGCCTCGGCATCGGCGCCAACACCGCCATTTTCAGTGTGGTCCGGGGGGTCCTGCTCAAGCCCCTGCCGCACCGCGATGGGGACCGGCTGGTGTACCTCCGCCAGTCCATGCAGGGCCCCGGGGGCGACGATATCGCCTTTTCGGTCCCCGAGATCAACGACTTCCGGGAATCGTCGAAGACCCTGGGCGGGATCGCGGAATACTCGCCGATCACCTTCACGATGGTGGAGAAGGGCGAGGCCAGGCGCATCGACGTGGGCCTCGTCACCGGCAACTACTTCTCGGTGATGGGTCTCGCCCCGGTGCTCGGCCGCGCCTTCGACAAGAACGACGACGGCCCCGGCGCCGCGCCGGTGATGATGCTCACCTGGGACTACTGGCAGCACAGCTTCGGCGGGGACAGCGGGATCGTAGGCAAGGCGCTCCACGTCAACGGCAAGGCTGTTCCCGTGGTGGGCATCCTGCAGGCCGCGCCCGCCTTTCCGCAGAAGATGGACGCGCTGATGAACATGGTGAACAGCGAGCACCACATCTCGGCGACGATGGTCACCGGCCGGACCCACCGGATGACCCAGATGATCGCCCGGCTCGCGCCGGCGGTGACCGTGTCGCAGGCCCGCGCCGAAGTCGCGGACATCACCAAACGGGTCCACAAGGACTTTCCCGAGGCGTACGACGCCGGGTCGGGGTTCCAGGTCACGCTGACCCCATTCCAGGAAGTCATGGGCCAGAAGGCGAAGCTCACCCTCTGGCTGCTGATGGGTGCCGCGGCGTTCGTGCTGGTGATTGCCTGCGCCAATGTCACCAACCTGACGCTGATGCGCGGCGTGCGCCGCGAGCACGAGCTGGTGGTCCGGGCCGCGCTGGGCGCCGGCACCGGACGGCTCCGCCGTCTCCTCCTGGGCGAGAACCTGGTCCTGGCGCTGGTCGGTGGCGGGTTAGGACTGCTCATCGCCTTCGGCGGGGTCGGGATGCTGGCGACGTTCGCCGCGCGGATGAGCCCGCGGGCCGGGGAGATCCGGGTCGACGCCGTCGTGCTGGCCTTCACCCTCGGGCTCACCCTCGTGGTGGCGGTGCTGCTCTCCTATGCGCCCAAGCTGGCCCGCGAGAACGCCCTCGGCGCCGGCCTCGCCGCTGGCGGCAAGCGGACCACGGGAGGGGTCAAGCGGCAGCGGCTCCAGCAGACCCTGGTCGTGGCGCAGATCGCCGTGTCGGTGGTGCTGCTCACCGGCGCCGGCCTGCTCACCCGCACCATGCAGCGGCTCAGCGTGGTGGACACCGGCCTCACCGGCGGCAATCGTCTCACCCTCGAAGTGCCGCCCGATTACACCCAGCCGCGCGAAAAGTCGGTGGCCATGTACGAGCAGATTCAGAGCCAGGTCGCCGCGCTGCCCGGGGTGAAGGCGGTGGGTCTCGGCTCCACCGTGCCGCTCCGCTCCAATCCGTTCGCGCTGGACATCAAGGCCGAGGGCCGCGCATTGTCTCCGGGCGAGGCGCAGCCCCACGCCGAGGGACGCACCGCCAGCCCCGAGTACTTCCGCACTGCCGGGATTCCGCTGCTCAAGGGGCGCGAGTTCCAGAGCACCGACCGCACCGGCAGCGGGCTCGTCGTCATCCTCAACAAGACCCTGGCCGACCGGCTCTTCCCCGGCCAGGAGGCGGTGGGACGCCGAGTGGCCTGGACCGGTGAAGTGCTCAAGTTCATCGGTGACTCGCACATGGGAGACTGGCGCACCGTGATCGGCGTGGTGGGGGACACCAAGGACGGCGGTCTGGACGCCGAGCGGGTCCCGGTGCTGTTCGCACCGTTCGCACAGGCGGATGTGTTCGGCAGCAGCCTGACCATCGAAACCGCGGGAGATCCGGCGAACCTGGCCTCGGCCGCGACCCGCGCGGTACGCTCGGTCGCGCCGGAGCAGCCCATTGAGAAGGTCCTCACCCTCGACCAGATCCGGGACGAGAGCGTGGCGCCGCGCCGCCTCAACGCGCTGCTGGTCGCGTCGTTCGGCCTGCTCGCGGTAGTGATTGCGGCGGTGGGCATCGCCGGCGTGCTGGCGTTCTCGGTGAGCGCGCGGACCAACGAGATCGGCATCCGGATGACACTGGGTGCCGATGCCGGCAAGGTTCAGCGCATGATCCTGGGCGAGGGCGGCGTGCTGCTGGGCCTGGGTCTCACGCTGGGCGTGGTCGGAGCGCTGCTCCTGTCGCGATTGATCCGCGGATTGCTCTTCGGGGTGGCGCCGCATGACCCGGTGACGCTCGCCATCGTGGCGCTGGTCATGGCGGGGGTGGGCGTCACGGCGTGCTGGATTCCGGCCGCGCGAGCCGCCCGCATCGATCCCGGTGTCGCGATCCGGGCCCAGTAGCCGAGCCGGCTACTGGACCCCGGAGCCTCGGTGGCTACTTCTTTTCGAAGTGGAGAATCTGCCCCATCAGGGTGCCGTCGAGGGTCTTCCCGTTGCGGACCAGCTCGAACGGCACCCCGCCGGGAACCTGGACGGTGATCTTGTTGCCGTCGATCAGGTAGTCGGCGTCGGAGTTGTCGGCCGGGCCGCCGGCCGGCTGCATGGTCAGGTGCACCTTGTGGTCCTTGGCGAAATCGAGCGTCATGGTGATGGCGGGATCCCTGGCCTCGTAGGTCCCCGAGAGATCGCCGCTCCCGCCGGTCTTGCAGGCCGCCAGCAGGAGCAGGCCAACGCCGGCCAATCCGGCTCGTAACGCCGCTGGGCGGACACCTGCACTCAACGAACGAATATTCATACGGTCTCCCGGGTGGATGAATCGGCTTGGGACGCACTCAACACAGCAATGCGTCGTTTGTCCCCTGAATCCGTCATACCGCCGGAACCGCCGTCTGGCAAGCAGACCTGTGACCGGCCGGTGCTGCGGCCCAGGTTCCGGGTCGATCCGGGGAATTCTCGTTCGTCGTTATTGGGAGAGGATGACGCCGGCGGCCCGACGGGCCCGAGGCCTGGCATCTACCGATTGGAGCCGAGAGCATGACGACGGTCACCGAGTACCTGCGGGCGGTTCCCGCGAAGCCGCGGGCCGCGCTCCAGAAGATTCGCCGCACCATCAAGGCGGCGGCGCCCGGCGCCGTCGAGGTGATCAGCTACGGGATTCCGACGTTCAAGTATCAGGGGCGAATGCTGGTCAGCTATGCGGCGTTCAAGGACCACTGCAGCTTTTTTCCGGCGAGCTATGCCGTGATCGCCGCCTGCAAGAAAGACCTGCGGCCCTACGAGACCTCGAAAGGCACCATCCGGTTCGTCCCGGAGCGGTCCCTCTCCACCGCGCTGGTGCGGAAGATGGTCCGGGCACGGGTCCGCGAAAACGAGGCGCGAGCGGCCGGGCGGGGCTGAGTATATTCGGGGCATGTCGGCATCGCATGCCTCGACCGAGGATCTGCTCGCCCTGCTCGACCGGGACCGGGCCGCCTTGCTCGCCCAGATCGCGCGGGTCCCCGCGGCCCGGCAGACCCAGCGCCGGGAGCCGGATCGCTGGTCGGCCGCCGAGATCGTCGAGCATCTGGCCCGCATCGACCTCAACATCGCCAAGCTCCTCGCCCTGCGTACCGCCGAGGCGACGCTGGCCACTCCGGAGCAACTGTCCACCGCGCAATTCACGCCTCACCGGGTTCGCCAGGTCCGGTCCCGGACGGCAAAAGTCGTGGCCCCGGAACGGATTCGTCCCACCGGCACCCTCGATATCGACACCGCGCTCGCGCAGCTCGCCAGCGCGCGCGAGACCCTGAAGGCCGCTTGCCGTGCGGTCCCCGCCGCCCTCCTCGACGGCGCGATCCACCCGCATCCGATCATCGGGACATTGACGCTGCGCGGTTGGGTGGAGTTCGCGGCCCATCATGACGCGCGGCATGCCGAGCAGGTTGCCGAGCTCGCCGATGGGTGGAGCGCCGAGGACTAGGGCGGCATCTCTGGCTGGGCGGTGCCGTCCAGGCTAGAATCCCCTTGCAATGTCCGACCTCCGGGACCAGCTCCAGCAGACACTCGGCAGCAGCTATCTCCTGGAGCGAGAGCTCGGGGGTGGCGGCATGTCCCGCGTCTTCCTGGCCACCGAGGTCCGCTTTCGGCGTCAGGTCGTCATCAAGGTCCTCTCTCCCGAGCTCTCGGCCGGGGTGAACGCCGAGCGTTTCGAGCGCGAGATCCAGCTCGCGGCGTCGCTGCAGCAGGCCAACATCGTACCGCTCGTCTCGGCCGGGGACACCAACGGCCTCCCGTATTTCACCATGCCGTACGTGCAGGGGGAGTCGCTCCGGGCCCGGCTGGGCCAGGGTCCGCTTCCCATTCCCGAGGTGGTGGGGATCCTGCGCGACGTGGCCCGCGCCCTGGGATACGCCCACCAGCACGGCGTCGTCCACCGCGACATCAAACCCGACAACGTGCTGCTGTCGCACGGCACCGCCGTCGTCACCGACTTCGGCATCGCCAAGGCCATCTCCGCGTCCCGCGCCGAGCCTGGCGCCGACAGCCTCACCCAGATCGGCACCTCGATCGGCACGCCGGCCTACATGGCGCCGGAACAGGCCGCGGGAGACGCCGACACCGACCATCGAGCCGATCTCTACGCCTTCGGGTGCATGGCCTATGAGCTGCTGACCGGCCGGCCGCCATTCCACGACCGCACGCCCGCCCGGATCCTCGCGGCGCATTTGACGGAGGCCGCACGTCCGGTGCGGGAGCTGCGACCCGACACGCCGCCCGCGCTGGCAGACCTGGTGATGCGCTGCCTCGCGAAGGCGCCGGAGGATCGCCCCCAGACGGCGGCGGAGCTCTCCCGCGTGCTGGAGACCGTGACGACCGGGAGCGGTCCGGCAGGGACTGGGGCGCTGGAGTCATCCGCATCCGGCGGCACCATACGAGCCCTGGGCTACTATGCCCTGTCGTTCGTGGCCGTCGCCGTGCTCGCCCGTCTCGCGACCCGGGTGATCGGGCTGCCGGACTGGGTGTTCCCCGGCGCCCTGATCGTGATGGCGCTGGGGCTTCCGGTGCTCCTGCTCACCGCGCTCCGGGCGAGTCCGCGCCTGAGCTGGCGGCGCGCGGCCCGGGGCGGGGGGATGGCGCTGGGCGCCTTTGTCCTGGTCGTGGCGGCATTCATGGTGATGCGGGCGCTCGGCATCGGCCCGGCGGCGTCCCTGATGGCCTCGGGCAAGCTCAGCCGGCAGGAGCCGATCCTGCTCACCGATTTCCAGGTCCGCAACGCCGACTCCACCCTGAGCCGGGTGGCGAGCGACGCGGTGCGGCAGGCGCTGCTGGAGTCGTCGGTCATTTCGCTGGTTCCACCCACGGCGATCGTCGCGACGCTCCAACTGTCCCAGAAGCCGGCCACCAGCCGCCTGGATCTCCAGCTGGCCCGGGACATCGCGCTGCGCCAGGGCGTCAAGGCGATCATCGACGGTGAGGTGAGCGGCGTGGCCGGCGGCTACTTCGTCACCTTGCGCCTGGTCTCGACCGATTCGCTCGCGACGATCGCATCGTTCACGGCTTCGGGAAACGGCCCCGAAGGATTCATGGAGGCAATGGACAAGGTGAGCCGGGCGTTGCGGACCCGGGCCGGCGAATCCCTGCGAAAGGTGCAGAGCACCGCGCGCCTGGCCGAGGCCACCACTGGCTCGCTGGATGCCTTGAGGAAGTACAGCGAAGCCTTTCGGGCCAACGCCATCGAGCAGAATCCGGCGAAGTCCGTCGCCTTGGCGCGTGACGCGGTGCGACTCGATTCGACCTTCGCCATGGCGTGGCGGCTACTGGGCACCGCCATGGTCAATGCCGGAATGCCTCAGATGGCCTCGGACTCCGCACTGGAACGGGCCTACAGTCTCCGGGGCCGTCTCACCGACCGGGAACGCCTCACGGTCGAGGCCACCTATTTCACCCGGAGCTCCCACCGCGACCGCGCCGCGGCGATCGCTGCGTGGGAGGCGCTGCTCGCCATCGGGACCGCGGGCGACAGCGGCGCGGCGACCAATTACCTCGCGATCCAGTACGGCACTCGCCGCCAGTTCGTCCGGGCCGAATCGCTCTACGTGATGGGTCTCCGAGCGGACTCCGCGGCGGCGTACATCTACACCAATCGGGTTCCCAATCTGGTCAACGCGGGGCGGCTCCCCGAGGCCCGCGCTGCGGCCGCTCTCGCGGAGCAGCGGGTCCGGAACGCCGCGCGCTCCCAGCAGCTCGGCCGGGTCCTGCTGTATTACGAAGGGCGCTTCGGGGAATTCCGCCATCAACTGGACAGCATCGAGGCCGCTGGAGATCCCTCAACCGGTGTCTGGACCAGCAGCTGGAGATGGGTTCTGGACCTCCGTGAGGGACGACTCGCGGAGATGGACCGGCTTGGAGCACGGGTCTTCGGGTCCGACTCGGCACAGTCACCGGCGCGACGGATCGGCAGCGCCGCCGATGTGGCCTTGTGGGTAGACGGCACCGTGCGGCAGTCGAAGCCGCGCACGGCGCAGCGGATAGATTCGGCCCTCGCCCGCACCCCGTTCGCCGCCATCCCGAAGGCGGAGCGACCCTATTTCCAGGTGGTGCAGGCGCTGGCGGTGGCGGGGCGCGCCGGACCCGCCCGGGCGCTCCTGACGGAGTACGGTCGGGAGGTCACCGACACGGTGCAGCGTCGCGTGAACGAATCCGCCTTTCGCTCGGCCACCGGCGAGGTGCTGCTCGCGGAGGGCCACTACCCCGAGGCCATCGCCGAGTTCCGCCGCGCGGACATCGGGCGGGATGGCTGGCCGGCGAACGCCTGCCTCACCTGCCTTCCCTGGGATCTCGCTCGCGCATTCGAAGCCGCGGGTCAGACCGATTCGGCCATCGTCATGTTCGAGCGGGTGCTGGCTCCCGAGTGGGGAATTCTCATGGATGCGGCCCGGGTGCCCTATGCCCAGGAGCACCTGGGCGCGCTGTACGAGGCCAGAGGCGATCGCCGGAACGCCGCGCTCCACTATCGCGCCTTCGTGGACGCCTGGAAGAATGCCGATCCGGAGCTGCAGCCCAGGGTGGCGGCCGCCCGCGCCGCAATCCGGAGGCTCTCTGAGGTGGAAAAGCCCACGCCCTGACGCGTTCCTGCCGGTCGCGGTCTCTCCTGTCGATTTCCTTACCCCTCGATCGTCGTGTTGTAGAGCCCGGGTTGAGCCGGTCGCTTCGGACCGGAAACCGGGCTTACCACATCCACCGAGGAGCAGCAATGCGGTTCCTGACGATCTACACGGCAGACCCGACGCTCACTAAGCGCAATGAGTCCGGCGCCCCGCCCGACCCGGCGGAGTTTGCCCGAATGAATGCGCTGATCGAGGAAATGACGGCAAACGGCTCCCTGGTCTCCACCGAGGGGTGCAAACCCAGCTCCGCCGGCGCCCGGGTCCGCCAGGACAAGGGAAAATTCACGGTGACCGATGGGCCCTTCACCGAGAGCAAGGAGCTGGTCGCCGGGTTCGCCATCATCAACGCCTCGTCGAAGGCGGACGCGATCGCCATGACCAAGAAGTTCCTCGGCGTCGCCGGCGACGGGATTGTCGAAGTGCGTGAGCTCTACCAGGAGTCCGACTTCGCCCCGCAGTGAGCTAGAACGCCTTGAAGTGCTCGAAGGGCTGGCGGCAGGCGTGACAGATGTGGAGGGACTTGCAGGAGGTGGGACCGAACTCGCTCTCCAGGGTCGTGTTGGCGCTGCCGCAGAAGGGACAGGACACCGTCCGCACCGTGGCCCCGAGCGGAATCAGCTGGTCGATGGCAACATGTCCGGGGGGGGCGATGCCGTAGGCCCGGAGCTTCTCCCGGGCCGGGTCGCTCATCCAGTCGGTGGTCCACGCCGGCGCATACTCGGTCTTGAGGATCACCCGCTCGAATCCGCCCGCCAGCAGGGCGGATTCGATGTCCTGCTCCATGGCATGCAGGGCCGGACAGCCGGAATAGGTCGGGGTAATGGTGACGGTGACCTCGGTGCCGGACACCTCGACCCGGCGCACCACGCCGAGCTCCACCACCGAGAGGACCGGTACCTCGGGGTCCTTGACCGTGTCGAGGATGCCGAGCGCCCGGGCCTGGGAGTTTTCCCTCACTCGTGAATCCTCAATCCGCAATCCTCAATCCCCAATCCTCAATCCCCAATCCCCAATCCTCAATCCTCAATCCTCAATCCTACCATTTCGCCCCCGGATGCGACCGCGCCACGATCTGCATTTCCGCCAGCATGTGTCCCAGGTGCTCGGTGTGCCGTCCCCGCCGGCCGCCCGACATTCTCATCGGGCCCGCCGGCAGAGTCAGCGTCGCCCGCGCGAGGACATCCCCGACCATCGCCTCCCAGGGCGCCCGGAGCGGCTCGAGATCGGGCGCGACACCCGCGGTTCGGAGCTCGGCATCGACCTCGTCCTGCCAGAAGAGCTCGCCGGTCCAGGGCCACAGCTCGTCGAGCGCGGCCTGGGCGCGGCGATGGCTCTCCGCGGTTCCGTCACCCAGCCGCAGCACCCACTCGCTGCTGTGGCGCACATGATAGCGGGTCTCCTTGAGCGCCTTGGCGGCGACGGCGCCGAGCTCGGCATTGGCCGAAGTCGCGAGAGCTCCGAGGTGATGGAACGCCCAGGCGCTGAACAGGAATTGCCGCAGGATGGTGAAGCCGAAGTCGCCCCTGGGCAGCTCGGCGATCGAGGCGTTGCGGAACTGATTCTCGTCTCGCCAGTAGGCCAGCGCGTCTTCGTCCCTGCCCTGCCCCTCGATCTGGCCGGCCATGCGGAGGAACATCGTGGCCTGGCCCAGCAGGTCGAGCGCGATGTTCGCCGTGGCGATGTCTTCCTCGAGCACCGGCCCGTGACCGCACCACTCGGAGAGCCGGTGCCCGAGGACCAGGCGATCGTCGCCCAGACGCAGGAGGTATTCCGGCAGGGCAGTCCCTCTACCCTCAATCCTCGATCCTGAATCCTGACTCACTCGCTCTTCATGCCTCTGGGAACTTTATAGAACTGCGGGTGCCGGTACGGCTTGTCGTTCCCCGGATCGAAGAACGGGCCGGCATCCTCCGGGCTCGACGCGGTGATCTCCTCGCTCGGAACCACCCAGATATTGACGGCCTCGCCGCGACGCGTGTAGACGTCGCGGGCATTCTGGAGGGCCAGCTCGGCGTCGGGCGCGTGCACGCTGCCGGCGTGCTCATGCGGCGCGCCGTGTCCCGCCTGGGTGAACACCTCCCAGAGTCTCACGCCGCCTCCCGGCTGGTCGCGGCGTGCTTGGCGGCGTAGGCCTCCGCGGCCTCCCGTACCCAGGCCCCTTCGTCGTGGGCCTGATTGCGCGCGGCCAACCGCTC
>DASYPZ010000169.1:0-3261 GCA_036006105.1 Gemmatimonadales bacterium | reverse complement strand
GCCCTCCCGCCCTCCCGCCTTACCGCCGTCCCGCCGATTGATCGCACCGCCAAGCTCTACATCGGCGGCAAGCAGGTTCGCCCCGACTCCGGCTACTCCGCTCCGATTCTCGATCCGGCCGGCGCCCCGATCGGCGAGGTGGGGCGCGGGAACCGCAAGGACATCCGCAACGCGGTGGAGGCGGCACACAAGGCCGAAGCGGCCTGGGCCACCACATCGGCGCACACCCGGGCCCAGATCCTGTACTATCTCGCCGAAAACCTTTCGGTGCGAGAGGCCGAATTCGTGGCTCGCCTCTCCATCCTGACCGGTTGTCGGCTCCCCGATGCGCACGCCGAGGTCGCCGCCGCCATCCGGCGCGCCTTTGCCTACGCCGCCTGGGCCGACAAGTACGATGGCCGGGTCCATGCGACGCCCTTCCGCAACGTGACCCTCGCGATGAACGAGCCGATCGGCGTGATGGGCCTCGTGGCGCCCACGGACTCGCCGCTGCTCGGCTTCCTGTCCCTGGTGCTCCCCGCGGTCTCGATGGGCAACTGCGTCGTGGCGATTCCCTCCGAGCGGTGGCCGCTGCTCGCCACCGATCTCTACCAGGTCCTCGATACCTCGGATGTTCCGGCCGGGGTCATCAACATCATCACCGGGGGCCGCAAGGATCTCGCGACCGTGCTGGCCGCCCACGACGACGTGGATGCGATCTGGTTCTACGGCCCCCGGGAGGAAGCCGCCGAGGTGGAGAAGCTCTCGGCGGGCAACATGAAGCGCTCCAAGGCCGAGTGGGGCACGACCGACTGGCTGGACCGCCATGAGGGGGAAGGGGAGGAGTTCCTCCGCGAGGCGACCCAGGTCAAGAATATCTGGGTTCCCTACGGGGCCTGAGGCTAGCTCCGCCCCAGCAACGCGATCCCCGAAAACCGCTTGAATTCTTCCTGCTTTTTCCTGGGTGCCAGGCTGCCGACGAACTTCCAGAACTTGGCCATCGGCATCATCCGCTTGAGCCGGATGCTCTCGTCCATCATGACCCGCCATTCCAGCTCCCTCCAGCCGAGCGGCTCGAAGAAGCCGGTGCTCTCGGCGGGGCCGAACTGAAACGGCGCGTTGCCCTCCGCGACCACCTTGCCCCAGTTCTTGGCCAGCATCTTGAGGAGTCCCGGGCTGGCCAGATCCATGAGCCACCACTGGAAGCTTCCCTCACGATAGAGGTCTCGCGCCAGCTCCGCCACCGCGAGTGCCGGCAAGTAGACCAGCAAACCCTCCGTGATCACGAGGACCCGCCGGGATGCCGCATCCACCCGGTCGAACAGGGCTTTCCGTGCCGGCACATCCGCCAGATCGAGACGCACGCCTTCGTATTGACACCTCGGCGTTTCCTTGGCCAGCTCGCCCAGCTTGAGGTCGATCATGACCGGGTGATCCACATCGATCCAGCGCAGCGTGGGTGCCAGCGGCAGCCGCCAGGGCCGCGCGTCGAGACCGGCCGCCAGGTTGAGCACGCAGTCCACACCCTGCTTGGTGATGCATCGCATGATGATCTCGTCCATCACCGCGGTGCGCACCACCATGGGCCAGGACATCTGGCGCCCCTTCGGCATTCCCTGGACGATCGCCTCGCCCCGCTCGCCCGCCAGCCGGCGGGCAAAGGGATCGGAGAAGATCGCGTCGGGGCGCTCGGTTTCCATGGCGCGATAGACCGCTACCCAGCGCGCGGTGTCGGACACGTGATTGATCAGCTTGGCGTCGGTCATGAGCGGTACCGGTTGAACCAGCCGATGATGTAGGCCGCCTTGGCGATCAGGTTGCTGGGGTGCTCTTCCACCCCGTGCGATGCATCGGGGATCCGCATCATGGCCGTCGGTACCTTGCGAAGTTTGAGCGCGCCGTAGAACTGCTCCGCCTCGGCGCTGGGGGTGCGATAGTCCACTTCTCCCGTGAAGAGCATGGTCGGCGTGGTGACGCTGTCGACGTACGTCAGGGGAGACCGGCGCGCGTACTCCTCGGGATGCTGCCACGGCGGCCCGGAGAACCAGTACCGGGTGTAGAGCGACAGACCGTCCGAGGTCAAGACGAAGCTGGTCCAGTTGATGACCGGTTTGGACACCACGGCCGCCTTGAAGCGATGGGTGTGTCCGACGATCCAGGCCGTGAGCACCCCGCCTCCGCTGCCGCCGGTGACGTAGAGGCTGTCCGCCGAGACGTATCCCCGGCCAATCACGCTGTCGACCCCGGTCATCAGGTCGTCGTAGTCGTGATCGGGGTAGTCGTGATGGATCAGGTTCCCGAATTCCTCCCCGTACCCGGTGCTGCCCCGCGGATTGGTGTAGAGAACGACATAACCCGCCGCGGCGTAGAGCTGGATATCCGCTCCGAAGAACGGACCGTACATGGCGGAGGGCCCGCCGTGGATTTCCAGGATCATGGGATATTTCCGGCGCGGATCGAATCCGGGCGGCTTCACGATCCACCCCTGGATGCGGCGCTGATCGAATCCGGACTTGTACCAGATCTCCTCCACGGTGCCGAGCGTCTTCTGGCCGAGCAGGTCGTCATTGAGCCGGGTGAGCCGCTGGGGCGACGAGCCAGCTCGCGTGATGGCGAGATCGGCGAGGTGGTCCGGACCGCCCTGGGTATAGACGACCCGCCCGTCCGCGGAAACCGAGTAGCCGCCGCCGCTGTAGGGCCGGTCCAGTGAGAGCCCGCCCAGTCCCTGCGCGAGCTGGCGCATCTCGCCGCTCAGCGGCACATAGGCGACCCGGGTGTCGGCCTGGTCATCGTATTGCACGTAGAGCCCCAGCCCGTCTTTGCTCCACACCGGCTCGGCAATGTCCCGGTCCAGCTTCGGCGTCAGCACGCGCGATCCGCTGCCGTCGCGGTTCATGACGTAGAGGCGGGTGACCTGATACCACTGGTCCCGGTCGTCGAAGCCGGTGTACGCGATCAGCTTCCCGTCCGGCGATACCGCCGGGCTTCCATCGGGGCCCTTGCGATGGGTGAGCGCCTTGACCGCGCCGTCGGCGACCGACACCTCGTAGATCTCGCTTTCGATCGCGTTGTATTCGGCGGTCTCGCTCCGGTCCGCCGCGAAGATCAGCGCGCGTCCGTCGGGAGCCCAGTGCGGCGCACCGTCGTCGTACGGGCCGCTGGTGAGCTGTCTTGGAGTGCCGCCCTCGGAGGGAAGCAGGAAGATGTGGCGGTACCCCGTGGGCAGGTAACCCGCGCCGTCGGCCCGGTACTGCATGGACTCGGTGAACTTGACCGGCGGCC
>DASYPZ010000168.1:0-2123 GCA_036006105.1 Gemmatimonadales bacterium | reverse complement strand
GCCCGCGCCGCTCCCGGCCCCGGGCCAGTTTCAGATCCCGCACCAACGTGTGCAGCGAGTGACTCATCGATGCGAATTGCCCTCACGATCGCGGGGTCCGATTCCGGCGGCGGCGCCGGTATCCAGGCGGATCTCAAGACGTTTCAGCGGTTTGGCGTGTTCGGCACCTCGGTGGTCACCGCGGTCACGGCCCAGAACACCCGCGAAGTGCGTGCCGTACACCCGGTCCCCATCGAAATCGTCCTGGCCCAGCTCGACGCGCTGGCGGAAGACCTCCCGCCCGCGGCCCTGAAAACCGGAATGCTGGCCACCGGTGAGCTGGTATCCGCGGTGGCTGCCGCGATCGGACGATACCGTTTCGGTCCCTACGTGCTCGACCCGGTGATGGTCGCGACATCGGGGGACCGGCTGCTGGATCCCGGTGCCGAGCGGGAGGTGCTCGGGCGTCTGGTCCCGCTCGCGACACTGATCACTCCGAATCTGGCCGAAGCAGCGATCCTCACCGGCCATGCCGTGAACGATGCCGACGCCATGGAACGCGCCGGACGCGAGCTGATCGAGCGCGGAGCCGGCGCGGCGCTCATCAAGGGTGGCCACCTGGCGGGAGATCGGCTGATCGATGTGCTGGTCACCCCGGGGGAGGTGCGACAGTTTGCTCACGATCGCATCGCAACCCGATCCACCCATGGCACCGGTTGCACCCTCTCGGCCGCGGTCACCGCGGGGCTGGCGCTGGGGCGGCCGCTGGGACAGGCGGTGGAAAAGGCCGTGGAGTACGTGCGTCGCGCGATCGCGGCGGCGCCGGGTCTGGGCCAGGGACACGGTCCACTCGACCATTCCGCGTAGGCTTCGTCGATCGGGACGTCAGGAATTCAGAAACCCCACGCCGGCGGAGCCTCGGACTCCCGGCGTCTCGCGCAGCACCGACACGATCCCCTCGATGAGCCGGGCCAGATCCTTTCCCGCCCGAGCCGCCGTCTCCATGACGTCCTTGTGGGCCAGCGGCACGTGACTGATGCCGGCACCGGGATTGGTCACCAGCGAAAACCCGAGGCATCGGATACCCTGGGCCCGCGCCGCAATGACCTCGACCGCGGTACTCATGCCTACCGCGTCGGCGCCCAGCCGTTCCAGCATGCGCACCTCCGACGGGGTCTCGTAACTGGGCCCGAGCAGGCTGGCGTACACCCCCTCCTCCAGCCGGATCCCCAGCTTGAGCGCCTGGGCCCGCGCCACCTCCCGGTAGGTCGGGTCGTAGGCGTCGGTCATATCGGGAAAGCGCTCGTCGCCGGGGCGATGCGGACCGACCAGCGGATTCATCCCGCTCAAATTGAGATGGTCGGAGATCAGCATCAGGGTGCCCGCGGTGTAGCTCCGCCGCACCCCGCCGGCGGCATTGGTCACGATGAGTGTCTCGATCCCCAACGACCCGAACACCCGGACCGGCAGCACGTTCTCGGCGGCCGAGTATCCCTCGTACATGTGAAACCGACCGCTCTGGGCCAGGACAATCTTATCGGCGAGTGTGCCGATGACCAGCTCGCCCTTGTGTCCCTCGACTTTGGGCGCGTGAAACCCGGGAATATCCGAGTAGGGAATCCGCACTGGGTCGCCGATCAGGTCCGTCAGGCCGCCCAGTCCGGACCCCAGCACGATCGCGATGGTCGGCTTCCGACCCGCCAGCCGCGCTAAGACTGCGTCACGAGCCGCGCCTACGTCACTCATAGCAGGATCCCGGCGATGGTCGCCGACATGAAGTTGGCGAGCGTTCCGGCAAGCATCGCCCGGAAGCCGAGCTTGGCGAGATCGCTCTTGCGGGTGGGCGCCAGCGCGCCGATGCCGCCGATCTGAATCGCGATCGAACTGAAGTTGGCGAATCCGCAGAGCGCATAGGTGGCGATTACGAAAGAGCGCGGGTCCAGCGAGTCCTTCATGGGACCGAGTTTCAGGAACGCGACGAACTCATTCAGCACCAGGCGCGTGCCCAACAGGTCGCCAATGGCATGAGCGTCCTTCCACGGTACGCCCATGACGAATGCGACGGGCGCGAAGATCAGGCCGAAGAGTTGCTCCAGGGATTGCGGCACCCAGCCCATTCCAGGCAGAGTGTGCAGCCATCCCAT
>DASYPZ010000167.1:0-8622 GCA_036006105.1 Gemmatimonadales bacterium | reverse complement strand
CAACCACCCTCGACTGTCGGAAGGGTGAAAATAATGAAGCCGCTGTAACATAGACGAACCGCCGTCGCAGGGCGGTGGTCGGGTCCCGTATATAGGAGAGACGAACGAGACCCCCTCGGTTAGGTCATCGAGGTCCCATCGAGCAACGCTTTTCCGTTTACGGGTATCTCATCGGTAGTTCCCCAACCCGAGAATGCGTCATGGTGTCAGTCCTCAGCGCGCTGTGTCTGCTCCAGGCGCTTGCCGTCAAGAATCATCCGGTCGTCCCGCCGCCCCCCGGTCCGGCCACCGCGATCGCGGCCAAGGCGGTTCGCGCCCCGGTGATCGACGGGAAGGACGACGATGAGGTCTGGCGGGACGCGCCGAAAATCAACGCGTTCCAGGAGTTCGACCCCAATCCCGGGAAGGCGCCGAGGTTCGCGACCGAGGTGCGGGTGGCCTACGATGCCCGGAACTTCTATGTCTTCATTCGGGCCTTCGACCCCGAGCCGAAACGCATTCTCAAGTTGCTGGCCCGGCGAGACATCCGGACCGCCAGCGATCAGCTCAAGATCATCGTCGATTCCTACCACGACCGCCGGTCGGGCTACGAGTTCGCGGTGAATCCCGCCGGCGTCAAACGGGACTACGCCATTTCCAACGACGGCAACGAGGACGATGCGTGGGACGGCGTCTGGGAAGCGGGAACCCAGGTGGATTCCCTGGGCTGGACCGCGGAGTTCCGGATTCCGCTCTCGCAGATGCGCTACGCGCAGGCGGAATCGAACACCTTCGGATTCGCGGTCTGGCGGGATATCGACCGGTACAAGGAACGGGTCAGCTGGCCGCTGTACGAGAACAACAAGGCCGGCCTCTCCTCGCAGCTCGGCGAAGTGCATGGGCTCCGGGGACTGGCGGCGCCCCGCCGGCTGGAAATCGCGCCCTATGCGGTCACCAAGAACATCACGGTGCCCAAGCCGGGGAACCGCTTCGATCACCCCCAGAAGTACACCGGCGGTCTCGACTTCAAGTACGGGCTCTCGTCGAACCTCACCATCGACGGCACCGTCAACCCCGATTTCGGCCAGGTGGAATCCGACCCCGCCGTGCTCAACCTCGGCGCCTTCGAGACCTTCTTCCAGGAACGACGCCCCTTCTTCATCGAGGGCGCCGGCCTGCTCAGCTACAGCATCAACTGCTACGCGGTGAACGACTGCGGCTCCGAGAACCTGTTCTATTCCCGCCGGATCGGCCGGGCCCCGCAGCTGGCCGGCCCGGATGACGCCGCGAATACCGGAACCAACATCCTCGGCGCGGCCAAGCTCACCGGCCGCACCACCAAGGGACTCTCGATCGGGCTGCTGGACGCCTACACCGGCCGGGAAGAGGGGGCCCTGAACAACACCATCGAGCCGCGGACCAACTACGCGGTGGTCCGGGCCAACCAGGACCTGCGGGGCGGGCAGACCAGCATCGGATTCATCGGCACCTCGGTGGACCGCTCACTGGATCCGTTCACGCGGGCGGACCTGCGGTCCAGCGCGATGGTGGGCGGCCTCGACTTCCGGCACCGGTTCAGCCGGAGCCGCTACGAGATCAACGCCCGGATCGCGGGCTCGCGGGTGACCGGGAGCGCCGAGGCGATCGACGCGACCCAGCGCAGCTCGGTGCACTATTACCAGCGTCCCGACGGTGAGCTCGACTACGACCCCACCCGGACCTCCCTCGGCGGCAGCTCGTCGCAGCTCAAGTTCGGCAAGGTGGGGGGCGGCAAGATCCGGTTCGAGACCAGCTATCAGCGGGTCTCGGCCGGCTTCGAAGCCAACGACCTGGGCTTCCTGCGCCGCGCCGACTGGCAGGACCAGGCCACCTGGGCCACGCTCCAGTTCAACAAGCCGGGGCCTTTCTTCCGGCGGTTGTTCTGGAATTTCAACGAGTGGAACGACTGGACCATCAAGGGGCTGCCGCTGGAGCACGCGGTGAACAGCAACGTGCACTTCGAGCTGCCCAACAGCTTCTTCATCCACATGGGTGGCACGCTCGGCGGGCTCGGCACGGTGTATTGCGATCGCTGCGCCCGCGGAGGCCCGGCGCTCCGGACCTCGCGGTACATCGCCCCCTGGCTCGGCATCCAGGGAGACACCCGCTGGGTCGCGGTGCCGAGCGTCTGGTTCAACTGGTGGAAGGCCGACGGTGGCCGCTCCCATTCGTTCAATGTGAACCCGACGATGGATTTCCGGATCTTCACGGGCTGGACCGCGACACTGGGGATGAATTATTCGTGGAACACCGATGATCGCCAGCCGTTCGGGAACTTCACGGACCTCTCGGCGCAGACCCACTACACCTTCGCGCATCTGGTGCAGCGCACCGCCAGCGTCCAGGCGCGGGCCAACTTCACCGCCTCGCCGACGCTGACCTTCCAGGCCTACGTGGAGCCGTTCATCAGCAAGGGTACCTACAGCAGGGTGCGGGAGCTGAACGACCCGCGCGCCGACAGCTACGATGCGCGCCTCAAGGCCTACAGCGGCCCCGAGGCCGCCAGCCCGGGCGGGTTCAACTTCAAGCAGTTCCGCTCGAACGTGGTGCTGCGGTGGGAGTATCGCCCGGGGTCGGCGCTGTTCCTGGTGTGGCAGCAGGGCCGCCAGGACTTCGAGAACGGTCAGGGCAACCGGTCATTCCGCCAGGACCTCAGCTGGCTCTTCGACCAGGCTCATCCCGACAACACCTTCCTCGTGAAGATCAGTTACTGGCTGGACCGCTGAGCACGTTGCGTCCGAACCGGGGCCGATCCCCCTCGGACAACGCGGTCATCCACTCGGGCCGGCGCTCTCTCAGGGCGTCGGCCCAGGCCTTTTCCCGCCCCGCGAACGAGCCCAGGTTGTCGGCCAGCTCGCGAAAACGGTTTCCATCGGTATGGCTCAGGAACACCGGCTGTCCCTCGCGGATCGCGAACGACTGCTGATGGTCCAGCACGAAGCCGGCGAGCGAATCGAGCGTCGCCGCGGCGCCGCGCTGGATGTCGGCCCAGGCGTTGAACTCGCGCTGCCACTGCACCAGGGCATCTTCCACCGAGCTCATGAGCCCGTTGAGCGCGGTGTCGGCCGCCTCGGCGCTCTCGGCTCGCTGGACCAGCAGGATGGCGAAGTCGCGGCTCTGCAGCTGGAGGCTGTCGGCGATCTTGCCGTACCGTGCGGCATTGGCCCTGACACCCCGGAGCGACGCGACTCCATGGAGCGCCGAGCCCCGGAAATGGTCGGGAAACCGCTGCCGGTCCACCCAGTCCTGCAGCCGGTGTTGGGAGACCGCGGCCGAATCACCGAACTCGGCGGTCAGCTTCGCCAGCATGTTCTCCGCGAGATGGGACGGTCCGGCCGTGGCCGCGGCGGCGAACTGCCTGGCATGATCCCGCCCGATCGACTGCAGCCGGAGGGTGGCCAGCACTCCCAACAGCGCGATGGCAACGATCCCGGCCCCGATCCGGACTCGGGTCCGGGCATGCCAGGCCGGGGTCGGCGCAGTCGCGGTCGATTCGGGAATTCCACCGGTCCGGCTCACGGCGACCGCGGCCTGCTGATACGCCACGACCAGCTCGGCCCTCTGGAAGGACTTCTCGTCGTCGACGGCAAGTTGAGAATCAGCGGTGAGCACGCCGGCGCGGATCGCCTTGAGCAGCGAGGCGACGTCGGCCAGTGCCACCACTCTTCCACGGTTGTCGCGATATCGGAAACGCATCGTTCCTCCAGGTAAACCACGTCTGGAGTCGAGAGGGGCAAACAGCGTACCCCGAACGATCCCGGCGGGTGGAACGGCGCCAGCGCGCCCGTCGCCCTCTAAGTCGCGACCTTCCAATTGTTTGGGTCTGTCCCTCACAGAAAATTGACACTGTCAGATTCCCGGTTTGGCGCCTCGCTTTCGTGCGATTGGCGCATCGTGCGACACTGCGCCCGAATCGGCGTGTGGAAAGCGTCCGTTTCGGGCGTCCCTCAGGTACTGAGCAGCACCAATTCCATCTATCGGTGAGGTTTCCATGCGCGTTCGGACCCTGATCATATCCGCCGGGGTGGCCCTGGCCTTTCACGGCACCCTCGCGGCGCAGGCGGAGTATGGGCTCAAGGCGGGCGCATCCTTCGGGAACATCAAGAACCAGGGGGTCTTTCCCGGTGACCTGAAGACCCGGATCGGAGCGGCGGGAGGCCTCTTCCTCGGCTATCGGGCCAAGGTCATCGGAGTCGGGATCGAGGCGATGTACGCCCAGCGGGGCGCCCGGTCGGATCAGAGCATCAATGATCAATGGACCCATCTCGACTACGTCGACATTCCAGCCTATTTGAAGGTCACCCTGCCGACTCCGGGTATCCGGCCCTTCGGGTACGCCGGTCCCCAGGTGTCCTTCGAAGCCAAGTGCCGCACCGCCAACAACACCGCCCCCTGCCCCGACGCCGGGCGCAAGAAGACGGATTTTGCCGGCATCATCGGAGCTGGAGTTCGGTTGGGAGGGTCGGCCGGGCTGTCGCTGGAAGCTCGGTATGTGTACGGCCTCACCGATCTCAAGCTGTCGACCGTGACATCGAGTGAGAGCTACAAGAACCGGACCTTCATGATCCTGGTGGGGCTGGGACGGTAGTAGGCGGTAGGGCGGTAGGGCGGTATGTTTACCGACCTACCGCCTTACCGACCTACCGACTTTGGGGCCTCATGCGTCGTCTCGTCCGCGTCCTCCCTTTCCTTTTCCTCGCGCCTCCCCTCGCCGCCCAGCTCAGTCCCGCCGAGCGCGCCATAGTCCAGCAGGTCGACGCCGGGAACCGGGACGGGCTGGCGTTGCTGGAACGCCTGGTGAACATCAACAGCGGCACGCTCAACCTCGCCGGGGTTCGGGAGGTGGGAGCGGTCCTCCGGGCCCAGCTCGATTCGCTGGGGTTCATCACCCGCTGGGAGGACGGTGCCCCCTATCGGCGGGCCGGCCACCTGATCGCGGAGCATTCCGGATCGGGACCGCGGCTCCTGCTGATCGGTCATCTCGATACCGTGTTCGATCCCGACAGCCCCTTTCAGCGGTTCGAGCGCATCGACTCGACCCATGCCCGCGGACCCGGAAGCACCGACATGAAGGGCGGCGATGTGATCATGATCCAGGCGCTCAAGGCCTTGAAGGCCCAGGGCGCGCTGGGAAAGATGAACGTCACCATCGTCCTGCACGGGGATGAGGAGCACGCGGGCGAGCCGCAGGCGCTGGCCCGCCGGACCCTGATCGAGGCCGCACACCGCGCCGATGTCGCCATCGGCTTCGAGGACGGAGACGGCGATCCGACGACGGCCGTCATCGCGCGGCGGGGATACACCGGCTGGATCCTCACCACGACGGGAACCCCGGCGCACTCGTCCCAGATCTTCCGGGACGACATCGGTCCCGGCGCCATCTACGAGGCCGCGCGGGTGCTGCAGACCTTCCGGGAGCAGCTCACCGGTGATCCGCTGCTCACCTTCAACCCGGGCGTGGCGCTGGGTGGCACCGCCGTGGAGCTCGACTCGACTGCGGTCAAGGGGACCGCCGCGGGCAAGAGCAACGTGGTGTCGGCACGGATGGTGGTCGCGGGGGATCTCCGGACCATCTCCGCCGAGCGGCTCGCCCAGGCGAAGGCGGCCATGCAGGCGATCGTGGCGAGCCACCTCCCCCATACCACCTCGGCGATCGTCTTCGAGGACGGCTATCCGCCGATGGCACCGACCGAGGGCAACCGCCGCCTGCTCGCGATCCTGGACCGGACCAGTCGAGACCTGGACCAGGGACCGGTCGGCATCGACAATCCGGCCCGGGCCGGCGCGGCGGACGTATCATTCGTGGCGGGTATCGTTCCCATGGTCATCGATGGCCTCGGCCTGGCGGGAACCGGCGGCCACACCGATCAGGAAACCGCGGATCTCAGCCAGCTGCCCCGGCTCACCCGCCGCGCGGCGATCCTGTTTTTCCGGCTCACCCAGCCGGCTCGACCCTGACCCGACGATTCAGTTTTCGATACGCACCAAGGAGAGCCACCATGTTCCATAGCGTTCCGAGAAGCGCGCTGGCGCTGGCCGCGGGTGCCACGGTCGCGCTGGCCCCGCTCGCCGCTCAGACCACGCCCACCGAGCGGGCCGCCGCCGGGGCGGTGCTCAAGTCGATCGATTCCCTCCAGACCGCGCTCGCGCCGATGGGCCTGGGCGGGCGTCTGGTGAGCGCCAAGGACCCGGAACGCGACCGGCTCCTGGCCCGGACCGGCGCCATCTGGGATTCCGACATGCAGGGTCTGAGCGACTGGATCGGGCGGAACCCGGAAGTGGGCTGGAAGGAGTTTCGTGCCGTGGACACCCTCGTCAAGGTGCTCCGGAAGAACGGCTTCACCGTGGACACCGGCTCGGCCGGCCTGCCCACGGCGTTCGTGGCGCGCTGGGCCTCTCCCGCCGGCACCGGGGGGCCGATGCTGGGGCTCATCGCGGAGTATGACGCGCTGCGAGGCACCAGCGGGGCGTTTCACGGAGACCAGCACAACGCGCAGAGCCCGGTGGCCATTGCCGCGGCGGTGGCGCTCCAGGAGGAAATGACTTCGAGGAAGCTGCCCGGGACGATCGTGATCTACGGGACCCCGGCAGAAGAGATCGGCCCGCCGGCCAAGGCGATCATGCGCGACGCCGGCATCTTCAAGGGCGCCAGCATTCTGGTCCGGAGCCACTCCACCTCGGCGACGGCGCGCTCCCGCGCCGGCTTCGGCATCTGCTGCCTCGACATCAACGAGGTGAAATACACCTTCACCGGCCGGCCCTCCCACCAGCTGAGCAGCTGGAACGGGCGTAATGCCCTCGAGGCCGCGGTGCATTTCTACGTGGCGGTGGACGGGCTGCGCTCCAGCTTCCGGCCCGAGGCGTCGATCCAGGGGGTCATTCCCGAGGGCGGGGTCGCGCCCAACGTGGTGCCGGACCGTGCGGTGGTGGACTACTACATCCGCTACCCCGACGGCGTCTATCTGCAGCACATCTCGACGATGATGGACAATGCGGCGCGGGCCGCGGCGATGGCCACCGGCACCGAGGTGAAGATCGACCACTACGGCGAATACCGGGACGGCATCTCGCTGGGCACGCTGGAGGAGACCTTCTTCGCCTACGCCAAGTCGCTGGGCGCGACCCGGGTGGAACCGGATCAGGGACGGCCGGCGGGTTATGAGGAAACCGGCGGGGTGTCGCTGGACGTGCCGGGGGTCGGGGTCGTCGTGGCGAGCTCGACCTTCCCGAACCACACCCAGGGCATGCTGGACGACGCGTTCACCGCAGTGGGGCACTCGGCCTTCCGGGCCGACGCCCAGATCATGTCGGCGATGCTCTACCACTACCTCACCGACGCGGCGTTCCGGGACGCGATCACGCGCGAGCATGCGACGTTGCGGGGGCTGTACGATCAATACCAGGCCAATCTGAAGAAGGCCTATGCTTCGGAAATGGAGCAGCCGCAAACCCCGTAACACGCCGTTGGCGGATTTCAGTCACGACGGGTTCCTGGTAACCCGGATTTACACCCGCTGCGACTGAGGGGAGATGCTCGGCCTGGTCCGGGAATCTCCCCGTGCATTTCGGACTGCAGTTATCGGCATGACCCAAATCACTCCCCTCTGGACCCGGCGGTGCGAGTGCACGCTGGCCGGTCGTCCTACAAGTGAAATCATCACCTAGCGCCGCAGCAGGCGCATTCCAAGGGAGAGTGTTTTATGAAGGGCATGATCCGATTTCTGACTCCTCTGCTGGCGCTGGCTGGCGCGGTCGCGTGCAGCAACGACAACAATGCACCGGCGGGCACCGCCCGGATGACGGTACGGCTCACCGATGCGCCCTCCGACGATCTGGAGAGCGCCACCATCTACATTTCGCAGGTGACGGTGAAGGGCAGTGGGGTGAGCGCCCAGGACGAGATCATCAGCAACACCAAGGCATCCTTCGACCTGCTGACCTTGCAGAACGGCGTGACCGCCACGCTGGGCAGCGTCGACGTACCCACCGGGAGCTACAGCCAGGTCCGGCTGCTGGTGGACTCGGCCCGCGTGGTGCTCAAGGCGGGTCATACCTTCTCCGACGGGACGAACACCGCGAAGCTGACGGTGCCCAGCGGATCGGAGACCGGCCTGAAGGTCAATTTCAGCCCACCGGTGGACGTCACCACCGGTGAAACCGTTCTCCTGGTCGACTTCGACATCAGCCAGAGCTTCGTCTTCCAGGGGCCGCACGACCACCCCAACAGCGTCTCGTTCAAGCCGGTGCTGCACGCGACGGCGATGGACGTGGCCGCGAGCATCAGCGGGACCGTGACCCCGGTCATCGCACACGCGACGGTCTATGCCATCGTGGGAACCGATACCGTGCAGACCACATCCGCCGATCTGGTGACCGGGGCATACACCCTGCACTTCCTGGCCCCGGGTAATTACGTGGTGGCGGCGTCGGCGACCGGCTTCACCTCGGTGGTCAGCAGCCCCATCACCCTCGGGAATGCGCAGGTCCTGACCGGGATCGATCTGATTCTGCTCCCGTAAGCACCACTGATCCATCGTACCACCTCGCCGCAGGGGCCCGCGCATCACCGGGTTCCTGCGGCGAGTCGCGTTCTGCAGAGGGGGG
>DASYPZ010000166.1:0-20597 GCA_036006105.1 Gemmatimonadales bacterium | reverse complement strand
CCCCGACTCGGCCGGCCGAATGCAGGTGTGGGTGCTGGCGATCTCCGAGGGGAGCACCGCGACGGGCGCGCCGGTCCGGGTGACCAACCACGCCGACGTCACGCCGACCCGCATTCGCTGGATGCCCGATGGATCGGGGCTGATCTATTCGGCTGACGGGCGCTTGTGGAAGGTGGGCGCCTCGGGCGGGCCGCCCTCGGAGATCCGGTTCACCGCCGAGCTCGCGCTCACGCGCCCGCGGCGGGTGCTGCCGCCGGCCCGGTTTCCGGAACCCGGTCGCCGGGAGCCGGCGCGGGGCTTCATGGGGATGGCGCTCTCGCCGGACGGGCGCACCATCGGGATGCTCGGGCTGGGCAAGCTGTGGGTCATCCCGGTCGGAGGAACGCCGCGTGCGGTCGCGGAGGTTCCGTTCGGCGCGACGTCGCTGGCCTGGTCGCCGGACGGCGCCGAAGTCGCGTGGTCGGCCGGGGCGCCGGATCAGGAGGACCTGTTCGCGACCGAGCTGGCGAAGGGGGTAACCCGGCGGGTTACCAGTCTGCCCGGCCGGGAGGCTTTCCCCGCGTACTCTCCCGATGGTCGCCGGCTGGCCTTCGTGCACGTCCAGGACGACGGCGTGCTGCGGGTGGCGGATGCACGCGCCGGCACGGTGGCCGATACCGCGCACCTGGAGAACCTGGGATCGATCGGTCTCACCTGGGCCAGTCCGCCGCAGTGGAGTCCGGAGTCGGACGGCCTGCTGGTGACGGGGGAGGCGGACCAGCCGACCCGGGCGACCTTCGTACCCCTCTCCGGGCCTCGCGTCGACGTTACCCGCTTCGCCGATGCGCCGATTTTTCTGCAGTGGACCCCGCAACACCGCATCGTGTTCGTCCGCCACGATCGGCTCTGGCAGGCGGCATTCGATCGTACCGGGTTGCGGTCCGAGCCGGCCCCGATCGGAAGCGCCGCGGCGCTGTATGCCTCGGCGGCGCGGGACGGGACTCTGCTCTTCGTCTCGGACGGCGGGCTGCGGTTGCGCTCGCCCGACGGCCAGGAACAGCGGCTGGGCTGGCCGCTCTCTTTCACGCCTCCGGTGGCGGAGCCGCTGCTGATCCGGAACGTCCGGATCATCGACGGCACCGGTGGACCGATGACGGCTCCCCGCGACCTGTTGCTCGAACGGGGGCGGATCGCCCGCATCGCGCCCGCGGGCCGCCTTTCCGCCGGCGGGGCGCGGGTGCTGGAGGCGGCGGGCCGCGTGGTCATGCCGGGCCTCATGGATCTCCACGCGCACACCTATCGGCCCGATCTGCTCCCCGGGTTCCTCTATTTCGGAGTCACCACCGTGCGCGACCAGGGCTCTTCCATGGCGCCCCTGGTCGCCTACGCGGACGCGATCGCCGCGGGAGCGCTTCCCGGGCCCCGGGTCGGCTATGGCGGCTTTCAGTTCTACAGCGACTGGCCGTACGACGAGGAGCAGGGACGCGGGATCGAGCCGGAGGCCGATCCCGGCCACATCGAACGCGCCGTGGCGCTGGCCCAGGCGTTCGGGGCGCAGCACGTCAAGACCCGGACCTTCCGGCGCTGGGACATCAACGCGCGGATGATCGCGGAGGCCCATCGCCGAGGCATGCGAGCGACGGGTCACTGCGCGCATCTGTTGCCGCTGATCGTGGCCGGCATGGACGCCAAGGAGCACTTCGGCACCTGCGAACCCCGCGGCAACACCTACATGTACGACGACCTGATCCAGTTATTCCGGGCCGCGGGGATCGGTGTGGTGCCCACGATCACCTATTTCGATTTCGCGGTGCGGCTCAACCAGCGGCCCGCGCTCCTCGACGAGGACGCGGAGCTGGCTCCGTTTCTGCCGGCGCGGAACAACTTTGAGTGGATGCTCAAGCTGACCCCGGCGGCCCGGCGGGAGTGGGCTCAGGACGTGGGGCGGGCGCGGGAGGGCGCGATCACGTTGCAGCGGGCGGGCGTGAATCTCGGCACCGGGACGGACATCTGGCAGATTCCGATCGGTGTCCATATGGAGCTGGAGCAGCTGGTCGCGGCGGGGTTGACTCCGGCGCAGGCGATCCATGCCGGCACCGGCGGCGCGGCCCGGATCCTCGGGGCGGACCAGAGCCTCGGCACCATCGCGGCGGGAAAGTGGGCCGATCTCGTCATCCTGGATGCCGACCCGCTGGCGGACATTCGTAACACGCGGCGGATCTGGCAGGTGGTGCACGACGGGCGCGTCGTGGATCGCCCGGGAATACTCAAGGCGATCAGACCGCAATAGGGCCGAGTCCGTTCCAAACTGGTTCCGTCGCAGAGGATTATCCGGTCGGGTGGGAGTCGCCTGTTTCACGTAATGCAGGTAGACCTCCACCAGGGCGGACACCTTGTTGCTTCCGATGACGCAGCGCCTCTTCTCTGCCATCGCAGTGTGTTGCTCGGCGGGGTCTCCGGGATCCGCCGAGGGGCCGTTCGACTACCAGGTCCTCAAGGTCGCCGACGATACCTGGGCGTTCGTCGAGAAGCGGATGAATCCGGTGGTCAGCGGGAACATCGTGGCGGTGATCGGCCGGGACGCGGTGCTGGTGTTCGACGCCGGGCACCACCCGCCGATGACTCGCGCCGTCATCGCCGACATCAAGCGCCTCACTCCCAAACCGGTGAAATACCTCGTGATCTCGCACTGGCACGATGATCACTGGGCCGGGGCCGCGGAATTTGCCGATGCCTGGCCCGGGGTCCAGGTGCTGGCTCACCCGTTCACCGCGCAGCTGATGGAGGACCGCCGGGAGAAATTCCGGGGCGAGGTCTGCAGGAATGAGCTCGAAGCGAACGAGCGGGATCTGCAGGCACAGGTCGCCAGCGGGAAACGGGCCGACGGCACGCCGCAGACGGCGTCAGTGAAGGAGCGGCTCGCCCATTTTCTCGAGGCGGTCTCCGCCCAGATCGCCGAGTGCGACCAACGGCGCTACCGCGGAGTCGATGCCCGGATCGACGACACGCGAGATCTCGATCTTGGCGGGCGGATCGTGTCGATCCGGTTTCTGGGCCGTGGCAACACGGCCGGCGACCTGGTGGCCTACATCCCCGACACCCGCACGCTGCTCACCGGCGACTTGCTGGTGTACCCCTGGCCCTACGCCACCGAATCCTACATCAGCGAGTGGGCCAGGGTGCTTCGGCGTCTCGATGCGCTGGATGTCGGCGTCATCGTGCCGGGACACGGCATGCCCTTGGACGACAAGGCCTATCTCGAATCGGTGGCGGATCTCCTCGAGTCGATCGCGCATCAGGCCCGCGCGGCGTGGCACCCGGGGATGAGCGCCGACGAGCTTCGCGCCAGGATCGACCTCTCCACGTTCAGCCGGGCATTTTCGCACGGAGATCCGTTCTACAAGGCCAACTTCGATTACATGATGGGTCAGTCGGCGGTGAATCGGATGTGGCAGGAGCTGAGCGGGAAGTGGGAGCCGGAGGGCTAGGGAGCGGGCCCCGGTCTGGTTGGCGCTCCCCGAGCACCGCGCTATACTCCGCTGGTAGGCTTCTCGGCGGGACTCGGACGAAGAGCGCACGGCAGCCGCGTTCCTTTGGGGGTCCCCGACCGCCGGCGTCCGCTCCCCGGAAACGAGTGGAGCCACTCGTGGCCATACCGTCACCCCTTCCGATCGAATCCCCAGGCGCCCCGCGGGCCGCTCCACGGGGCTTGTCCATTCGCTGGAAACTCTTCCTGTTCATCGCGGGCCTGGTTGCGGTCGTGACGCTCGCGTTCGGCGGCGTCGCGTATCGCGCGATGCGCGAGTCGGCGGTGTTGGCCATATCGGTGCGGCTGGATGGACTGGCGGCCCAGTGGGCTCGCCTCTTCGAGGGCAGCGCGGCCCGGCAGATGGCGGCCATCGGCGCCGTCGGACACAACCCGGCCGTGCTGGCGGCATTGGCGCACCGGGATCCGGCCACGCTCGCCGCGGCGGAGCAGGCGTTCCGAGGTCTGCTGCCGCCGGGTCAGCCCAGCGCGGTTCAGCTGCTGGATCGCGAGCGTCACCCGGTGCTGATCGCCGGAGATACCGCCGGCATCGTGCGCGGACCGGTCGCCCCCGAGCTCCTGGACGGAGCCTCGGCGCGTGATTCCGTGATCGTGAGCCCGCTGCACGGGAGCGGTCAGGCGGTCCTGGGCAGCTACGCGCTGCGGATCATGCTGGACGGCGCGGTGGCGGGCTACCTGACCCAGACCACCCAGCTGCGCCTGACACCCTCGCCGGAGGAGCTGAACAAACTGTTCGGCGGTGGCAGCACCAATGTCCGGCTCGCCAACCGGGACGGATCGTTCTGGACCGATCTGGGGAAACCGATCCCGGGCCCGGCGATACCGGTGGACTTCTCTCGGCATCTGCTGTCGTACGAGAGCCCGCTCGGCGGGCAGTTGTTTGCCGCGGCCCATCCGATTGCCGGAACCCCCTGGATGGTCGTGATGGAAAGCAGCGAGGCCGAGGTGCTGGCTCCCTCTCGACGGTTGCAGGTGCTCCTGCTGATCGAGGGCGCCTTCGCCCTGGCGCTGGGGTCCATCGTGGCGATCGCCATCAGCACCTCGCTGACCCGCCCGGTCGAACGGCTCACCGAATCCGCCGAGGCGGTCGCGGCCGGCGACTATTCCCGCCAGGCCGGCCTGCAGCCCCGGCGCGACGAGCTGGGTCGGCTGGCGAGTGCCTTCGACACGATGGTGTCCCGGGTGCAATCGGCATTCGCAGCGCAGCATGCCGCGGAGGCCTACTACCGGAGCCTGTTCGAGGCGGTCCCGCTCCCGGTCTGGCTGTATGACCGCGAGACGCTGGCCATCCTCGCCGTCAACGACGCCGCCGTTCGGCGCTATGGGTACCAGCGGGAGGAATTCCTGGCGATGACGGTGGACGCGCTCCGACCACACGAGGACATTCCACGATTGCACGAGGAGATCCTGGCATCGGCGGGACAGGAATTCCACCAGAACGACTGGCGACACCGCATCAAGGATGGAAGCATCATCGACGTCGAGGTGCACGCCCGGTCCATGATGTTTCAGGGTCGCCGTGCGCGGCTGGTCGTGGTGCACGACATTACCGAGCAGAAGAAGGTTCAGGCTCGGGTGCAGCGCTCGGACGAGCGCTACCGCCGGCTGATCGAGGAGTCGACCGACGGAATCACCCTGTCGAGGCTGGATGGCCGCTTCCTCGCCGTCAACCCCGCGTTCGTGCGGATGCTGGGGTACGACTCGGACACCGAGTTGTTCGGGCTTGCCCCCGCCGATCTCTACGCCGACCCGCAGCAACGGGCCCTGATCCTGGCCAGGCTCGCGACGACTGGCCGGGTATCGAAGACGGAGGTCCAGCTCCGCCGCAAGGACGGCAAGATCATCACGGTACAGCTCACGCTTCGGCTGGTCACCGAGCCGGGCGGAAGCGAGCAGTATCTGGAGGCGGTGCTGGCAGACGTCACCGAGCTGCGCCGGGTGGAGCGGCAGTTTCAGCAGGCCCAGAAGATGGAAGCGGTGGGCCAGCTCGCCGGCGGGATCGCCCACGACTTCAATAATCTGCTGACCATCATCCTGAGCTACAGCGACATGCTCCTGTCGGAGTCCCTGGCCGGTTCCGACCGGGAAGCGGTCGAGGCCATCCGCGGCGCGGGTGCCAGCGCGGCGGCCCTGACCCGGCAGCTGCTGACCTTCAGCCGCCAGGAAGTGATCCAGCCGCAGGTGATGTCGCTCAACGAGCTGATCGCCGGTACCGGCAAGATGCTGCAGCGGCTGATCGGCGAGCAGGTCGCACTCGCGCTCGCGGTGGCTCCGGACGCCGGCAGCGTGCGGGTGGATCCCGGGCAGGTCGAGCAGGTCATCATGAATCTGGCGGTGAATGCGCGCGACGCGATGCCGAATGGCGGACGCCTCATGATCGAATCCCGGAATGTCGAGGTTCCGGTATCGGGTCCCGGTGCGAGCCTGCTCGATGCACCGGGCCGCTACGTGGTCCTGGTGGTAAGCGACAACGGCATCGGGATGGATGCGCAGACCCAGGCTCGGATCTTCGAGCCGTTTTTCACGACCAAGGGGCTGGGGAAGGGCACCGGACTGGGGCTGGCCACCGTCTACGGGATCGTGCGGCAGAGCGGCGGCCACATCGAGGTCTACAGCGAGCCGGGGCGGGGCACCAGCTTCAAGGTGTACTTCCCCCGGGTCGACGAGGCGGTCGAGGCGCCGGCGACCGCAGCGGCGGCGCCGGAGGACCCGCCGGGGAACGAAACCATTCTGCTGGTGGAGGACGAGGCCAAGCTCCGGCCCCTGATTCACCGGATTCTGGAGCGGAAGGGCTACACGGTCCTCTCCGCGGCGGAAGGTGCCGAGGCCCTCGATATCGTGGCTCGCCATCAGGGACCGATTCATCTGGTGCTGACCGACGTCGTGATGCCGGGGATGAATGGCCGGGAGCTGGCGGAGCGGGTGACGAAACTCCGCCCGGATATCCGGGTCCTGTTCATGTCGGGCTACACCGACGATGCCATCGTGCACCATGGCGTGCTGGAAGCGGGGATGCAATTCATCGAGAAGCCCTTCGCGCTCGCCGCCCTCGCGCGCAAGGTGCGTCAGGTGCTGGACGCGCGCTAGCGCCGGATGGCGTACTGCAGCTTGACCAGCAGCTGATTCGATTCCAGCCGCCAGCGGTCGCCGAGGTCACGCAGGTTGTGGTTGTACACCACGAAGAGATCACCGGCCGGATCGAAGGTCCAGCGCAGCCGCGTGTTGCTTCCCAGGCTCTTGGAGTCGGTGTCGTACTGGATGAAGCTGCTGAGGTTGAGGTCGGGTGAGAGGTTCACCAGCCCACGCAGTCCCGCCAGCGTCGTTTCGAAATTTCCCTCGGGAAGCCGGCCGATATTGTGCTCGCCGGTGAGCTGCAGGTTAAAGGTGGAAGACGGCTTCCAGTCGGCCTCGAGCTGGAGCTGGTGCAGGCGGCCGCCGTAAAAGCCCCCGAAACGCCAGGTCGCCACCCCGGAGAGGGTGCGCCGTGCCGCAAATTCCGCTTCCAGGCGATAACGGACAAAGTGATACGCTCCCGGCCGGATCACGACCGTGTCGGCCACCGGGAACGGGGCGTCGAGTCGTTCCCCCTGGGGAACCACATTGGCCTCGAACCGGTCTCCGGTCTCGAAGCGCCAATTGACGGGCGCGAGGAAGGCCTCGTAGCTCTGCCACCGCCCGGCGAGATCGGTCGCCAGGGTGTAATCCTGCTCGAAGAACATCTGGCGGATATTCCAGCGGTGCGGGCGCGGCTGGTAGTTGAGGCCCAGGTGGTAGAGCTGGGCGCCCGCGCGAGGAACGAATCCCAGGGACGGGTCGTATCCCTGGCCGATCCGCTTCCAGCTCAGGGCGATGTCCCAGACATCGTTGGGATAATCGATCAATCCGCCGAACGCCGCCCGTCCGCTCCGCTGGTCCTCGCGATCATTGACGGAGCCCCATATCCCCGCCGTCAGATTCTTGTCGCCCCGGAATCGCGAGGTATGGTAGATCGCATCGAGGCCGCCGGTCCAGGCCCCGTGGCGCCCATCCGGATCGCCGAAGGTCGCGATGGCGCCCACCGAAGATTCCCTGAGCACGTTCTGCCTGACCCGGACCGCCCCCATCGTCTGCGAACCGACCAGGCTGTCGACGTCCCCGGTGCGGGTGATGAGCCCGCCAAAGTTGGTCTGTCCCGAGCGGCCGTTGAGCTTGGCGCCGACGCGCAGCGGCACCGTGGTTCCGGAGAGGAGGCCGATCCGCCGGGTAAAGAATGGAATCAGGTCCTCGCCCAGATTGGGCCCGAAGTCGAAGATATCCTTCCCTTCCAGGAAGAAAGAACGCTTCTCGGGGAAAAAGAGCGGGAACCGCGTGAAATTGGTGCGCCGAGTGTCGACTTCGGTCTCCGCGAAGTCGGTGTTGGCGGTGAGAGAGCCCAACACGTTGGTGCCGACCCGCTGGGTGACGTCGAGCGAGGGGTGGAGGGTGCCATCGATCGCGGTGCCCGGTCCGGGGTGACCGGCGCCCGTCACCAGCGAGGGGCGCACGCTCAGCCCGAGACCCAGCTTGAAACCGGGAAGCCCCTCCAGCACGCCGGCTCGGCCGGTCTGGGTCGGCTGGCTCTGTTGCTCGTACCCGGACCAGCGGCTCACCTCCAGGTTGGCCTTGACCTGGCGCTGCACATTGAAGCCCCACGCGGTAAGTCCGGGACGGAAGATCAGGCTGCGGATGGGAATCCGGATTTCGGTCGACCAGGTGTTGCCCTCCCGCGCGGTGGCGGCCTCCCAGATCGTGTCCCAGCTGGGGTCGGTTCCCTCGCCCTGTCCAGTCACCAGGCCGTCCCGACGGGCGCCGGTCGGGTTGACCGAGAAGACGTAGCCGGAGCGGCCGTCGTGGAAGGTGTCGAGCACCAGCTCCAGGTAGTCTTCGTTGGTGGGATCGGTGTCCCGCGCCTTGGTGAAGCTGGTGATCGGAATGCCGGGCGCACCGTAGGCGACGATCCCGAAGACGATCTCCTGGTCGTTCGCCAGCACCCGGACCACGGTGCGACTGTCGGTCGCGCCACCCTCGACGGGGGCGACTTGAGTCAGGGAGGCGATGGAATCGACGGAGCGCCATTCACTCTCGTCGAGCCGGCCGTCCAGTTTGACCGGGTGCTCGAGCCGACCTACCCGGAGTCGCGGCACCGGCGCGGTGGCCTGGGCGCCCAGGTGTGACGCCGGGGTGGCGAAGGCCAGGACCAGCCCGCCCACCAGAAATCCGAATCGTGATCTCGGCTCGATCTCAGTCGCTCGGTTCACAACGTCCCGGGTCACGGTTTACGAAGGTCCGGCGGTATTTTGCGCTCATGAATGTGACTCCTTCATGGCTCTATGCAACTGCCCTGGTCGCGCTCGCGCCGCCCGCCGCCGCGGGTCAGGCCGCCGCATGCAGTGCTACCCCCCATTCGCTGACGCCGCCGGACTGGAGTACACCGATTCCGATGGCTCCGGCGGGTGCCTCCCGGGGTCCGCTGCGGCTCCTGCAGGAGCTGCCGTTGCCTGGTCCCGCCAGCCGGTTCGACTATCAGAGCCTCGATCCGGCGGCGGGGCGCCTTTACCTCAATCACATGAACGCGGGACGGCTGGTGGTCTTCGACCTGAATGGCTCGAGGGTCGTTGCCGAGGTGGTGGGACTGCCACGGGCAACCGGGGTGCTCGCCGTGCCGGCGATCCACAAGGTGTTCGTGTCCGCCGCGGGCGCGCACCAAGTTGCGGTGATCGACGACCGGACTCTCGCGATCACCGCCCGGATCTCCGGGATTCGATTTCCCGATGGGTTGGCCTTCGTCCCGGGGGTCGATCGCCTCTTCGTCTCAGATGAGGCGGGAAAGGCTGTTGTGGTGATCGATGCGCGCCGCGACGTCAGGCGCGCCACGATCGACCTGGGTGGTGAGGCGGGCAACACCCACTATGACTCGGTGTCCCGCTGTGTCCTGGTCGCGGTGCAGACCCGGAACCAGCTGGTGGCGATCGATCCGGGCACCGAGACGATCGTGGCCCGCTACGACCTGCCGGGCTCGGATGGTCCCCACGGGTTTACCCTGGATGAAACGGGGCGTCTCGCGTTCGTCAGCAGTGAAGGTAACGCCAGGCTGCAGGTGGTCGACCTCCGGACCATGCGGATCCTGGCTGCGCATCCCGTCGGCTCCGGGCCAGACGTGCTGGCCTGGGATGCCGAGTGGCGGCGTCTCTACGTCGCCTCCGAGGGCGGCGTCCTATGCGCCTTCGAGGCGGTGGGGAGCGCGCTCCGTCCGTTGGGCGAGTATCGGGCTCCTTCCGCCCACACGGTCAGCGTCGACCCACGGACTCACCGCGTATATCTCCCGCTGGAAAATGTCCACGGTCATCCCGTGCTCCGGATTCTGAGACCGTAAGGCGATCATTGGGTGGGCGGGCAAGCCGGCCCAGGCGGCCCCGGTTGCAACTGCGCCAAATGGCTATGTCCGAACCGGCTGGATTGGCACTGGCGGACGCGCGGACCCTTCGGAATCTTCTGAACGTGCTCGCCGCCCACCCCGCAAGAGGATGCATTCGTGCCCGCGATCTGCCCGAAACACGCCCGCCTCGCGCTCGTCCTGCTCGCCCTGTTCTCGCCCCTGTCCGCCTCGGCACAGTCAGCCACCATGGCACCGAAGCCGCAGCAGACGCCCGTCCGGCGCGACGGGCAGCACGACTTCGACCCCCTGATCGGCACGTGGAAGTACCACGTGTCGCGGCTGCTGAAGCCGCTGACCGGCTCGACCACCTGGGTCGAGTTCGACGGCACCGGCGTCGATCGGCCGGTCTGGGACGGCCGGGCCCAGTTGGACGAGCTGGTGGCCGACGGGCCCTCCGGCCACATCGAGGGACTGACCCTGCGGCTGTATAACCCGCAGTCGCACCAATGGTACCTCAACTGGATCAGCAGCAATGGCGTGGGTCCGTTCGGCCCGCCGACCGTGGGGTCGTTCGACGACAACGGGCGCGGCGAGTTCTTCGATCAGGAGATCATCGGCGGGCGGATGATTCTGGTGCGCTATGTCTGGACCCGGTTGACGTCGGCGTCACCCCACTTCGAGCAGTCGTTCTCGGATGACGGCGGGAAGACCTGGGAGGTCAACTGGATCACGGACCAGGTTCGGGTCCAGCCGTAACCTGGCGGCCTGGACCCCATCCCGCCGGGACATCGTCACCCCTCGCTCCGGTACGGCGCCGGATCCTGCATGCCCACTTCGGCAAACCCCTTCCGTCTGATCCGGCACGAGTCGCAGACGCCGCAGGCGCGTCCTGCTGAGTCCGGGGCATAGCAACTGCGAGTCAGGCTGTAATCGACGCCGAGCGCCAGGCCCCGGCGGATGATCGCCGCCTTGCTCATCGCGATGAGGGGCGCGTGCACCTTGAATTTCACTGCGCCCTCGACCCCGGCCTTTGTGGCGAGGCCGGCCAGCGCCTCGAAGGCGCGGATGAACTCGGGGCGGCAGTCGGGATAGCCGCTGTAGTCCACCGCATTGACGCCGATGAACATGTCCGATGCGTCCAGCACCTCGCACCAGGCGAGCGCGAAGGAGAGGAAGATGGTGTTTCGCGCCGGGACGTAGGTGACCGGGATGCCTTCGGAGGGCGCGGTGGGGACGGGGATATTCGCGGTCAGGGCCGACCCGCCGAAGGCGCGGAGATCGATGTCGACGATGTGATGCGCCGCCACACCAATCTGCGCGGCGATGTCGCGGGCGGCGTCGAGCTCGACCGCGTGACGCTGGCCGTAGCGGAAGCTCAGCGCATAGGGCTCGAAATCCTGGGTCCGGGCAATCGCGAGCGTCGTGGCCGAGTCCAGCCCTCCACTCAGCAGCACGATGGCTTTGGTCACCGGGTCACCTCCAGCTCATGCGCCAGCGCGCCGTCCAGGACAGGGTACTGGAATCGAAATCCGCTCCGCTCCAGGACCGCGGGCAGCACCTGGGCGCTCCCCAGAATGGCTTCGTTTCCCATCTGGCCGAAGAGCATCCGGATGACGGTCTTGGGCAAGGGGAACACCGTGGGCCGGTGAAGCGCACGGCCCAGCGCCGCGGTGAATTCGCGGTTCCGCACCGCTCCGGGCGCCACGGCATTGACCGGACCGCTGAGCGTCCCTTCCAGCAGGTGCCGGAACACGCCGATCAGATCCGCCGCCGCGATCCAGCTCATCCACTGGCGTCCGTCGCCCAGGCGTCCACCGAGGCCGAGCCGGAAGGGCAGCAGCATCTTCCGGAGCAGCCCCCCGGCGCTGCTCAGCACCAGCCCGGTGCGCACCTTGGCCACCCGGATCCCCGCATCGGCGGCCGTCGCGGTCGCCGCTTCCCACGCTTCGGTTACTTGGGGCAGGAACCCGGAACCCGCCGGGCTCGCTTCGGTCAGCTCCTCGTCACCCCGATTCCCGTAGTACCCGATGGCCGAAGCACTGACCAGGGTCGCGGGGCCGTTGGGCGCCCGCGCGAGCGCCTCCGCGAGGAGCCTGGTGCCCAGCGTCCGGCTCTCGAGCACGGCTCGTTTCCGGGCCTCGGTCCATCGTCCGGCAATGTTCGCTCCGGCGAGGTGGACCACCGCGTCCACGCCGCGGAGGGCGGCGGGATCGAGCCCGGCTCCCGCGGGGTCCCAGCGGATTTCTCCCGTGCGCGGCTCCCCTCGGACGATCGGGACGACCTGATGGCCCGCGGCCACCAACGCCGGCGCCAGCATCGATCCGATCATGCCGGAGGCGCCGGTGATGGCGACGCGAAGAGGGGCAGCAACCGTCATGGGGAGAATCTATCCCGGCAGCAGCGCGGTCGCCTTGCTCCGCCCCGCCGCTTCTGTCGCGCCCGTCCGCACGTTAGAATTGACGCGCAGCGTCATCCACCGGGAGCCCACGATCGCGAACTCCGCCTGGTCCATCAAGGACGCCGAAAAGCTGTACAACATGCGGGGTTGGGGCCTGGGCTATTTCCGGACCAACGCCGAGGGGCATGTCACCGTACATCCCGACCAGACCGGTGACCGGTCGATCGATCTCTATCGGCTGGCCCTCGATCTCAACGCCCAGGGCATCGGTCTGCCGCTGCTGCTCCGCTTCTCCGACATCCTCAAGGCCCGGATCGCCTCGCTCGCCACCGAGTTTGCCCGGGCGATCGAGGAGACCGGCTACGGCGGCAGCTACACCTCCGTTTATCCGATCAAGGTCAACCAGCAGCGCCACGTGGTCGAGGAGATCGTCGCGTTCGGGAGTCCCTTCGGCGTGGGGCTCGAGTGCGGCAGCAAGCCCGAGCTGCAGGCCGTGCTCGGCCTGACGGAACGCACCGACCACCTGATCGTCTGCAACGGCTACAAGGATGAAGAATTCATGCGCCTGGCCCTGATGGGTCAGCGGATCGGCCACCAGGTCTTCATCGTGCTGGAGCAGGTGGGCGAGCTGGATACGGTGCTCCGGGTCGCCGAGGAAATGGGCGTCCGGCCCAACCTGGGCGTGCGAATCAAGCTGGCCACCGAGGGCGCCGGGCGCTGGGCCAAGACCGGCGGGGAAAAATCCAAGTTCGGGTTGGGCGCGGTGGAGCTGATGAAGCTGCTCGACAAGCTGGAGACCGCCGGCGGGAAGGACCTGCTCAAGCTGGTGCATTTCCACCTGGGCAGCCAGATCACCGACATCCGGTTCATCAAGGCGGGGCTGGAGGAGGTGGGCCGCTATTACGTCGAGATCCGGGAAATGGGTTTCGACCTGTCGCACGTCGACGTGGGCGGTGGATTGGGCGTGGACTACGAAGGATCCAAGACCACCCGGCCGGCCAGCATGAACTACACCACCCGGGAGTACGCCAACGACGTGGTGTACCTGCTGGGAACCGTCTGCAAGGCGTTCAAGCAGCCGATGCCCCACATCATTTCCGAGTCGGGCCGGGCCCTGACGGCGCACCACGCCCTCCTGCTGGTGAACGTGACCGATGTGGAGGCGCTCACCGAGCCGGTGATTCCCGCGCTCCGGGAGGAGCCGCCGTCGGTGCTGGTCGAGCTCAAGGAAAATCTGGAAGCGCTGTCGCTGGACCGGGTGGAAGAGGTCTTCCACGACGCGGTGTTCGCCAAGGAGCGGCTCCAGGAGCTCTTTGCCAGCGACGCGATCACGATCCGGGACATGGCGGACATCGAGCAGTACTACCTGGCCACCATGAACGCGCTGGCGGCGCTCATCGCCCATGACCGGTCCAGCTACCTCGAGATCGCGAACCACCTCGAGGCCACCCTGGTGGACCGCTATTTCTGCAACTTCTCGGTGTTCCAGTCGCTGCCCGATAACTGGGCCATCGACCAGATCTTCCCGATCATGCCGGTGCACCGGCTCGACGAGGAGCCGATCCGGCGCGGCACCCTGCAGGACATCACCTGCGACTCCGACGGAGTGATCGATCGCTTCGCGGGGGGACGGAAGGGAAAGCCCTGCCTCGAGCTGCATCCGTTCCGGGAGGGCGAGCCCTACATCCTGGGGATCTTCCTCACCGGGGCCTACCAGGAAATCCTGGGCGACCTGCACAATCTCTTCGGCGATACCAACGCGGTGCACATCCGGGTGACCGAGAAGGGCTACGAGATCACCGACATGGTGCACGGGGACACCGTCACCGAGGTGCTCAACTACGTCCAGTTCCAGGCCTCGGACCTCCTGCAGACGTTCCGCCGCAAGGTGTCGAACGCGCCGGAGCTTTCCCGCCAGGAGGCCAACGGCTTCATCGCCGACTACGTGGCGGGACTCGAGGGGTACACTTATCTCGAAGGGGAGCTCCCGGTGGAGGCGGTGGCCGTCGTGAACGGTAACGGCGGCGCTACCGTGCCCGCGGAGACTTAGCGACCATTGACTTCACGGCGTGTCTCGGACATGGGCTATCGCACCGCGGTTGTGGTGCTGGTGCTCGCGGCCGTTGGCTGCGCGACGGAGCCCGCTCCGACCCTCGATGTCTCCGGCACCTTTGTCGGGAGCACCTTCGGGATTCAGCAGGGCCGGAGGCTGGATCTGAACCTGTCCCTGGTGCTGACCCAGCACGGCGGCACTCTCAGCGGTACATACGTGGCCCTCGGGCGCTGGCGGATCTTGGATCCATTCTTTCTGGACTACGAGAGCACGGTGACGGGGACGGTCGGATCGGGAGATACCCCGCTGGTCGGTATAGTGCTCCTGCGATCAAGCTGTCCTGGGTACCGTGCGCATTTTGGGGGTCACTACGGGACAGACTCGGTGCTGACGATCCAGGGGCCGTTCGACATCTTTGAGAGCGGATCCTGCTCGATCGCGACGAGTTACCCGATAACCATTTCCATGACCCGACCGCCGCCCCCGGGTTCCGCGGTCAGCCGGCCCTAACCACTCCGGTTTCCCCAGCGCCGGGGCCGGAGCACTCGAACACCTCGGTCTCCCGCCCGGTTTCCCGCGTGTACCGTCTCGCGATGTCATCGATCACGCCGGTTCCGCCCGCCCGACCAAACACCGCCACCGTCCCGCCACTGCCGCCGCCGGTGATCTTGGCGCCGTACATCCCGCGCCGCGGACCGGCTTCGGCGATCAGCTCGACCAGCCGGTCGGTGCCGGGGCTGCCCAGGCCACAGGCTCCGTAGCCGCGGTGCGAGGCGTACATCAGCTCGCCGACCTCGCCGGCGAGGGCGGGACTGTCGGGGAGCCGCCTGAGCAGGTCGACGAACCGGGCGACCCGGGCCTGCTCGCCGATCGGGTGCGCCGTGGCCTGGCGCACCGGATAGTGCCGCTCCGGCCAGACGCGGGTTACCGGATCCGTGATGCCGCCGAATTGCTCGAGAAAATCCGCCCCCGATACCTGCTCGGGTAGCGAGCGCTCGAAGTGATTCCGGAAGTCCTCCGGGGAGATGTTCGCCAGGTAGCCATGCCAGGCAGGGTCCTCGACCTGGATCGTCCCGCGATCCCCGCTGACCCGGAGCCCCGCCATCGCGGCGATCATCCGATATCCCATGAACGCGGCGGTGCGCACGGTCCCGTAGTCCGCCGCCGACACGTCGTGCCGGACCCCGGAGTCGATCCCGAAGAATCGGTAGCCGGGGGGAACCGGGACGAACCCCTCGACCAGATCGGGCTGGCAGCGCAACAACAGCAACCGGTCCTGGACTCCGCAGGCACTGGTCATCTGATCCATGATGCCGCAGGGAGCGCCGACCACGTGGTTCTCCACCCACTGGCACGCGCCGGCAATGCGGGCCGGTGCCATCTCGGTGTGACAACTCGCCAGGACGGCAAACATCGACGCGACCTCCAGCGCGGCGGACGAGGCGACTCCCTTGCCTTCGGGGACGCTGGAATCGATCAGGAGCCGAAAGCCAAGGTGGGTATCCTCCGTCGAGAGGCCCGGAAGCCGGAGACCGTACTGGATGACGCCAAGGGGATAGGCCGCCCATCTCCCGGTCGGGCTCGACCCGGACCAGGCCCGGAGCGCCGCCGGGTCCGCGAGCGCTCCGGAGAGCAGCGAGAGCTCGATCCGTGCCGTATCCCAGCGCCCCTCCCGGCGCGAAGCCAGCTCTACGTACGGCGCCGCCTGGCGCTGGACCAGCACCGAGGTCGACCGCTCGAGCGGAAGCTCCAGCACCTGGGCGCCGCTGTAATCGGCGATGCCGCCCATGACATCGAGCCGGCCCGGGGCACGGGCGAGAAATACCGGCTGGTCCGAGGAGAAGAAACTTCGTATGCCAGGGTCGGGATCCTGCGCCAGGGCCGCCAGGCGATCGAGTCCGGGCTGGAACCAGATGCGCTGCGCTTCGGGAATGGCAGACGGCTCGCGAATCATTTCAGGCGGTGAGGCCGCGCCGAGCCAGGGCGGCGAGCAGCACCGGCTCGATGGTCGCCCGCAGCCGTTCATTGGCGTATCCGACCCAGGCCACGTCGTGATGCAGCTCGAACGGCGCATCGAGCGGAGATCCATCCGCCCCGGTCAGGATCACCCCCAGCGACTCCGCGATCAGCGCGGTACAGAGATCGTAGGGATGGCAGCAGAGTCCGGTGGGGAGGCCCCGCTCGGCGCGAATGGCTTCGACGAGCGGTCGCAGGTCGGCGATGAAGCGATCCCGGCCGGAGAGGAGCTCGAACAGCTGGCCCCCCGTCGAGGCGTACTGATCCTCGAAGGCCGTCGCCTTCCCGGCTGAGCCGGGACCGAGGAGCTCCGCGGCAAGCTCATCATCGATCGAGGCCAGGACATCCCGGGCACCGGGAAAGAAGCGCACCACCGAGGCGTAGCCATGGGCGATGCTGCCGGCGGACGACGGCGCGAGCACCAGCGGCACATCGCGTCCGGAGATCCGGTCGTGCCGGCGGGCGACCACGCTCCCGTCCCGCACCGCCCAGAGCTGATCGGAGAGGTGCTGCTTCTGGAGCGGGATCTCGGTCTGCACGGCGAGGCAGATGTCGCTGAGCCGCGTGGCCGGACCCCGATTCGGCGCCACCCCGGTCAGGATCCAGGCGCTCCGCTTCTGGTACATCAGTCCCCGGGTGCCGTCGATCGGATCCACCAGCAGCTTCCACACGCAGGCGGCTTCGGGGGTGCCCCGCGGAAGGGTCAGGCCCTCGGGCGGCAATCCTTCCGCGAGCAGGCAGATCGGCATCTCGCGGGCCACCTCCTCCAGTCCCTCGACCAGCGCGGCCTCGCCGACCCGATCAATCTCGTAGATGGTGTCGCCCTCGCCGTCCGCCGCCACCCGCTGAAGATCACCCGGGCTGGTCCGGCCGAAACTCTCGATGACCGCCGCGCGAATCCGTGCGTGCACCGCGAGAATCGGCTGCAGCAAGGGCGCCGGATCAGGCATCCCGTACCGGCCCCAGATAATGCGCCGCGGGAACCTGCCGCAGCTCGGCGGCCATCGCCTCCGGCGCGGAGTCCTGGAGAAAATTCCCGCCGCCCAGCTCGGGACCAGCCAGATACTTCCGCAGGCCCGGCTTGCGCAGCGGGGGTGCGATCTCGATGTAGAAGTGGAATCCGGGGTGGGCGACGCCGTCGGTGGGCTCCTGGTGGAGCGTCATCACGTACGGCATGGGCGTGCGCCAGAGGTTTTCGAGGCGGATCAGCGTCTCCCGGAGGACGTCGCCCAGGTCGGCCAGCTCGCGGCGGGAGAGGTCCGCCAGGCTGCCGTGCATCAGGCGCGGGGCGACCATGGTCTCGTACGGATAGCGGGCGAACCAGGGTACGAAGGCGACGGCGCTGTCCTGGGAAGCCACCAGCCTCCTGCCGTCGGTTTCTTCCGCCGCGATGATGTCACGAAACAGCGGCCTCCGGTGCTCCCGCAGATACTCGGCCTGGGCCTCCACTTCGAGCTCGATGGTTCGAAAGACGAAATTGGTCGCGTAGATCTGGCAGTGGGGATGGGGATTGCTGACGCCGACGGCGCTTCCCTTGTTCTCGAAGACCAGGACGTGGGCCACCTCCTTCCGCGCGCCGAGCTCACGATACTGGTCCTGAAGCGTCTGGAGCAGGGCGGTGAATTGGGACGGCCCGAGGCGTGCCAGGGTGAGGTCGTGACGCGGGGTGAAGCAGACCACGCGCGAGACCCCCTGTGCCGGCCGGCTTTGGTAGGGGGCGAGCGGCGCGGCCAGCTCGACCGGCGCCGCGGGACCCACGCAGGGATGGTCGTTGTCGAAGACGAACACGCCGTCGTAGGCGGGATTCGCTTGTCCCGAGACCCTGGAGTTACCGGGGCAGAGATAGCAGTCGGCGGCATGGGCCGGCTGCGCCGGTGCGGAGTCTCCCGCCACTTCGCCGTGCCAGGGGCGGTGGTTCCGGTGGGCCGAGACGATCACCCATTCCCGGCGGAGCGGATGCCATCGCTCTTCCCAGAGCATCGGGTCAGTCCCCTTCCACGGCTGGCGGGCAGATGTAAGTTGACAAGGGTGACAAGATGATAGCACCTCTCCGCGGCATTCAGGAGTGATCGCTTCATGACGCATGCGGCGCGGCGGGATGACTACGTTCCGAAGCCGGAGCACCATTTCACCTTCGGGCTGTGGACGGTGGGCAACCCCGGCCGGGACCCCTTCGGCGATCCGGTGCGGCCGGTCCTCGCTCCGGTACGCATCGTCGAGAAGCTGGCGACCCTGGGCGCCTACGGCGTGAACCTCCACGACAACGATCTGCTGCCGCGCGAGGCCTCGCTCGCCGAACAGCAGAAGATCCTGACCGGGTTCAAGTCGGCGCTCGCGGCCTCGGGGATGAAGGTGCCGATGGCCACCACCAATCTGTTCAGCGATCCGGTCTTCCGCGACGGCGCCTTCACCAGCAACGATCGCACCGTGCGCGCCTACGCCCTGCAGAAATCGATGCGCGCAATCGACCTCGGCGTGGAGCTGGGCGCCGAGACGTATGTGTTCTGGGGCGGGCGGGAAGGCAGCGACACCAACGCCGGCAAGGATCCCCAGGAAGCGATCAAGTGGTTTCGGGACGCGATCAATTTTCTCTGTGAGTACTCGCGCGCCCAGGGTTACGCGCTGAAGTTCGCGCTGGAACCCAAGCCCAATGAGCCCAGGGGCGACATCTTCCTGCCGACCATCGGGCACATGCTGGCCTTCATTTACACCCTGGACCATCCGGACATGGTGGGACTCAACCCCGAGGTGGCCCACGACCAGATGGCCGGGCTCGACTTCACCCATGGGGTGGCCCAGGCGATGGAGGCCGGAAAGCTCTTCCATATCGACCTCAACGGTCAGAAGCCGGGCCGCTTCGATCAGGACCTGCGCTTCGGCAGCGAGGACCTGAAGGGCGCCTTCTTTCTGGTGAAGCTGCTGGAGGACGCGGGCTGGGCCGGCATGCGGCACTTCGACAGCCACGCCTATCGGACCGAAGACGAGGCGGGCGTCTGGGATTTTGCCGCCGGCAGCATGCGCACCTACCTGATCCTCAAGGCCCGGGTCGCCCGCTTCAACGCCGATCCCGAGATCCAGGCCCTGCTGCAGGAGCTGCGGGAACGGGGAGCGGAGACCGGAGAGCGGGTTAGGTACGGGCCCGAAGCCGCCCGGGCCCTCCGGGACCGCTCCTTCGACCTGCCGGCGCTGCGGGCCCGGGGCTACGCCTACGAACGGCTCGACCAGCTCACGATGGAGCTGCTCCTGGGCGCGCGATAGCGGTGGCGGGCGTGGCGTTCCTGGGAATCGATGTCGGGACCAGCGCGGTCAAGGCCATCCTGGTGTCCGAGACCGGGGACCTGATCGGGTCGGCCGGCGCGCCGCTCGCGATGTCCACGCCCCGGCCGGGCTGGGCCGAACAGGATCCGGAGGCCTGGTGGCGCGCGGCCGCGTCCGCGGTGCGCGCGCTGCTCGCGCGATACCCCGACCAGCGCATCGCCGCGGTGGGGATCTCCGGGCAGATGCACTCCTCGGTTTTCCTGGACCGCGCCGGCGCGGTCATCCGTCCGGCGCTGCTCTGGTGCGACGGCCGCACCACCGCGGAGTGCGCCGACATCACCGCGCGGGCGGGTGGCGAAGCCCGGCTCCGCGAGTGGGTGTGCAATCCCGCGCTGGAGGGCTTCACCCTCCCCAAGGTGCTCTGGCTCCGGAACCAGGAGCCCCAGGCCTTCGCCCGCCTGGCGACCGTGCTGCTGCCCAAGGATTTCATCCGCTGGCGCCTGACCGGCGCGCTCTCGACCGAACCCTCCGATGCGTCCGGCACCCTGATGTTCGATCCCGCCCGTCTCCGCTGGAGCGACGAGATTCTCCGCGCGGTGGGCGTCGACCGGGCGCTGCTCCCCCCGGTGCATGGTTCGGCGGAGGTGCACGGAAGGATCACCGCCGATGCGGCCGCTGCGACCGGACTCCCGGTGGGCACGCCGGTAGTCGGCGGCGGCGCCGACAATGCCTGCGGCGCCGCGGGCGTCGGCGCGATCGTGCCGGGAGAGGCGGTGGCGAGCTGGGGTACCTCGGGGACGCTGCTCGCCCCCACGGCCGAGCCGCTGGTCGATCCGCGGCTCCGGGTCCATACCTTCTGCCACGTGCTGCCGCAGATGTGGTATGTGATGGGGGTCGTGCTGTCGGCGGGAGGCGCCTTCGCCTGGTTCCGCGATCAGTTCGCGCGCGATCT
>DASYPZ010000165.1:0-5711 GCA_036006105.1 Gemmatimonadales bacterium | reverse complement strand
AAGACGCTAAGACGCTAAGACGCTAAGACGCTAGGAAAATACTTCTACTCGATCGCGGTGAGATCGACGCTCAAAATATTGGGGTTTCCGTCCCGGATTGCACCAAGCGCGGCCTCGGAGGGAACCGACGAGATCTGAATCCGGGCACAGGCCGCCTGGGCGCCGTGGTAGGGAATGTTCTCGACCTCTTCGACGTTGACCGCTTCGTCGGCCAGGACCTTGAACACGTGCGCCAGTACACCCGGCTTGTTCTGATGCCGCACCGAGAGCACGTGCGTGGCGGAGCTGCGGGCCAGCCGGTTCACGCAATGCGGGGCCACCCCGGTCTTCATGAATCCGTCCACGATCCGGATCACTTCGTGCGCGATGGCGACCTGGGCCTGATCGGTCGAGGCGCCGACGTGATGAGTGCCGTAGACCCCCGGCGTGCCGGCCAGGGCATTCTTGAATTCCGCCTTCCCCCCGGACGGCTCCCCCTGATAGACATCGAGACCGGCACGGATGCCGCGTTCTCGAACCGCCTTCTCGAGGGCGGCCTCGTCGACCACACTGCCCCGCGCCGCGTTGATCAGGTAGGCCCCCGGCTTCATGGCGTTGAGAAAACCCTCGTCGACGAGGTGCTTGGTCTCCGAGCCGCCCGCCACGTGGATCGAGACCGCATCGGACAGCCGGGCCACTTCGAGGGGCGTTTCGCAATAACCGATGCCGAGCCGTTCGGCCTCCTCGTCGGTGAGATTGCGGGAGTAGGCCACCACCTTCATGCCGAAGGCCTGGGCGCGGCGGGCCACTTCGCGGCCGATCTGCCCCAGGCCCACGATGCCCAGGGTGCGGCCGTGCAGGCCGCGCGCCTTGCTGTACTCGCCCTTGGACCAGGCGCCCTTGCGCAGGTCCGCGACCTGGTCGGGGATGCGCCGGTCGAGCGACAGCAGGAGTCCCATCACCAGCTCGGCCACCGCGATGGAATTCTTGCCGGGGCAATTCGCGACGAAGATCCCGAGCCGGGAGGCGGCGGGAAGATCGATGGTGTCGATACCGGCACCGGCCCGGATGACCAGCGAGAGACCGGGGCCGGCCGCCAGCGCGGCCTCGTTGACCTTCTTGCTTCGGACGATGAGCACCTTGGGATCCACCTCGCGGATGACCCCGGCGAGGTCGTCGACGGTGACCTCGGGACGCAGCACCACGTCGCAGCCCAGGTCCTTGAGACCATCGACTCCGACGGTTTCGAACTTGTCAGCAACCAGCACTTTCATTGCGCAACCTCTTCCTGACGTCAGTCGAGCGTGTGAACGAAGAACCCGCTCTTGAGTTTGGGTTCGAACCAGGTGGATTTCGGCGGCATGATCTGTCCCGCATCCGAAATCGTCATCAGCTGCTGCACCGAGACGGGGTACATGGCGAACGCGACCGCGGCTTCCCCCGAAGCGACTCGGCGTTCCAGCTCGGCGGTTCCGCGGATCCCGCCGACGAAATCGATGCGCGGATCGGTCCGCACGTCGCCGATCCCGAGGATCGGCTCCAGCACCCGCTCGTGCAGCAGCGACACATCGAGCGAGCGGACCGGATCCCGGGTCGGGATCGTCGCGGGATCGAGCGTGAGCCGAGACCAGCGGCCGCCCGCGAAGACCCCGAATGACCCGGGTTGCTCCGGCTCGGGACGCTCGGTGGGAGCCAGCCTCCCGGCTTGGGCGAGCCGCGCCAGGAACTCCTCGGGCGATGCGCCGCCAAGATCCTTGACCAGCCGGTTGTAAGCGAGGATCCGCAGCTGGTTGGCCGGAAACAGCACCGCCAGGAACCACTCGTACTCTTCATTCCCCGTGGCGGCCGGGTTCCGAGCCCGCAGCGCCTCCGCGGCGCGCATGGCGCTGGCCGACCGGTGGTGGCCATCCGCCACGTACCCCGCCCCGATCCGCCGAAAGGCATCCACGTAGGGTCCGGAGTCGGGGATCCTCCAGACCCGTTGCCGCACTCCGTCGAAGGTCACCAGGTCGTAGAGCGGCTCGCCGTCGATCACCTTGTTGTTGAGCTGGGTGAGAAAGGGCGTGGGCTGATGGGTCAGGAACACCGGCTCGGCGTGGGCGTTCAGCGTCAGCAGGTGGGTGGTGCGATCGTCCTCTTTGTCCTTGCGGGTCTTCTCGTGCTTCTTGATCACGTCCTTGGCATAGTCGTCCACGCTGACGCACCCCACCACGCCGATTTGGGAACGCCCATCCATGGTGAGCTCGTAGAGATACATCGAGGGGATCTTCTCCTGCATGAAGATCCCCTGCTTCAAGAGATAGTCCAGATTGGCGCGTGCCTTGGCGTAGACCGCCGGGGCGTGGGGATCCGTTTCGGGCGGGAGATCGATGTCGGAGCGACCCACGTGCAAGAAGCTCAGCGGGTTGCCCGTCGCCAGGTCCGCCGCCTCGCTCCGGGTCACCACGTCGTAGGGAGGAGCGACGACACGCGCGGCGTACGCGGGCAGGGGTCGCCAGGCGCGGAACGGGCGTAAACGGATAAGTCCTCCCTCGAGGGTGCAGACACAACGGTAGCCGGGGATGCTACCGGAACCGGCGCGGGCGCGTCAAGTAGCCGCCCGCTACGGCACCCGGACCAGCTGCCCGCCCTTCATCACCAGCTTGACGTTCCGGATGTCGGAGATCCGGGTGCTCGGGTCTCCTTCGACCGCCACGAGGTCGGCCAGGAGTCCGGGCCGGATCTGTCCCAGACGGTCGTCCAGGTGAAAGACGCGGGCGTTGATCGAGGTCGCGGATCGGAGGACATCGGCTGCGGTCATGCCATACGCCACCATCAGCTCCATCTCGCGCGCATTGTCGCCGTGGGGATAGACCCCCACGTCGCCCCCCATGCAGATCACCACCTTGGCCGCGAGGGCGCGGCGGAAACTGGCCTTCTTCTCGGTGATGTCCGCCGGTTCGGGGTCCACGCCTTTTTTCCAGCCGCGATACTGGCGCACCGCGTCACCCGCGGCCAGCGTCGGGCAGAGCGCCACCCCCCGCTGCGCCATGAGCTTGAACACTTCGGCGGTACCGGCATCGCCGTGCTCGATCGTCTCGACCCCAGCGAGGACCGCCCGGCGCATCCCCTCGGCGGTGCCGGCGTGGGCGACGACGGGCCGGCCACTGCTCCGGGCGGTTTCGACGATTCGGGTCAGCTCCTCCAGCGAGAAGGTGGGACGGGATTCGCCACCCACGCCCCAGCGATAGTCGGCGTAGACCTTGACCCAGTCGGCGCCGTTGGCAATCTGGCTCCGGGTAACCCGGGTGACCGCATCGAGCCCGCTGGCTTCTTCGGCCCCCTGGGGCACGTCCCAGCGGGAATCGAAGCCGCGAGGCCCATAGGTTCCGGTGGCAACGATGGCGCGGGTGACCACCAGCATCCGGGGGCCGGGCACGATGCCCTCGTCGATCGCCTGCTTGAGTCCGACGTCCGATTCCCCGGCGCCCTCGGTGCCCAGATCACGGGTGGTGGTGAATCCCGCCTCCAGGGTTCGCCGGGCATGATTGACCGCGCGAGCGGTCCGGAGCGCCAGCGGTTCGTGGAGCACCTGATCGTTCCAGCTGGTCTCGTTGTAGGGATGCAGGAAGAGATGCGAATGGCCCTCGATCAGCCCGGGCAGGAGGGTCATCCCCGGGAGCGGAATCCGCCGGGTGTCGGGAGGCGCGGCGGCGTCGAGGGCGGGTCCCGCCGCCAGAATCCGGCTGCCGCGAACCAGCACCGACCATCCGGTGTGCATCGTCAGGCCGTCGAACACCCGGTCGGGTGACAGCAGAATGACCGGACCGTCCGGGGCCTGCGCGGAGACGCCGGCCGGAGCGAACAGAACCCGGACGCAGAGGAGAACCAGCACGGCGGTCGCCACGCGCGGACGAATCATGAGGGACGGCATCACGGAGCCTTGGGCGCGGGTTCGCCGCCGACCAGCGCCAGTCGATCGCCGGCGGGACTGATGGCCAGCCGGGAGATCTGCTGGAGGCCGGGCTCGCTGAACCGGGCTACCTCCGACCAGTCCGGATCGCCGGGGCGCCAGCGCAGCAGCCGGTTGCCGCTGGCGGAAAGCAGGGTGCCATCCGCGGTCCAGATGAAGAACTCGTTGCCCTCGGGCAACCGGACCAGCGACTCGCCCTGGCCGGTGACCGGATCGATCACCCGCACCCGGTAACCCGCAGAGTCCCGCTGCGCATAGCTCACCGCCCGGCCGCCCGGGACCTTGAGCAGGGCCCGTCCGATATCGGTCGCGACGATGGCGGCGGTGCCATGGGTCAGCTCCGCGCGGCGCAGGGTCGCGGGGGTACCCAGCACGAAGACGAAGACGGTGTCGGCGTTGAGCCAGGTGTGATACCCGATCGGGCGGATCGAATCGAGCAGCGGCTTCGCGGCGGGTGTCCCATCGAGAGAAAATGCCCAGAGGAACTGGAGCGAATCGCGAATCACCGAGAAGCGCTTGCCATCGGGCATGATCGTGGGGGAGTACTCGTTCTCCGGCGTCCGGGTCACCTGGGTCGTGAGCCGGTCCGCCAGGTCATAGCGGTAGATATCGGTCTGGCCGCCGCGCTCCGAGGTGTAGTAAATGGTCTTCCCGTCGGGAGAGAAGAAGGGCTGGTTGTCGTAGCCGGGGCGGGCGGTGATGTTGACCGCTGATCCGACGACGAAGGCGCCGCCCTGGTGGGAGAACGACATGACGAAGATGTCGGTGCCCGGCGGGCCCTGCGCGGCCAGCGATGCGGCGGAGAGCAGGAACAGGGACAGAGCCGCTTTCACAGGCAGGCCTCCTCGTCTCATGATATCATAACGGGCCGCGGGCACTCAGCGTCCGACCCAGTCGCGCCAGGTTGCTTCGGCCGGCCCGATGGTCAGCTGCTGCTGGTTCCGCACCAGGGGCATGCGGAGCAGGAGCGGCTCGTCGACCAGCCGGTCGAGCCAGCGCTCGGGCGACAGCCGCGCGGCGGCGAGTCCCAAGTGCGCGAAGCGGGCCGAGTTGCGGTCGGTGAGCGCCTCGATGCCGAACTTCTGAACGAAGCGGGTGAGCTCGCCTTTGGAGGCCGGTCGCTCCGCCAGGTCGACGAAATGCACCTTGATCCGGCGCTCGGCAAAGAATCGGAGCGCGGAACGAGTATCGGCGCTTTTCTTCACGCCGAAGACCTGGACCTCCACGGCTCAACTCCCTGAGGCGACGGCGCGTAATCTAGCGGTGGCTCGCCTGGGCGCGGAGCCATAGATTCCGCTCTTGTCCATTCCTGTCCGGAGACCGGTCATGCGATTGACTCCGGTGGTGCGCGCGCTCACGCTCGCGGCCACCCTCTTGCTCCCTGCGGCGACATCTCTATCAGCCCAATCCGACACCTGGGCTCTCACCAACGCCCGGATCCAGACCGTCACGAAGGGTGTCATCGACAAGGGCACCATCCTGATTCGCAAGGGCCTCATCGAGGCGGTCGGTCCAACCATCAGTCTCCCGGCCGATGCGCGCGTCGTCGATCTGGCCGGCAAGACGGTGACACCAGGGCTGATCGATCTGACCTCCTCGCTGGGGCTCCCGGCTCCGACTCCCGGAGGAGGCGGTCAGGGCGGCGGGGGCGCGGCGGCGTCTCCGGGCGGCCCTCGCGGGCTCGAGCCCGAGCGCGATGTCGCCCGGGAGCTCAAGGTTCCTTCCGCAGACGTCAAGCCGCTCCGCGATGCCGGCATCACGGCGGTGCTGGTGGCGCCCT
>DASYPZ010000164.1:0-14033 GCA_036006105.1 Gemmatimonadales bacterium | reverse complement strand
TGTGGCAGCAGGAACGGGGGCAGCAGACGGCGGATGGGCAGTTCCACTTCGGGACCGGCTGGAGCCAGATGCTGGGGTCACCGGCGCGGAATACGCTGCTGGTGAAGGTGAGTCATTGGCTGTCGGTGAAGCGGTAAGAGGCTAGGACGCAAGGACGCAAGGAGGCATGGGCGGGCGCGAGCAGGACCCGTGGCCCGCGGAGGCCCGGATGGTCCAAGCGTCCCGCCTGAGAGACATGGAACATTCCGCCCGCGACATTCCGTAGTGACCTGGAACCTCCGCGCTCCAGGAGTCCCACATGCACTCGATCCATCTGCTGCTGAGCCTCGCGCTGGCCGCAACGGCGCGACCCGCGCCGGCAGAATCCGACTCCATCTCCTTTTCCGCCACCGGAGCATTCTTCGCCCTGTCGGTCCCCGATCTCGCGGCGAGCACCCGCTGGTACGCCGAGAAGCTGGGCCTCACGGTGGTGATGCAGCCGCCCAGGACCGACAAGATGGCCGTGGCGATCCTCGAGGGCGGCGGATTGATCGTGGAGCTGATTCAGAACGACGACGCGGTGCCCCTGAGCGCCGCGGCGCCCGCGGTGAAGGACCGGGTGTACGTGCACGGGATCTTCAAGGTGGGAGTCATCGTGGAGGATTTCGACGCGACACTCGCGCGGTTGAAGGCGCGAGGCGTCGAGATCGCATATGGTCCCTACCCCAAGCAGGGCGCCCAGCGCGCCAACGCCATCATCCGGGATAATGCGGGGAACCTGATCCAGCTGTTCGGGAAGTAGACCGCCGGCTAGAGCAGCCGCCGCGCGCCGACCCAGCGCGCGAACCACCACTTGCCGATCGAGTCCGAGGCGCTGAGCGCGCTGATCTGCACGCCGCCCCTCGCGCTGTGGATGAACTGTCCCTCGCCGATATAGAGTCCGACGTGGGTGACGGGCCCGCCCGGCTGGTCCGCGAAGGTCAGAATGTCTCCCGGCATCAGCTGGTCGAGCGCGCGACCCACCTCGCTGCCGGTGCGGGCCTGGTCGACTGCCATCCGGGGCAGGGTCACGCCGTGCTGGCCGTACGCATACCGGATCAGACCCGAGCAATCGAAGCCCAGGCTGTCGGTGCCACCCCATTTGTACGGGGTGCCCATGACCGTGAGCGCACTGGCGACGATCTCGCCGGCCGGCGTGTTGCTCTTCCGCGCCGCGGTGGCCAGGCGAATGGCTTCCTCGTCGCTGGGATTGGCCGAGGGGATCTCGCTGGCCGGCGTCGGCGTGCCCACCGGGCGATGCCCGAACGGCGTGCCCAGCCGAAGCCCGAGCGACAGGCCCGACAGCTGCACCCCGCTCCGCCAGTGATAGAGCGCCTCGGCCTGCAGCGCGATGGGGCCCACGGTCACGATCTCGGCGCCTACCCCGCCCCACAGACCCACGCCGGGCTGCTCGCCGCCGCCGGTGGGACCTCGCCCGGCACCCACGGCGGCACCGACCAGGAAATATGGCTGCGCCGACGTGATGGGACGGAGGATCAGATCTCCCCCGGCGCCGTACCAGTGCGCCTTGCTGTCACCCGACTGCTTGAGATACTGGGCCGAGTACACCAGCCGGATCGGGCCCTTGCCGAACCCACCGACGCCGACCCGGTATTCCGACACGTGCGGCGAGTTGAGCCAGCGGGAGGCGCCGACGGTGATGCTCTGGGCCGCGAGCACACCGGGAAGCGTGAGCGAGACGAGGCCCGCGAGAATAACCCGCCTCACTGGGTGACCTTGTGCGGCATGCCGTCGCGCACCCCGATCTTGTAGGCGTTCGCCGGCCGGCAATCGTGATACAGCAGCGCCTGGAAGGTGGAATCATCCACCCGGGTGGGAATCGCGGCGGTAAACAGGAGCGGCACCTTGAGCTTGACGCCCTCGCGCCGAATCTCGACGCTCCGTTCGAAACACGGAGTGCCCGCGGAATCCACCGCCCGGCGCCCCTCGGCGAGCCAGACGGTGTTCCCGCCCGGCAGGGAGAGCACCAGCGTATCGGGAACCGCCGGCGCTGCCTGGGCCACCTCGGGCACCGCCCCGGCCTCGGGCTCCCCATGGGCGCCACACCCCGCCAGCAGCACCACGACCAGGCAGGTGAGCATCGAAGCAGCCTGCTTCATTTGGTGATGTCCGGTGCCTGGTGTTCCAGCGCGATGAGCGGAGTCCCGTCGGGTGCCACGGCCAGGGTTTCCTGCAGCCTGGGATGTTTCCGGAGGAACCGCAGCCAGCCCCAGGCGCCCGCCAGCGCGGTGATCGCGCCGCCGATGGCCATGACCCAGAAGGTGGTCATCGGATTCTCGGCGCCGGCCGAAATCATGGCACCGAACCAGGCCCCTACAAACGACGCTGCCCACGCCACCAGCGGCGTGAGCAGCCATCCCACAATGCGGACCAGGGTGTGTACCACTGCCCCCTCTAGCCGCGTTTGACGCCGAACGAGCTGATCAGCGTGTAGAGTGCCAGCGCGGGAAGGACCGCGACGGCAAAGCTGCCGAGGTTCCAGCCGGCATTCGGCACGCCGACTACCTTGGCGATCGCGAGCACCACCACACCGAGGATCACCGTTCCCAGCACCAGCGAGACCGGACTGGCCGAGCCGGTCTTGGCCGCCTGATGGGCCTGGATCCACGCGCCCATCCAGGTGACGTAGGTGCAGACCATCCACCAGACCGGGTGGTACCACCAGTTGCTGCCGCCGCCGATCTCGAGCCAGCGGTTGGTATAGAGATGGAGCGGCTGGAACAGCGCCACGTCCACGATCAGGAAGACGAAGACCGACGCGAGACCGATGCCCGCGGCGCCGGCGATGCCCTCGATGGTGCGGGCCCGGGTCCACTGCCCCGGCAGCACGATCAGCGCCGCGATCCCGATCACCAGGATGATGCCGCAGACCACCAGCTCCGCGACGCCCTCCAGGCGCACCTGCAGGATGGCGAACAGGGCCACCAGCACCGAGTAGAGCAGACCGAGCCGCACCCCGCCCCGAAGTATGGTGGGGAGATCGGTCTGATCGCGGGAAGCATTCATCGAAAGCGCCGACGTCATGGCCACTCCGGGGCGTGCGGGTCGGACGAAAGGTAGCCGGGCCAACAGGGCCGGGCCAAGACCGGAAATCTCACCGGGCCCAGGCGAAGAGAACCGCCATATCGGTAATGGCCCAGGCCGCCAGGGCGCGGTGCATTCCGGCCTGGTGATCGGCGGGCTCGAGCCGGCTCCGGGCCCGCCACCAGGGGAGCAGCACCACCGCCCAGGCCGCGGCGGCGACGACGATGGCGGCCCAGCGACTGAGGCCGTTGAGCCCGAGGCCCCACCCGCTTCCAATCCCCGTCATACCGAATATCAGGAAGGCGAAGGCGGCCATCAGTATGGCAACGAGCAGACTCCGATCGAGCCCAAGCGACGCTGAGAAGGTCCGATCTCCCCGGCGGAGGTCCTCTTCGAGCTGATAGATCTGGGTGAGCGGATAAAGGGAGCCGAACAGCAGCCCGAACCCCAGCAGGACCCCCAGGCCTACCGTCGTGACATGGCGATCGGTGAGGACCCAGCCCGCGTACGGGGTGAGGAAGCCGAAGCCGGCCATGTTCACCAGCCAGTCGACGCCGGGCACCGCCTTGAGCCGCACGGGAGGCACCGAATACAGCACCGAGAGCCCAGCGCAGAGCGCGTAGGCCAGCGCGAAGGGTCTCGGCAGCCGGAGGGCCACCAGCATACCCAGCGTCATCAGCGCCAGGCCGAAGAGCGCCAATCCCGGCGGCGGCGGCGGGGGACGCTTGAGATACGCCACATCTCCCTCGTCCCGATCGAAGGCGGAGTTGAGCGCCAGGGTGCCGCCATTGAGCCCGATCACGAACGCCAGCGCGCCCCATAGGAGCCCCAGGCCGCCGTAGCCGAGCACCAGCCCGGCCAGCCCGAGGCTGAGCGCGCTCCCGGTGAACAGGTGCACGAACATGATGGGCCACTCGGCGGGACGCAGGTGCAGGAGATAGTCGAAGCCGCGGCCCAGCAGGCGGTACCCCGGCGCGCGGAGATCGCTCACGCCTGCCTCGTCAGCTGGACCGGCGCGGTGACTTCGGAGAGGATGCCGGCGGGACTCCGGACCCGGAGCCGCCCCGTGGCGGTGATGCCTTCCGCGATGCCCGGCGCCGGCTGGGAAACGGCGCGGCCGCGAAGCCAGTCCCGCGATTCGAATGCCGCGACTTCCCCGGGCGAGAGCGGTGCCGACCCCAGCGAGGCATCGGCCACCGCCCGCGCAACCGGCGACGCGAGGTCCTGGGCGGTGGCGCTCAAGCCGACGTCGGCGAGCCGCACCGCGGTGGCGGCGAGTGCCTCGGGAAAGGTGTTCCGCACATTGAGTCCGACGCCGATCACCATCCACACCAGCTGATCCCCATGCCAGCGGGCCTCGGCCAGGACGCCGGCGACTTTCTTCTGGCCGAGGATCAGGTCATTGGGCCACTTGAGGGTGATGCGGTGCGGCGCGGGGAGCTGGGGGTCGAGCAGCTCGGCGAGGGCGAGCCCGACCCGAAGACCGACCACCTCCGTCGCCACACCCATGGCCGGCCGGCAGATCACCGAGAGCCAGAGGCCGCCCCGCCCCGATTCCCAGAGCCGGCCCCGGGTGCCGCGACCCACCGTCTGCACCCGCGCCGCCACCGCGGAGCCGTGCGCGGCCCCGGCGGCCGCCAGACGATGGGCCTCGTCCTGGGTCGAGTCCAGGCTGTCGTGCCAGTGGAGCGGTGCCGCGGTCACTTGCCCAGCAGTCCGAACCAGATCAGGCACAGCACGCCCAGGGCGGCGCAATAGGGCGCGAAGAGATGGAACTTCTTGTGCTTGAGGAGACTCACCAGGAACCGGATCGCAAAGAGTCCGGAGGCCGCGGCGGCGACGAAGGCGCAGAGCAGACCCAGCGACAATCCCTGCTCCCCCGGGGGAATGTGCCGGGCCTCGAGTAACCCGGAGCCCGCGATGACGATGATCGAGAGCATGAAGGAGAACTCGGCCGCGACCTCGGCATCGAGCCCGCTCCACAGCGCGGCGGCGATCGTGGTACCCGACCGGGAGATCGCGGGAACGATGGCGATGGCCTGCCCGATGCCGATCAGCATCGATTGGGGCAGCGTGACCTCCCGGCCGGTGGCGCGGGGCAGCGCATACTTGGTGCTCCACAGCACCAGAGCGGTGATCAGGAATTGCCATCCCAGCGCCGGCATGGAGTGGAAGGATGCTTCGAAGTAGTTCTTGAGCGCGATGCCGGCCACCGCCGCGGGAATGGACGCGATGATCAGCAGGCCGGCATAGCGCCATGCGGCAAGCTGCCCGGTGAGCAGACCGGTGATCAGCTGCACGATCCGGCGGCGATACACCACCACCACCGAGATCAGGGTCGCGACATGGACCGCGACTTCGAAAAACACCCCGGGCGGCTTGTATCCGACGATGTGCTCCGCCAGCACCAGGTGGCCCGAGCTGGAGACCGGAAGAAACTCGGTGAGGCCCTGCACCAGCCCCAGGATGAGTCCCTGCCACCAGGTCAGAATCATCCGGCCACTTCCCGGTAGAGGTTCTCGTACATCGGCACGATGCGATCGGCGTCGTAGAGCCGGCCCCGCTCCGCCGCGGCGGCGGACATCGCGGCATGGCGGACCGGATCGCGGAGCAGCTCGACGGCGCGGCGACCCATCGCCTCGACCGAGCCGGGCGGTTCCAGGATCCCGCTGACGCCGTCCTCGACCACTTCGGGCAGACCGCCGGCGCGGCTGCCCACCACCGGCGCACCGCAGGCCATCGCCTCGAGCGCGGCGAGACCGAACGATTCGCTCTGGGTCGGAAGCAGGAAGAGGTCGGACTGCTGCAGCAGCTCGGCCACCGAGTCGAGCCGGCCGAGGAAGCGCACGTCGCCCGCCACCTTGAGCTCGCGCGCCTCCTTCTCCGCGTCATCCCGCTCGGGACCGTCGCCGATCATCAGCAACGTCGCGGGCATGGCCTTCCGGATCCGGGCAAAGACCCGCACCACGTCCTTGACCCGCTTGACCTCGCGGAAGTTGGAGACGTGGGTGACCAGCTTGTGGTCCGGCGGGCAGAGACCGTCCTTCTCGCGCTTCTCGGGCGGCCGGTACTCACCCAGGTTCACGAAGTTGGGGATGACGCCGATCCGGCACTGGGTGCAGCCGAAGGTCCGGATGGTCTCATCCTTGAGGAATGCCGAGACGGCGGTCACCGCATTGGATTGCTCGATGGAGAACTTGGTGATGGTGTGGAAGCTCTCCTCCTGGCCCACCAGCGTGATATCGGTGCCGTGAAGGGTGGTGATCACCTTCACCTTGCGCCCGGCCGGCAGCATTTCCCGGGCGAGCCAGGCGGTGGTGGCGTGGGGAATCGCGTAGTGTACGTGGAGCACGTCGAGCCCGACCGCCAGGGCCACCTCGTGCTGCTTGGAGGCCAGCGCCAGGGTGTAGGGGAAATGCTCGAACAACGGGTAGCGGGCCGAGGTGTCTACTTCGTGGAAGTAGACCCGCTCGTTGTAGCCCCGCAGCCGGAACGGCATCGCGTAAGTGATGAAGTGCACCTCGTGACCCCGCCGGGCCAGATCGAGCCCGAGCTCGGTGGCCAGGGCGCCGGAGCCGCCGTAGGTGGGATAGCAGGTGATTCCGATCTTCATTGGTTCTCCTTTAGGGCGGGAGGGCGGTACGGCGGGAGGGCGGTACGTGCGCGTTGAGTCTACCGCCTTACCGCCTTACCGTCGTCTCCACGCCTCGGCAATCTGTGCGGCCAGCTCATCGGGAGCGCACGTCGCATCCAGCGTCAGCACCGGACCGCGGAGCTGGTGCCGGAACCAGGTCTCCTGCCGCTTGGCATACTGACGGGTACTGATCGTAATCGCCTCGGCGACGCTCTCCCGGGTCCGCTGGCCGTGCAGGTACTGCACCGCCTCGCGAATTCCTACGCCGTCCAGCCCGTGCGCCTCGGGAGGGTGGCCTTCACTCAGCACCGCCGCCACTTCCTCGATGAGCCCGCGGCGCACCATCTCCTCGGCGCGCACCTTGATCCGCTGATGCAGGACCGGGCGCGGCGCGGTGAGTCGCACGTACCACGGGGCCACGGTTCCCTGCCCCCGCGCCCGCAGGTGCCACTCCGAGAGCGGGTGGCCGGTGAGGAGGGCGATCTCGATGGCGCGCGAGGCCCGCTGGCGCCCGCCTCCCGCGAAGCCGGGATCGAGCCGCGCCGCCCAGCGCACCAGGTCGCTGGGGCGAAGTCCGCCGACCCAGTGTTCCAGCTCGCGGCGCTTGTCGGGATCGAGCGGCGGCTCGACGAACAACCCTTCGACCAGTCCGCGTACGTAGAGCCCGGTACCACCCACGATGACCGGCAGGCGATTCCGGCTCCGGATTTCGTCGATCCATCGCGCCGCTTCCCGCGCGTAGCGACCGGCGCTGAACCGCTCGCCGGGCTCCGCGACGTCGACCCCGTGGTGCGGCACCTTGCGGCGCTCCCGCGCGCCCGGCTTGGCGGTGCCGACGTCGAGGCGGCGATACACCTGGCGCGAATCGGCCGAGATGATCTCGATCGGCAGGTGCGCGGCGAGCGCCATGGCCACGGCGGTCTTCCCGATGGCGGTCGGCCCCACGATGACGGGAAGCCTAGCGTCGGCCAAACCGGCGCTCCAGCTCCTCACGGGGAAGCTGCACGATGGTGCTCCGGCCATGGACGTCGTGGGGCGCGAGCTGGGTTTCGAACAGCCGGAACAGCAGCGCGCGCATCTCGTCCTCTCCCAGCGGCGTGCCGCCCTTGACGGCGGCGCGACAGGCGTAGGTCGCCGCGAACCGCTCCAGCCGGTTGGCCCAGCCGCCGAAGCGACCCCGGGCCAGGTCGGCCATCATCTCGCGAAAACAGGCGATGGCGTCGAACCGGCGATGCGGCGCGGGCACCGAGTGCAGCACGACCGAGCGTCCGCCGAACGGTTCCACCTGATAGCCGACCGCCTCGATGGTCTCGCGGTGCCGCTCCAGCGCGTCCAGCTCCTCGTCGGTCAGCTCCAGCGTCTCGGGCAGCAGCATGCGCTGGCTCGCGGCGCCGCCGCCGCTCAGCTGCGCCATCACTTCCTCGAACAGCACCCGCTCGTGGGCCGAGTGCTGATCGACCATCACCATCGAGTCGGGGCCCTCGAACACGATATAGGTATTGAAGAGCTGGGTGACCGGTGCGGTGAAGCGGCCGCTGGCGGGGCGTTCCGGCTGCGCTTCCCTCCCGTCGTCCCGTTCACCCGTCGTCCCGTCCTCGAGCGGCTCGAAGAACGACGGCGGCAGTCCCGCCTCGCGCTGCGGCATCCCTGAGGGCATCGGCCGCCACTCGCCGACCGGCGCGGCCGCGTCGAGCCCGCCCAGCGCGTGGCGAATCGCCTCTTCCACCACCCGCTCCACCGCGATGCGATCGCGAAACCGGACCTCCAGCTTGGCGGGATGGACGTTGACGTCCACATCGGCGGGATCCACCTCGAGCCGAAGCAGCAGGCTGGGCCGGTCGCCGGGATGGATGGCCGATCGATAGCCGGCTTCCCCGGCGCGCACCAGAAAGGAATCGCGGAAGGGACGGCCGTTGACGAAGAGCTGGGCCCGTCGGCCGGTCGGCGCGGCGTCGCCGGGCCGCTGGGTAAACCCGTTCACCCGAAGCGGGCCCGACGCATACGACACCGGCAGCAGGGTGCCCGACAGGTGCGGCCCCCACACGCCGGCGAGCCGTTCGGCTTCGCTCTGCCCCGGCGGCACGTGGAGCCGGGTGATGCCGTCCACGATGAGCTCGAAGCCGACCGCGGCATGGGCCAGCGCCAGCGTGGCCACTGCCTCGGACGCCGCGCGGGTCTCGCTGGGCACCGAGCGGAGGAATTTTCGGCGGGCCGGGGTATTGAAGAAGAGCGCCCGCACCGTGATCGAGGTGCCGCGCTGACGGACCGCCGGCGCTACCGCGTCGAGGCGTCCGCCGGTGACGGTGATCTCGGTGGCGTCGCCGCCGTCCGAGGTGATGAGACTGAAGCGGGAGACCGAGGCGATCGCGGGGAGCGCCTCGCCCCGGAAGCCGAAGGTGCTGACCCCGACCAGGTCCGCGGCGCTGGTGATCTTGCTGGTGGCGTGACGGTCGAGCGCCAGGACCGCATCCTCCCGGCTCATGCCGGTGCCGTCATCGCTCACCGCGATCAGCGTCTTGCCGCCCTGCTCCAGCTCGACCCGCACATGGTTGGCGCCGGCGTCGATGGAATTCTCCACCAGCTCCTTGACCACCGACGCGGGGCGCTCGACCACCTCGCCGGCCGCGATCTGGTTCGCGACGGCGTCAGGGAGTATGGCGATGCGGGGCGCGGCGGTAGGAGCCATCGCCTCAATCTAACGCGGGAACCGGAGCCAGGATGTCGGCCGGGACCCAGCCGATTGCACCGTCGGACGTCTCGATCAGCCACCATCCGCCCTGGCGCCGATCCAGCCGCACCACGCTGAAGGGGAGGACGGTGCCCCGCTCCGGCGCGAGTCCGTGCGGTGAGACTCGCAGACTGGAGCCACCCACCAGTACGGCGCGGGGCTCGGCGCGCTCGATCCGCAGCGCGACGCCGGCGATGGCCGACGCTCCTGACAGGAGAAAGGCCCCGATCCAGAGGGGACGTTTCCTTCCGGCCAGAACCACCAGTCCCGCTCCCAGCCAGAGGAACAGCAGCGCCGCGGCCAGGCATTCCTCGGCGCTCACCGGCCAGCGGGGGCCGGCGCTGCGAAGCTGCTCGTGTTCCCGGGCCAGCGCGTTCCAAAGCGATTCGATGTGACGATTCCTGGGTGCCCGCGCCCGCGCGACCAGCAGCGCTGCCACCGCCTGGGGATCGTGACGCGCCATGTACTCCGACGCGGCCAGGTCGTACCACAGACCATCGGGAACCCGCCCGCCGATCGATTCCCGGAAGGCGTGCGCGGCCCCGGGATATTCGCCCCGGAGATAGAGTTTGACCCCGTCCTGCGCCTCGGCGCGCGCGGGCCGGAACAGGGCGGCCGTCTGGAACAGGAAGAGCATCGCCCCGACGCCGGCCAGCCGCCGCAGCTGAGGTGGAATCCGGGACAACAACTGCTCGATGGCGCGGAGCAGCTCGGGAGTCGGCCGTCCGGTTCCCGCAACGCCGAACCGCTCGGCTTCCAGGCTCGCGTGCAGGGCGATGAGCCGTTCCGCTTCCTCCCGTTCGACGCCCGCTTCCCGCAACGCGGCGACCAGGGTGCGAGGAGCCGATCCTCCAGCGGTGCGGGCCAGCGACGACACCAGGGTCTCCAGGCGCTCGGCCGGATCTCCGGTGGCCGGCGGCGCCCGGCGTCGGCGGGGACGTCCTCGCCGCCATCCTACCAGCGCCGCCACCAGCAATGGCGCCACGACCAGCCCGGCCAGCGCCGGCGTCGCGAGCCCGGTCAGGCGATTGGCGATGGGGATGGGGCCGGGAAATTCGATCGGCACCGGCGAGCCACGCTCGCCGACCGGGAGCGGCTCTAGCACCGGGACCAGGATGCCGAGCGTGCGCGCCACCTTGTACGTCCCGCTGCCGGGGTCGAAATAGGGATACTCGAGTGCCGGGAGCGACAGGCTGCCCGCCGAATCGGGCACCACGGAATAGCGGAATCGTTTGCCGCCGCCCAGCCGCTGCCCCACCATCCGAACCGCGCCTTCGGTGCCTTCCTGGTAGACCCGCGCGTCGGCGGGCCAGGGCACCTTGGGTGCGGGCCACAGCGGCAGATTGCCCGCGCCGCTCACCACCACATCGACCTGGAGCACCGCTCCGGCGCGGGCCGAGCTTTGCCCCAGCCGGTAGTCGACCGTCATGTCGCGCGCGACCGGCCCGTCGAAGCCTGTGGACCGCCCCGCCGTGGGCAGATCCTTGACCATCAGCGTCGTGGGCGTGCTCTCGACGCTCTGGCGCCGGTCATCGCTGCCGATCCGGCTGCCGGGCTGCACCCAGCTCAACCGCGCGCTCGGAATCGAGAGTGGTCCGGGATTCAGCGGATAGACGGTCTGGAAGCCCACAAACAGGTCGTAGGTCTCGCCATCCACCACCCGGCTGGCCACCGCGCCCGGCACCGCCGCGCGCGGGGTGGAGAACACCCCCGGCAGCGCGGGCGGCGTCAGGGACGGCGGCTGGCGCAGCCGGAGCCGGAGACCGCGCGGCAGCCACGCGGCGGTCAGCACGTTGACCTGCTCCCCGGCGAAGACCTGATCGCTCGAGGTCACCACGAACACCGACGGATTGAAAGGCCGGGGTGCCGGCACTCGGGGGATCAGCGCGAGCATATCGGACTCGAGCCCGGGCGACGCCCCGGCCGAGGCGTTGACGACGCTCACCGACAGCACCGGCGTGGAGGCCGAGGCTTCACCCTGCTCCACTTTGATCGGGCCGAGCTCCCAGGTGCCGACCAGCTCGGCACGCAGCTCGAGCTCCAGGGTGTAGTCCCGGGTGATCTCCTTCGCGATCCCGACGTCGGTACGCTCGCGCTGCTCTACCAGCGCGAATCCGTCGATGGGCTGGACATCGACCCGGAACGCGGCGGTGGAATGCCCGATGGCCTTGATGGTGAGGAGCACGGTCTCGCCCACCGCGACGCGATCGCGGTCCACCGTCGCGGTGACCTCGAGCGCGGGGGTCTGGAACGCGAGCAGGGCCAGCAGCGGCAGCATCACCAGTCCTTGCCCGAGGAGCTCTGGGCCACCCGGCGACGCCGCGCCTGATCGGCGCGCACATCACGCTCGTTCCGTTCCACCGAATTCAGGATCTGCTCCGCCTCCGCCTGCGAGAGGACACCGTTGCCCCGGGGACTCGGGGTCGGCGGAGCATTCGGTTGCGGCTTGGGCGGCGGGGTCGCGCCTCCGCCGCCGCTGGGCGGAGGCTTGGGTTGTTGCGCCAGCTCGAGGTTCCACTTGGCTTCCTGGGAGCGCGGCGTCAGCATGAGCGCTTCCCGGAACTGATTCGCTGCGCTCTGTTCCAGCTCGGCGCGATGCGCGGTGTCGGTGCGCGCCTCCAGCATGTCGGTCAGGCCCAGGTTGTAGAGGGCGCGGAACCGCAGCTCGGGGTCGAGCGACTTGGTGGCCTGGGTCAGCAGCTGGCGCGCGGCGCCGAATTGCCGCTGGGCCAGCGCCGCGCTCCCGGCATTGAACAGCGCCGTGTCCTTGCCGAGGCGACCCACCGCTTCCTTGGTATAGGCCACGATGGCGCCGGTGGTATCCCCGCGACGGAGCAGGCGGTCTCCGGTCGAGGGACGCTGCGCCGCGGATGTACCGGACCACACCATGAGCAACAGCACCGCCAGTGCGGGCCCTTTGCGAAACCACGCCTGAAGGCCGAGCAGCCCGATGGCCGCGAGGGCAAAGAGCCAGCCTCGGGGCGTCAGGTCTTCCCGGCGGCGCTCCCGGGTGGCCCGGCGCTCAAGACCGGCCAGCACGCCCCGCACCGCGCCGGCCTGGTCGGCGGCGTCACCCGGGACCAGGATCCCGGAGGCGGCGTCCGCGACGGCGCGAAGGATGTCGTCCCGGCGCGAGGTCTGCACCACGCGGCCGTCGGCGTCGGTCTTGTATCCCTTGAGCGCGCCGCGCTCATCGCGCAGCGGAATCCGGGCCCAGGTGGTATCGCCCTCGCCGACCAGCACCAGGGTGATCCCGGCGGAGCGCAGCGTGCGCGCCGCGGCGATGGCGGCATCCACCGAATCCTGGGTCTCGCCATCGGTGAAGATGACCAGCGCCCGCGCGCCCCCCTCGGCGGCGGCGGTAAGCAGTCCCCTGCCCTGCACCAGCACGGACGCCAGGTCGGTCCCGCCCTCGCTCGCGATGTCGGGATCGAGCGCGTCCAGCTGCAGCGAGACCGCGCCGTCATCGAGAGTGAGGGGCGTGAGGATGTAACTCCGCCCCGCGAAGGCGATCAGCGCGAGACGATCGCCGCGGGCGTCCTGCACCAGCCGGCTGGATTCCCGGATCGCGCGCTGCAGCCGGCTGGGCGCCACGTCCTCGGCGAGCATCGAGCGGCTGATGTCGATGCCGATCGCGAGATTGAGCGCGCGCCCCTCCATCTCGGTTTCGGTGCTGCCCCAGCGCGGACCGGCCGCGCCCACCCCGGCGATCAGGCAGGCGGCCCCGACCAGCCAGGGACCGCCGCGGCCTCCGCGAGCCACCTGCTGCTCCGGCGCCCACAGCTCCGCGGCGCGGAGCCGGGCCCGGCGGGCGCGCCAGGCGAGCAGCGCGGCGACCAGCGCGATGACCGGCGCGAGCGCCAGCAGCAGGATCGAGTCGATGCTCACGGGGAACGGACCAGGATGGTGGAGCCGAGCAGCAGCCCGACGGTCATCGCGCCGAGCCCGGCGAGCAGGAACGGCGCGGGCGTTTCGTCCGCCGCGCGGTACTGCCGGGCCTCGACCTTGGTGCGCTCGAGCTGATCGATCTGCTGGAAGATGCGGCTCAACGATTCGCTGTCGGTGGCGCGGAAGTAGCGTCCCCCGGTCTTCGACGCGATTTCCCGGAGCAGATCCTCGTCGATTTCCACCGGCAGCATCTCGTAGCGAAAGCCGGAGAGCCCGCGCCCGGTAGGAATGCGCGCTTCGCCCTGGGTGCCGACGCCCACCGTGTACACCTTCACCCCGAAGGCGGCGGCGGCATCGGCGGCGGTGCGCGGATCGATCGCGCCGCGATTGTTGACGCCATCGGTCAGCAGCAGCACCACCTTGGACCGCGCCGGCACCCGCCGCAGCCGATTGACCGCGGTGGCGAGCCCGCTGCCGATCGCGGTGCCGTCCTCGAGGGTGCCCACCCGAAGCGCGCCGATCGCCTGTTCCAGCACCGCGTAGTCGAGCGTCACCGGAATCTGGGTGAGGGCTTCGCCGGCAAAGGCCACCAGCCCGATGCGGTCGGCGTCGCGGCCGTGGATGAAGTTGATCGCCTGGCGTTTGGCGACCTCGAGCCGGTTGGACGGGGCGAAATCCTCGGCGAGCATGCTGCTGGAGACGTCGATGGCGATCACGATC
>DASYPZ010000163.1:0-6530 GCA_036006105.1 Gemmatimonadales bacterium | reverse complement strand
TGCGTCCTAGCGTCCTTGCCTCTCACGGAATCGGCCGCTTGCGCTGCTTGTAGAGCGCCTCGATTTCATCGATCTCCCGCGGGGCATGGGTAATCCACTCCAGTCCCTGGTCGGTGATGATGTAATCGTCCTCGATCCGGACTCCGGTGTCCTGGTACTTGAGGACCGCGGCCTGCACCTTGGCCTTGAAGGCGCGATTCCTGGGCGTGTCGGGCAGGATGTCGAGCAGCTTGGTGGTGACGTACACTCCGGGCTCGATGGTGAAGGCATCGCCCTTCTTGAAGGTCTTGTCCCCGTAGTAGGCCTGCAGCGGGTCGTGCACCGCGAGCCCGAGCCCGTGACTGATGCCGTGAATCGCGAAGAGCGAGACCTGCTGGCAGCCGCGGGGGTTCTTGGCGCAATCCACCGGCCAGGGCGGGTCGAAGGTGGCGGTCGCCGATTCGATGAGTCCCAGCGCGGCCAAGCCTTTGGCGCGCACGTCGAGCGATGAATCCTGGGCCGCCTGGATCGAGAGACCCGGCTTGGAATTCCGTTCCGCCGCCGCCTGACCGTCCCGCACCACCTGGTAGAGCGCCCGCTGCTCCCGGCTGTAGGTGCCGCTCACCGGAATGGTGCGGGTGACGTCGGCGGCGTAGCCGTCATACTCTCCTGCCGCGTCGATCACCACGACTTCGCCGGCCTTGATCTCGCGCCGGTCCTTCATGTAGTGGAGCTGGGTCCCGTTGGGCCCCGCGCCGACGATGGAGCCGTAGGCCGGGCGCTCGGCGCCGCCGCGCCGGAAGGCGTACTCCACGATGGCCTGGAGATCGTACTCGTGCATGCCGGGCTCGATCCGGCGCATCAGCTCGGCATGACCCTCGGCGCTGATCTCGGCCGCCTTGCGGAGCAGCGCCAGCTCGGCCTCGCTCTTGTTGGCCCGCAGCTGATCCACGATCGGGTGCGCATCGCTCACGGCCAGCCCGGGATGCCGGGCCGCCAGGCCGCGGAGGAACTGCCCGCCCCGGGTGAGCGAGTCCAGCGGGGCGAAATCAGCGTCCTCGAAGTCCCGGAGCCCGAAGACCGGGAGACCCGCCGCGGCCAGCGAGTCGGCCACCGCGGTCAGATCGCCCACCGCACGCGACCCGAGGCCGAGATCCCGTACCAGCGCCGCGGAGTCCGGCTCCTCGCCGTAGTAGAGCGCCCGCCGCGGCGTGCTCTTGTTGACGAATAGGGTGCTGGTGCCCTTGCCGCCGCGCACCACCATCACCATCGCCGCGTCGGCGAACTGATAGCCGGTGAGGTAGCGGAAGGCCGGCGCCTGATAGAATGGCCCGAAGTCGGAAACCGGAGTGCGGCCCCCAAAGGCCACGACCACGCCGTTGCCGATCCGCGCCGCGAGGGAATCGCGCCGGGCCTGATATTCGGCCCTGGTGATCTGGGCCGCGAGCGATGGAGTGACGCTGGTGACGAGGATTGCCGCCAGGACAAGGAGTCTCCTGGCGTCACAGCGTCGTAGCGTCTTGGCGTCGCGTCCTTGCGTGCTTGCGTCCGTGCGTCTCATCACGATCCTCGAGTGAGCGTCTTAGCCTCTTAGCGTCCTAGCGTCCTAGCGTCCTAGCGTCCTAGCGTCCTAGCCTCTTAGCGTCCTAGCCTCTTAGCGTCCTAGCCTCTTTGCGCTTTACCGCGCTTCGTTCTTCCGGCCCGCATTCAAATTGTCGAAATTGAGAATGGTGTTGAGCACCAGGAAGTAGCTGCCCACCGTGGTGCCCCGATAGACCGGATTGATCGCGAACAGCACGACGTGTCCCTTGCCGCGCGGCGAATCCACCACGATGGGCCGATCGGCCAGCTCGCTGCCACCGCCCAGCAGGCCCGACACCAGCAGGTCGCGCTGGTTGGTGAACCGGAGCACCACCCGGGGGCGTTGATCGGGAGGAATGATCCCCAGCGGGTTACGCATCTGGTCGTCCTGGATCGGGGCCAGCTGCCAGCTCTCCACCGGCGTCGTGGGCGGAAGCTCGAACCGCGGATCCAGGGCCGGCCGGCCCTGCGCCACGTCGGGATCGTTGACGGTGCCGCGCCCGGTGGGCCGGCCCCCCTGTTCGCCGAAGCGGCGGAACCCGCCGCCCAGCGTGCTTCCCACCGAGAAGCTGCCCCCGTCGTCGCTCATCACCGCCAGGCTGTCGATGATCCCGTACGCAATCGGGCTGGTTTCGTCCACGATCCGGGAGCGGAGCAGGCTGCCCACCACCCGGGTCTGGCCCGCGTCGTTGGACCGCACCCCGGTGGCAAGGCCGAACTGGATCGCGAAGTCGGCGGTGTTGGCGGCGCCGACCAGCACCCCGCCTCCCGAGACGAACTCCTCCAGGTGTTTGAGTCCGTCCCAGCCCAGTCCCGGGCGGATGTCGTCGGTCTGGGCCCAGGTCCCGATGTTGGGCGTCTCCGGCGTGTTCTTCCACGGCATCGGATTGCGCCACATGGGAAGCCCCTGGACGATCTGCTGTGCGCTGCCTCCCGCCGGCGGAAAGACAATGACGTCCCATTTGGACGCCAGATTCGGGGTCGCGGCGATGTCCTGCACGCTGATGTAGTCGAAGGGAATGCCCATGAAGTCGAACGCCTGGCGCCACCACCCTTCGGTCTGGGTGTTGATCCAGGTGTGCATGATGGCCACCCGCGCTGCGCGGAGCGGGTGGGTCGCCACCGAGGGCATGGCCGCGAGTCCGTACGCCGAAAGGCCGAGCTCCTTCGTGATGGCGCCGAGATCGGACGGAGCATTCCGGATCAGGAAGGTTCCCCGGTTGAACTTCCGTCCCCCCGCCTCGAACGGCTCCTCCGCCGCCACCATGTCCGCGCTCTTGAGCCGATAGCGCAGCGTGGCCAGGGCGTTGTCGCCGTTGTGATTGATGGCCACCACCGCGCCGGCGCCGCTGACACCGCCCGGTGCGCGGACGTCTCCGGTCACCCGCTCGACCGGCACGTCGAGCACCCTGGCGTCGGTCACCCGCACCGCCTCGACGCCGAAGCCTTCGGGAAAGGTCCAGCCGGTATCGTCGTAGGGAGTCTTCTGGGGATCGTTCGGGCTCCAGTACTGATAGTCGAGCAGCGCATCGGCGATGCGGGAGTAGGGCTGGTCCATCCGTACGATGTACGACCCCGCGGGGAAGGTGCGGCTGATTCCCTTCGCGGCGCTGTCCGAGGCGGCACCGGCTCGCTTCGCCCGGATGGGCAACGTCACGCTGAACGGCGCGGTCGCCCGCGCGATTTCCACGTGCTGCTTCTGGAGCACCCGGAGGAGCTCGGCCTGGGTTCCCGGGCGCCGGGTATCACCGGTCAGCACGTAGGCGGCCGGGCCCTCGGTCCTCGCCTTGAGAATCGACCGTTTGCTCTTCTCGTAGAAATTCTGGAGAATGAGCCGCTTGTTGTCCGCGATATAGGAGAGCGAGACCAGCAATCCGGTCTGCTCGTAGTTGTTGTTGTTCCGGAGCGACCAGCGGACCCGGGGCAGCGGCGGATTCTGCCGGTACCAGGTGCGCGAGGTCTCGTTGGGGGACAGGGTGCGCTCCAGCGTCTCCGCGCTGCCGCCGTTGCCGAAGGTTTCGTACAGCCGGCTGATCCCGTTGTGGGTCGCCGCCATGAACATCAGGTAGCCCGGGCTCCAGGTATCGAAGTTGCCGAACGCGAAGACCCCGGGCATGCCGAGCCGGGTCATCTCCTGCACGTTGTTCCAGCCGATCATCTGCCATTCGTTGACCACCAGCGGATCGAGCCACGCGTTGTAGGGTCCGTCGCCGATCGTGTTGTCGTAGAGGTACGGCACCGATTCGTGGAGGTCGTGGATGACCTGCGCCTTCCAGTCCACATAGGTGTTGAGCACGTTCTGCGACAGCTTGAGCGTCAGGCCCATCGCGTCCCGGTTGTTGTCGTGGGCCACGTAATGGCCCCAGTACAGCAGGTTGGGCCAGGTGTCGTTGGGGTGGGCCATGTGCCACTTGAACAGGTCCACCTGCCGGTCTCTGCCGTCCACCTCGACGATCGGGGTGATCAGGGTGATCAGGTTGTCCCGGATGTGCTTGATGTAGGGGCTCTCGTCCACCGCCAGCCGGTAGGCCAGCTCCATCAGCGCGGTGGGGGCGCCCGCCTCGGGCGAATGGATGGTGCCGGTGATGTAGTAGACCGGGGTGCTGAGTCCGACCAGCCGGGCCGCCTCCCCGTCGTTCATCCCGATGGTGCGCGGGTCCGCCAGCTTGGACAGTCGTGCCTTGTTCTCGTCCAGCCTGGACATGAGCGCCTCCGACGCGACGGCCACGGCGATCATCTCCCGTCCCTCTTCGGTGGTCCCGATGGAAATCACCTTCACCCGCGGGCTCGCCTTGGCCAGCAGCCGCATGTACTCGTACACCTCTTTCGAGTAGGGCAGCTTGTTCGGGGCGCCCGCGATGTCCCCCAGGACGACCGACGGGGTCGGCACCGTCTTCGACGCCGGCAGGTAATCCACCAGCGGGGAGAGAAAGAACGGCTCGGTGGTGTACTCCTTGATCTTCCGGGTGTATTCCGCATCGATCGGCTGGCTCGGGCTCCGGCCGGGCCGGAACGACGATGCCGGCGGCGCGGTCTGTGCCATCGCGAGGGGAGTGCTGAACAGGGTGAGAGACAGGACGACACCGGCCGCGACGGCGGGAACGCGCATTGATGGCCTCGGGTAGGGAATTGCCGCACGAAAGAACTCCGGAAGTTACGTCAACCGGGATCACTTTGCCCGGACTCGTCACCCACAGATTTCACAGGATTCCAGCTTGGGATCTGTCACCGCTGTTGGTGAATCGGTCCAAGGCACGGATCTAGCCCCCCGCGGCCGGGAGGAAGTAGCTTTGAGCATGCCGTCGCGCCGGTCGTTTCTGATTCGTTCCACCGCTGCAACGCTGGCCCTCGTGGCGGGCGCCCGCCCGGCCTGGGCCCGCATGGCCCGGCGCTCCCGTCAGCCAGGCCACCCGACCCCGAGATCCGGGATCACCGCCGCGAAGCTGCCGACCCATGAGCAGCTGGCCGATGTGCCGGGCGCCCAGGCCGTGTTCGACGCGGTGCGGGAGATCCCCGAAATCGTCGACGGCATCCGCTGTCATTGCGGCTGCGCCGACAACCCGGATTTCTATTCGCTCCTGAGCTGTTACGAGGGCACCGACGCCATGGCCCGCAGTTGTCCCATTTGCCAGGGCCAGGGACGCCTCATCGCCCGGCTGCACAAGGACGGGAAAACCCTGGACGAAATCCGCACCGCCATCGATGCCCGCTACGGGTGAGTCCCGCGTTATGAACGCCACGTGGAGGGCCATGCTCGAAGTCATGGCCACCGGAAAGCGGTTCCCCTGACGAGTCTCCTCCGAGATCGGCTCCTGACACCCCACCTCCGTTGGAGTCCAGTGATGAAACGCTCCCTCCTGTGGGCCCAGGCTGCGTTGCTGGCCGTGTCCGCCCCGCTCGCACCGGCCGCCGCCCAGATCCGGGCCAGCGAGCGCTCCACCCTCTCCCAGACCATCGACGGCACCGTCATCACCATCGACTACGCCCGTCCCCGGCTCCGCGGCCGGTCGCCGATCTTCGGCAAGGTGGTGACCTGGGGCGAGGTCTGGACCCCGGGCGCCAACTGGGCCACCACGCTCGAAACCAGCAAGCCGATCACGCTCGACGGCCACTCGGTGCCCAAGGGCAAGTACTCGGTCTGGTTCGTGGTGCGGCAGTCGGGGGCGTGGACCATGGTACTCGACCCCAACTCCCAGATCTTCCACATGGATCCGCCCGATTCGAGCGGCTCCCAGATCCGCTTTCCCGTCACGGCGGTGACGGCCCCCACGACCGATGTGCTCACCTGGTCCTTTCCCGGCAACCGGACCAACGGCGCGACGGTCGTCTTCCAGTGGGCCACATCGATGGTATCCCTCGACGTGAAGGTGGAGCCTTCCTACCGCATCACGATGACCCCGGATCAGGCGGCGCCGCTGGTGGGCCGCTGGTCCTTTGCCTGGACCGGCAAGCTGGGAGAAAAGGTTGACACCATCACGATGATGCTGACGTATGAGAAGGGATCGCTCTACGCGAGGTACATTCCCGAAGACCCCTACATGGGCAAGTTCGTGCTGATCCGGATCGCCGATGGCAGCCTGATTCCCGGGCTGTTCGAGAAGGGCGAGATCTACGAGGTGATCCGCGATGAGGTCTATGAGTTCAAGGGCCCCAGGGACCGCCCCGATTCCTTCGAGGTCCGGGACGACCACGACGAGCTGGTCGCCACCGGACGGCGGCTGCCATAGGTCGCTGGTAGCTACAGGTGAAGGACCGCCAAGGTTTCCTCGCGGTGGTGCGCTGGTTCATTTCCCCTAGAGCGGTGATATTGCACCCGTGCCGGATATCATTGAACGACTAAGACCCGCTTTGGCAGACCGCTACAGTCTCGAGCGCGAGCTGGGTCAAGGCGGTATGGCCACGGTCTTCCTGGCCACGGACATCAAGCACGACCGGGAAGTCGCCATCAAGGTGCTGCACCCCGAGCTCTC
>DASYPZ010000162.1:0-6408 GCA_036006105.1 Gemmatimonadales bacterium | reverse complement strand
GGCCCGGCCGCCAAGGCCGGCATCAAGAGCGGAGACATCATCACCCGGTTCGATGGCAAGTCGCTGACCGCCGGCGACAATACCGGAGCCGGCGAGGATGAATCGCTCCCCGGAGTCCGGCTGGTCGAGTATGCCGCCCAGCTCAAGGCCAACCAGACCGTCTCCATCGAGTACCTCCGCGGAGGGGCCCGGAAGACGGTCTCCGTGGTCACCGGCAACGAGCCGGTCTTCGCCGGTAACGGCTTCGACAATGACGGCGAGTTCAACTTCAATATCCCGGGTGGGCTGATGCTGCCGCGCCAGCCGTTCGGCGGCGGAACCTTCACGACCGAGCGCGGACCCGGCGGCGCCATGGCGTATTCCTTCATGATCGGCGGCCCCCTGGCCGACCTCGAGCTGGCGCCGCTCAACGCCGACCTGGGCGCGTACTTCGGCACCACCGAGGGCGTCCTGGTCATCAGCGTGCCCAAGGAGTCGACCCTCGGCCTCCGGGGCGGCGATGTGATTCTGGGCGTCGATGGTCGCAAGGCGACCGGACCCAACGGGTTCCTCCGGATCCTCCGGAGCTATGAGCCGGGCGACACGTTCAAGCTGGAAATCATGCGCAACAAGGCCCGGACCACGGTGACGGGCCAGCTGGAGAAGAGCCGGGAGCAGGAGCAGTAACGCCTCGGGTGGCATCCCGGTTGTGAACGAGGGCGGTCGAAAGGCCGCCCTCGTTGCGTCGTGTCATCCTCCGTCCGACACGCGGGTTCTCCCTTGTCTCACCGGTTCTCCCCTGTTTCACCGATCCCCTCGCCGCGCTCGGCACCGTACTGTTCGCGCCATCCGGAGATGGCGCCAATCGGCGGCTCCGGCTCACGCAGGGTGCGTGCGGAGGCGCAGGGGCGCCGTTCCGGCGCCTCTAACTCCAAAGGAGGAAGGTCAGTGAATCGGAACACAGGGCTGGTACTGGCGGGCATGTTGGTCTTCGCGGCCTGCAGCGACAACAACACCACGGCGCCGGTCGTGGTGCCGCAGCCGACCGCGGTCGTCACCGCCACGGGCAACATCCAGGCGAAGGTCGACGAGTTCCGGACCTCGCTCGGGGCCGCGAACGGGGGCACCGCCGGCGAACAGGCGACCGGACGCCGGGAAATCAACTGGGACGGCGCGGGCGCCAACCCGTTCAACAACAAGAACGATTTCCCCGCCGACTTCTTCAACACCAACGTCAAGGCCGGCGCGGTGTTCACCACCAACGGCACCGGGTTCCGGAACGACTCCACCCTGTTCAGCGAGGTGAACCCGACCTACGCCGCGCAGTTCTCCTTCTTCAGCGCCAACAAGATCTTCGCGCCGGTGGGCAGCAATCAGGTCGACCAGCTGTTCGAGGTGGCCGGCCAGCCGACCCCCGCGGTGACCCGTGCGTTCGGCATCGTGTTCAGCGATGTCGACGTGGCCGACAAGACCACCATCCAGCTCTTCGCCCAGGACGGCTCCAGCCTGGGTATCTACGCCGCGCCGGTGCGCTCCGACGCCGGCGGGTTGTCCTTCCTGGCGGTCACCTTCGCCGACGCGATCATCGCCCGGGTTCGCATCACCCTCGGGACCGGGGCGCTCGGGGCGGGCGTCGCTGATGTCAGCGCCGGCGGTACCGCGGATCTCGTCGTGTTCGACAATGTGATTTACGGCGAGCCGAAGAAGGCCTTCTGATCCGATGCCCGGGAGGGTCGAGGCCCAGCCTCGGCCCTCTTTGGCACGGCGGCAGTCGGGTCGTACCTTTCATTCTCAAGGGAGGGCCCCGTGACGATGACGCTGCCGGCCGGCCTCGAGAATGAACGACTGCTCGAGCTGTTCTTTTCCCAGTCTTTGGATGGCTTCTTCTTCATGATGCTGGACCAGCCGGTCGAGTGGGGCGACCACGTCGACAAGGACGCCGTGCTCGACTACGTGTTCGACCACCAGCGCATGACCAAGGTGAACTCCGCCATTCTGGTCCAGTTCAACGCCTCCGCCCCGGAGGAGCTGCTGGGCATGACGCCGGCCCAGTTCTTCGCGCACGACGTGCGGATGGCCAAGCAGCGCTGGCGGGAATTCTTCGACCTGGGCCGGATGCATACCGAAACCGACGAGCGGCGCCTCGATGGCAAACCGATGCGGATCGAGGGCGATTACATGGTCATCTACGACGGCCAGGGCCGGATCGCCGGGCACTTCGGGATCCAGCGCGACGTCACCGCCCAGTACCGCGCCTACGAGCAGCTGAGGGAATCGCGCCAGCAGCTGCGGGCGCTCGCGGCCCGGCTGCAGCGGGTCCGGGAAGACGAGCGCACCGCGATCGCCCGGGAGATTCACGATGAGCTCGGCCAGGCGCTGACCGGGCTCAAGCTGGATATCGCCTGGATGAAGCAGCGGCTGCCCCGGGATCACGAGGTCCTGTCGCAGTGCGTCTCGGTCATCCAGCGGATCGACGGCACCCTGAGCGCGGTGCGGCGCATCGCGACCGAGCTCCGGCCCAGCGTGCTCGATCAGCTGGGCCTGGCGGCGGCCATCGAGTGGCTGGGCCAGGAATTCAGCGGCCGCACCGGACTCGAGGTCGCCATGGACATTTGTGCGGAGAGCATTCCCATTCCGGACGACCTCGGCAGCTCCGCATTCCGAATCCTCCAGGAGTCTCTCACCAACGTAGCCCGTCACGCCGGAGCCTCACGGGTGACCATCAAGCTCGGCCATACCCAGGATCTGCTGACCCTCGAAGTGGCCGACGACGGAGTGGGCATGCCGTCAGGCCGGCTCGAGGGCACGGCGTCGCTGGGCCTGGTCGGCATGAAGGAGCGCGCCGTTGCGTGCGGGGGCGAGCTCACCATCGTCGGCCAGCCCGGCGGTGGCACCACGGTCACGCTGCGGGTTCCCCTGGTCCGAAAGGTGGCCGAATGATCCGCCTCGCCATTGCCGACGATCATCCGATCGTCCGGGAAGGCCTTCGACGCATCGCCAGCGACGGCGCCGGGATCTCGGTCACCGGAGAGGCCTCCACCGCGCTCGAGCTGTTCCGGCTCCTGGCCGCCGCGCCGGTGGATGTCGTGCTGCTCGACGTCAGCATGCCGGGATCGACGTTCGTCGAAACTCTCCGGGACCTCCGCGAGAAGCACGCGACGGTCAAGGTGCTGGTCCTGAGCGTCCACCCGGAAGACCAGTGGGCCATGCGGGCGCTCCGGGCCGGAGCATCGGGTTACCTCACCAAGGATCATTCCCCGGAGCAGCTGGTGGAGGCGATCCGGCGGGTGGCGCGGGGCGGCAAGTACGTGAGCGAGAGCCTGGCGGAGAAGCTCGCCGGGCTGGTCGATCCCGGCCGGCCCCGGACCCTGCACGAGCGGCTCAGCGACCGGGAGTTCGAGGTGCTCCGCGCGCTCGGCAGCGGCATGACCGTGAAGGACGTGGCCGAACAGCTGCACCTCAGCGCCAAGACGGTGAGCACCTACCGGACCCGGCTGCTCGAGAAAATGGGGTTGAAGTCGAAAGCCGATCTGGTTCGGTACGTGGTCGAGCACGGACTCCTCAACTGAGCCGGCAGGACGCCATGATACGCTGGTCCCATTCCGACGAGCTTTCCGAGCCGGTCGAACCCTCGCCCCGGGATTGGGTATTGTGTCGATCCGGAGTGATCGGAAAGGTGATTCCGCGACCGGGGGAGCGCGATGAGCTGATCGAGTGCCTCCTGGCCGCCGCGCACCTCGCCCAGCGGGCCCACGGCTGTTACCTGTATCTGGTCAGCCGGTCCGAGGAGCACAGCGAGGAGATCTGGATCGTCGAGGCGTGGCGCAGCAAGGCGTATCAGGAGGCCTGGCTGGCCCGCCCGGAGGTCCGGGAATTGATCGACGAAACCCGCGAGCTGATCGCGTCGGTGTCGGAGCCGATCATGACGGTTCCCGTCGGAGGCAAGGGTCTGGTGCCCCGTCGGACCGGCTGCAGCGCGTCATGAAAGCCCAACGGAACTCCGCCGGGTCCGTCTCGCGGGGGACGGTCTGGAAAAGAGCGGACCCACCGTATTCGAAGCGGATGCACGTGTCCTGGAGCGATCTGGACGCGAACGGCCACATGCGCAACACCGCCTACCTCGACCGGGTGGCGGACGTGGTCATGCACTTCTTTGCCGATCGCGGCTTTCCGGCCGGTGAATTCGCCCGGCTCGGCATCGGGCCGGTGGTCCAAACCGAACAGATCGAGTACCGCCGAGAATTCCACCTGCTGGACCCGATCTCGGTGCGGTTTGCGCTTCGAGGTTTGAGCGACGACGCTGCCCGGTTCGTGTTCCTCAATGAATTCTTTCACGCCGATGGGGCATCGGCGGCCCGGGTCCTCACCACCGGCGGCTGGCTCGACCGCAAGGCACGGTCCCTGGTCGCGCCTCCAGCGCCACTCGCTGCGTTGCTCCGAAGCGCACCGCGTACGGTGGATTTCCAAACCCTGCCGGGGCTGGCCGATACCCCCCGCGGCTCCCGAAGCCGTCCTGAACTGGGAGACCCCGATCCCGCTCCGCGGCGCGCCGGCTGACGGAGCGGCACTCTCGGCACCACCTCTGGTCCGAGAAAGTCAGACCGCGTTACGAATCTTCACCAGAACCTCCCAGGCTCTCACGAAGTTTGCTCCGGCGCGACGACCGACGCATGGGCCGCAAACAGCTTGAGGAGGTCGTTCCATCCGTTGGGCGATTCCACCGCCTGGCGCATCGCGGCGCCTCCCGCCCCATGACGCTGGAAGTTCCGATGCTCCAGGTCCACCCGGGTTGAGCCGTCTGGCAGGGGCGTGAACCGGACCTCGACCTCACTCGACTTGGCGAGGTCGGGCTCGTACTGCCAGTCGGGCCGGATCTGCCAGGCCATGACGAACCGGCTGGGCGGCTCCCATACCAGGACGGTCCCCCAGTCACACTCGGTTCCATCGGTCTGCTCGCTGTAGCAGCGACCCCCGGCCCGGGATTCGATGATCGCGCGCTTGAGCGGCGCCTTCCCGATATGATGTCCCCGCGGCCACCATCCATCGAAATCGTCGGTGAAGACTTCGAAGGCCCGTGCCTGGCCGGCCTGGACCGTGACGCTCTTCACGACGGGGGGGACGATCACTTCATCGGTCACCATGCTCTGATCTCCTTTTGAGTCTCGGCGTCTCCACCTTCTTCTTGAATGCGGCCAGGGCATCGGTCCAGAACTGTTCGAAGTACTCGCGCAGCGCCTCGAGCCCTTCGGGATTCAGCTCGTAGAGACGCCGGTTACCGTCCGCCCGGTCGGTGACCAGGCGTGCCTCTTTGAGGATCCGGAGGTGCTGGGAGATGGCCGGCCGGCTGATGGGGAACTCCGCCGCGAGCCGCCCCACCGGAAGTGGTCCCCGGCGGAGATGGGTCAGAATGCTCCGCCGGGTGGCGTCTCCCAGGGCCTCGAGCTGGACATCTCCGTAAGTAATCACTAACCGTAAGATATAACTTACCATTATAATCGTCAAGCTCCAGCGGTTTCTTGCCCGGCGGACCGCATGGCCGCAGATTCGGACAGCCTTCCGCCGTCTGCCAGCCGTCCTGCCGAGGGACCCATGGGAAAGCGAGATCCGCGGATCGACGCGTACATCGCCAGGTCGGCAGAGTTCGCCCAGCCGATTCTGCGGCACATCCGGGACGTGGTACACGCCGTGTGTCCGGACGTGGAGGAGACCCTGAAATGGAGCTTCCCCCATTTCGATTACCGGGGGGAGATGATGTGCAGCATGGCCGCCTTCAAGGCCCATTGCGCGTTCGGCTTCTGGAAAGGGTCGCTGGTCGTGGGAGAGGCGGCGGCCGGGAGTGGCGAGGCGATGGGGCAGATGGGCCGGATCACGCGCGTGGCCGACTTGCCCACGAAGAAGGTGTTGGCCGGTCAGATCAAGAAGGCGATGGCGCTCAACGATGCCGGAATCAAGGTACAGCGGACCAAGGGTCCGGCGAAGCAGCCGCTCGCCACGCCCCCGGATCTTGCCCGGGCCCTCAAGGCCAATCGGGCCGCCCGGAAGGCATTCGATGGATTCAGCCCCAGCGCAAGGCGGGACTATGTGGAGTGGCTTCTCGAAGCGAAAACCGAGGCAACCCGTTCCCGGCGTCTCGACACTGCGGTGGAGTGGATCTCCGAAGGCAAGACCAGAAACTGGAAATACCAGAAGTAGCTCCGTGAAACTCGCCGCCGCGCTGATCGGGCTCGGGAGTATGACCGGGCTCGGGGCCTCGCTGGCCGCGCAGGGACTGCCTCCCTATGCGTCGATGAACCCGATGGTGATCTCCCGCACCGGGCTCGCCACCCAGCCCTACGTGGCTCCGGGACGCACCTGGCGGGTGACCGCGCTGATCGACTATGCCAGCGCGATCGAGTACTCGGCGCCCCCCGCTGCCACGGCCGCCTACCT
>DASYPZ010000161.1:0-2889 GCA_036006105.1 Gemmatimonadales bacterium | reverse complement strand
CCTTCGACGTAGGGCATCACGTAGTAGAGGAAACCATCCGCCTGCCCCGAGTCGTGCAGCGGGAGGATGTGCGGGTGCTGGAGCTGCGCGGTGGTCCTGATTTCCGCCACGAACCGCTCGGCCCCTAACACGGCCGCAAGCTCGGGCTTGAGGACCTTGAGCGCGACCTTGCGGTCGTGCTTCAGGTCCTGCGCGAGATACACCGTGGCCATGCCGCCCTGGCCCAGCTCGCGCTCGATCCGGTACCGGTCGGCCAGCGCGGCGATGAGACGCTCCGGAGAGGAAGTCACCGGACTCCCTCGACCGTGAACAGCAGCGAGAACCGATTGCGGGTCTCGTAAATGTATGTCTTGCCGTCATCGGCGAGGGTGATGCGATTGAAATTGAAGAGCGCGGCGCTGATGGCCGGCGCGACCAAGAGGAGCGGGGTGCGCCGGCCGGTGGCAACGTCCACCCGGTCGATGCGCGGGCCCGACTCGGTGGCCGTCTGCACCCACAGCGCGGCGCCGTCCGGACTCCAGCGCAGCACGCTGTCGGCCCCGATCCCGGAAATCTGTTTCGGTGCACCGCCACCGATGGGATAGATCCACTGGAGACTGTCCCGCCGGACCAGGACGGCGCCGCCATCGGGCCGAAGCAATGCGGTACCGGCGCTGTCCGGAGTGACCGGCTCCAGCACGGACCCGTCCGGCGGACTCCTGAAGCAGCGGCTGCTCTTCCCGGGAGGCGTTCCGCATACCAGGAGGGAGCGGCCGTCCGGAAAAAAATCCACCGAGGTGACGGAGGCGAGCTCGGGCCAGTGCAGCGACCGCGTCTCACCGGGCCCGATCGGGTACACCACCCATTGCGCCGGCGTGGTCGGCACCTGCCCGATGACCCACCGATGATCCCGGGAAATGGCGCGGGCCGAACCCGCTCCCAATCGAATGGCCGGGGACCCGTCGGTCTTCCGGAGCATCAGGGCATAATGCCCTCCGGCGAAGACCGACACGTCGGTAAACACCATCAGCGTGCCGTCACCGGACAGAATCGGCAGGATCGAGCCGTCCAGCCAGGAGAAGTCGCGCTCGCCATTCCAGCCGGGGGAGTGGCCGGTGAGCCGGCGCGGCTGATCGTCTCGCGTCACCAGCCAGCGCCCATCCGCGGCCATGTCCTGGATCGTGAGGGAACCCGGACTCGGAAGTACCAGACGGCTCTTGCCGTGCAAGTCGGTGCTGTGAACCTGGTATTTGCCCCCGCTCGTGTTGCCGGAGAAGAACAGCATCCGGCCGTCGGCTTGCCAGGCCAGGCCCTCCAGGCCCCAGAAGTCGTCGGTGACCGTGGTGAGAACCTTCCCGGTCTGGTCCACCACCATGACCACTCCCCGGTCATCTCCCTTTTCGGGGTGCTTGAAGAAGGCCACCCGATCTCCCCCCGGCGCAATCCGCAGGTCCGAGAGATCGCCGCCGGGGTCACTCTGGTAGATCACCTTGCCGACCGGGTACTCGAGCCTGACTCGGCCTTCGGTCGCCCGCGTGATGGCCAGCTGGGAGCCATCGGGCGACCAGTCCGCCTCTTGGACGTTCTCGCTGACCTCCCGGGGCGTCCCGCCACCCAGGGGCATTCGGGCCAGCGTCCCTGTGAACTCCCGATGGTTGACGTAGCGCGCGTGGGTCAGGACCGCGAGCTCGCCGGTACGCGACACGGCCAGCAGCTGGGTCGAATCGGGCCCCAGCTGCTCCGGCTCGGGGTAATCGGGACGGATGACGTTGAGCCGGGGAACCGGGCCGCGCGAGCTCGCACTGTATACGATGGTGCGGCCGTCGGGGCCCCATCGCGCGACGAAGATGGCCTCCTGCCGAAAGCTGTTCTGGGTCATCGCGATCCGGGTCAGGTCGGTGCCACCGCCGCGCCGGGTCAGCAAAACAACGATTCCGGCCAGGCTCACGGCCAGCCCGGCCAGCGCCAGCCAGCTGCGTCGGTCCGCCAGCCAGGGCCGGTTCCGGCTCGCGGACCTCGGTCCGGCCGGTCCGCTCAGTGCGCTCGCGAACTCCGCGGCCGTGGCAAACCGGTCGGCGGGAATCTTCTCCAGCGCGGTGAGCACCGCGTCCTCGACCTGCTCCGGAACTCGCTCGCGCAGCCGGCGCAGCGGCGCGGGTTTGTCGGTCATCACCTTGGACACGATCGCCTGCGCGGTCGAGCCGGTGAACGGCGGGTCGCCGGCCAGCATCTCGTAGGTCATGGCGCCCAGCGCGTACACATCGCTGCGCGGCGTGAGCTCGCGGTCGCCCATTGCTTGCTCGGGACTCATGTAGTGCGGGGTGCCGAGGCTCATCCCGGTCTCGGTCATCCGGCCGCCGGCGCTGCTCGCAGCGAGAGCGATGCCGAAGTCCGCTACGAGAGCGCGCCCGTCGTGCAGCAGGATGTTCTCGGGCTTGATGTCGCGGTGGATGATGCCGTGACGGTGGGCATAGTCGAGCGCGCCGGCCACCTCGGTCGCGATGCGCACCGCGTCGGGAATCGAGAGCTGTTTCTCCCGGTTGAGCCGGTCCCGCAGCGATTCTCCCTCGACGAACGGCATCACATAGAACAGGAACGAATCCGCCGCTCCCGAATCGAACAGCGCCAGAATGTGCGGGTGCTGCAGGTGCGCCGTGGTCTTGATCTCGGTGAGGAACCGCTCCGCGCCGATCACCGCCGCCAACTCCGGCCGCAGCACCTTGATCGCCACCTGCCGGTCGTGCCTGAGGTCGTGCGCGAGATAGACCGTGGCCATGCCGCCCTGGCCCAGCTCCTGCTCGATCCGGTACCGGTCGGCCAGGGCCTCGGTCAGACGTGGCGGGGCGCCGCTCATGGTGCCACCGCCGCGCGGAACGCGTCCCACCGCCCCCGCGCCTTGACCATGATCCG
>DASYPZ010000160.1:0-5390 GCA_036006105.1 Gemmatimonadales bacterium | reverse complement strand
TGGCCGCGTCCCGGTTGGCGGCCCAGACCGGGCCTCCGTAAAACACGCCCAGTGACGCCTGGCGCGCGGCCAGGTCCGGGAAGCCGCGCATCCAGGTGAACGTGTTGGGCCGGTCGATATCCCGAAACTGGGCGATGACGGTCATCCCGTCCGCCTCCTGCGACTCGATGAACTCTCGTTCGAAGAGGGCGATCATCGTTTCCCGCTGGCCGGGATGCAGGGTATAGCGGCGCAGCTCCACCACCGCACTGCAACGAGGGTCGCTGGGGGCGGTGGACGGAGCCGGTGTCGGCCCGCGGTGAAAGTCCATCGTCCAATTGGTTTCCCAGCTCCTGCCACCGTCATCGGAGAAGGCCTGCTCCCAGCGTGCCGAGTGCTCACCCGCGCTGGTCCAGATGAAGCGGGTCATGACCTCCCGTCCGTCGTACCGGTCGAGATTGTAGAACTCGCCTCGGCCATCCCGGAACTGGCCGACCATTGGACGCTCCCACTCGCCGGTGGCGCTGTTCGCCCAATGGATACTCCACTGCCTGGCCACCGGGTCGTAGAGCCGAAGCGCCAGACCCCGAATGCGTCCCGCCGGCGAATGGCCTTCGTACTCCTCCAGATTCCCCTGGCCGTCCCAGAACGCTCGTTCCACCGCGCTGCCCTCGAATGCATACCACTCCGCCGAACCGCTGAGTGGTCGGCGCAGCCGGCGGTTGTGAACGCTCCACACCCCATGAAGAAAGTCGAAGCCGCGAATCGGATCGGAGCCGCCCTCGAGGGTCTTTGTCGCGGTGGGCCACGCCGCGCTCACCGGAGCCGTCTCCGCGGGACTCGCTCGGGTGAGACGGGTGACCGAGACGACCGTCCAGGTCCGGCCCCCATCCGCCGAGATCGCCTGCTCCAATCCGGCTTCGGTGGAGCCGACGCTGGTCCAGGTGAGGCGCAGCATCGCCCGGCGCCCCTGGAATTCCCCGAAGCCGAAGAACTGCCCCCTGCCATCCTGGAACTCGCCCATGGCCGGAGCGCCCAACGTGCCGGTGGCACGATCGGCCCACCGCAGGCTCCACTGCCGGGTGCGTGGGTCGAAGAGATGCATCCGCACGGTGTGCATGGGGCCGTCGGGTCCAGCGGATCGATCGTCCTCGATATTCCCCTGGCCGTCCCACACCGGTCGCACGATGGACCTGCCGTCGAATTCCTGCCACTCGGATGACCCTCCAGGGGTCCAGCGCAAGCGACGCTCATGGCGGAGCCACGCACCATGCAGAAAATCGAAATCGTGCTCGCTGGACATGGGGACGGAACGCCTTGCTGTTCCTGGAGGGTGAGCGGCGGTGAGGAGCATGATCGGAACGACGGGCCGGCCCGTCACGGCACCCGGGTATCGACCGCGACCCAGTTCAGCTCCCAGGTCGTGCCGCCATCGATCGAAAACGACTGCTCGAACCGGCAGGAGGTCGGGGTCACATCGAGAATCAGGAAGCGGACCAGGATGGTACGGGCACCGAGGGTTTCCTGGTCGAAGAACTCACCCCGCCCGTTTCTGAATTCGCCTACCGTGGGAATGCTCATGCTGCCGACGGCACTGTTGGCAAAATTGAGGCTCCACTGCCGAGCCTCGGGGTTATACAGACGGAGGCTCAGCGCTTCCAGGTGGCCGGCAGGACCGTCGACCTCCAGCTGCACCAGGTTGGCGCGCCCATTCCAGACCTTCGACACCACGGTCGTGCCGTCGTATTCGACCCAGGTCGTGGATCCGGTCAGGGGATGCAGCAGGCGCCTGAGGTGAGTCTTCCAGGTGCCGATCTCGAAGTCAAAATCATGTTGCCCATCCCGGCGTTGCGACTCGCTCGATGGAACGGCCGGCTGGGCAGACTGCTGAGCATGGATGGGGCGCCAGGCGGCAAGCGTCCCGAGGGCGAGGGTGGCCCGGAGCAGGGAGCGGATCAGGATCATCCCGCAATATCGCGGGAAGCGGTCCTGTCTCCATCGCCAATTGATATATTGATGGCATGACCACTTTTCACCTGCCCTTCGACCGGACCGCCGGGATCCCGATTCACCGCCAGATCTACGAAGGGTTTCGGCGAGCCATCCTCGACGGCCTGCTTCGCCCCGGCCAGCGGGTGCCCTCGACCCGCGCGCTCGCGGTGGAGCTCGAGGTATCTCGGCTGCCGGTCCTGACCGCCTACGACCAGTTGCTCCACGAGGGCTATCTCACGGGTCGAGTCGGATCGGGCACTTTCGTCAGCGATGCCCTGCCCGACGACCTGCTTCGTTCACCAGAGCCGGCGGGTACGAGCCGGACGCAGCCTCGCGGTATGAGCCGGCCGCTCCCCCGTCCGCGGGACGAGGGCGGTCTGGGGCCGTTTCGGATGAGCCTGCCGGCGCTGGATCAGTTTCCCCATGCGTTGTGGGCCAGGCTGGTAGCCCGGCACGCGCACGCCCTCACTCATGCCCAGATGGCCTATGGCGATCCCGCGGGGCTGGTCCCGCTCCGGGTCGCCATCGCGGAGCACCTGAGGGCCGCCCGCGCGGTCCGGTGCGAAGCCGAGCAGGTGCTCATCGTGTCGGGGTCGCAGGCGGCGTTGCGGCTCGCGACCGCGGTCCTGCTCTCGCGCGGGGATCGGGTGGCCGTGGAGGAGCCCGGTTACCCCGGGGCCCGTGCGGCGCTGAGCGCGGGCGGAGCCGAGCTCGTGACCGTGCCGGTCGACGACCAGGGCATGAATGTGCCGGCCCTCCGGGCCCTCGGCGCGAAGGTTCGGGTCGCCTACGTCACACCTTCACACCAGTATCCGCTGGGAACCTCGATGACGGCGGGCCGTCGTTTCGCCCTGCTCGATTGGGCGTTTCGGCGGGACGCGTGGGTGTTGGAGGACGATTACGACAGCGAGTACCGTTACGTGAGCCGCCCCCTCGGCGCCCTGCAGGGCATGGACCCGCATCAGCGCGTGGTGTACATCGGCACCTTCAGCAAGGTGCTGTTCCCGGCGGTGCGGGTGGGCTATCTGGTCGTACCGCCGGCCCTGTGGGATCGTTTCGTCGAAGCCCGCGAGGCGCTGGACCTCTTTTCGCCGACGTTATATCAGCTCGCGCTCGCGGAATTCCTGCGCGAGGGACACTTCGCCCGCCACCTGCGCCGGATGCGGGGTGTCTACCTGGCGCGGCGCGATGCGCTGCTCTCCGGACTCGCCCGGCACTGTGGCGATCATCTCACGGTCCACAATGCCGACGCGGGCCTCCACATGGCCCTCCGTCTGACCAGTGGCCGGAGTGACGTGGAGGTCGTGCGGCGCATGGCGCAGCGCGGCCTGACGGCCACCGCCCTGTCGTCTTGTTACGCAGGCGCGACGCGGCGCAGCGGCCTGCTGCTGGGATTCGGCGGTTCGACCGAGCGGCGTCTCCTCGATGCGACCGGCACACTGGGCCAGGTGTTGCGCGAAACCGGGGGTGCACGCTGAACCGGGATGGCCATACAAAAACCCCGCCCATCCTGCGATGGGCGGGGTCATTGCGTCATCGGGGAACCAGAAAGCGTTACGGCCTCGGACGTACCCGGCCACGGTCATCCTGATTGGGCCGGTGTTTGTAGTCGAAGCGCCGGTCGAAACCGCCCCATGCTTCATCGGTCGGCGGCAGGAAGTATTCGTTCTGATAGCGGTACATCGACACCGCGCGGGCTCCGGAGACATTGTTCGGATAGTACCGCCCGTTGACTTCGTATAGCACTACCGGGGTCCAGCGCCGGGAATTGTGGCGCCAGTTACCCGCCCGCTCGGGGGAGTAGTCCAGGACGCCGATCTCGATACCGAGCCGGGGATCCACTCTCGGGCTCGGCGTGTAGGGCCGCGCCCGTCCATAGTCCTCGTCGGTCGGCCGGCGGCGATAGTTGTAGCGCCGATCCATCCCGTTCCAACCCTGATCCTGAGGCGGCAGGAAATATTCGTTGTTGTACGAGTACACGAGGACGGGGCGCGCACCACGAACCTGGTTGCGATAGTAGCGGCCGTTGATGTCATACAGCGTCACCGGAGTCCACCGCCGGTAGCTGCCGCGCCAATCGCCCATCCGCTCCTGGGAATAGGCCGAGATCCCGATCTCGGGTCCCAGGCGGGCGCCAAAGGTGATCCGAATTTGTGCGCTGGCCCGGCTCGGCACGGTGGTCAATCCACCAAGAACGGCGAGGGCAAGCAAGGATTTGAAACGCATGAGGGCTCCAGTCGTGTGACAACATGACGATCTTTTACCGACTGAAACCTAGGTATGCCACCAGCGGGATCCCATCCATCGAACGAGCGGTTTCACTCGCTCGAAAGGATGACTTTGTGCTCCGCAGAGGTAGATTTGCGCTGCAGCAAGGCGCCCGACCCCACTTACTCCTCCGCCCCGTATCCAGGAAGACCCCATGCGCCGACCTTGCCCTTCTGCTTGCCTGGTTCTGATTGGGACACTCCTGCTCGGGGCCGGAGCCTGTGCCGGGACGAAAGAGCCGGGGACTAACCCGGCGCCGCCGCCCAGCCCCGCCGCCGCCCTGGCCGCCCGCATCACGGCCCGGGGCGATTCCCTCTCCCTCGGCACCAAGTGGACCCCCACGCCCGGCGTGCCGCTCGAGCACTCGACCGCCGGCTTCGCCAAGATCCTCTGCTCCGCGGTCTTCATCACGGGGCTGGATCCGGCGGATGCCGCCGCCAATGTCGGGTTCTTCGTCAGCCCGCCGGAAGACCGCGCCGCGGTCAAGGACACCGTCGTCGACCGGAAGACCCAGACGGTGAAGCTCACCCTCGCAAGCGGAGTCACCCGGGTGGCGCATCGCTACGGGAGCCAGGGGTGCATCGCCCTGCCCAAGGATCGCGACTCGGTGTTCTTCACGCCGACTGTCGTGAAGCCGAAGCTGCCTCCCGCCGCGACGACGCCATGGCCCATGGGTGACGTGATCTCGGGGCCGTGGCCCGCCGAGGTCGACTCATTGAAGATGCGGGCGGCCATGGACGTCGGGTTCGGGCCGCCGGAAGGAATGACCCTGGCGTTGCTGGTCACCTACAAGGGACGGATCGTCGGGGAGCGCTACGCCCCGGGTATCGGCATCCACACCCCGTTGGAAAGCTGGTCGATGGGCAAGAGCCTGACCGGCACCCTGATGGCACTCCTGTTGAAGCGTGGCGTGTATACCCTCGAGCAGTCGGCGCCGGTGCCCGAATGGCAGCAGCCGGGAGACCCTCGCCAGGCCATTCGGATCATGGATTTGATGCGGATGTCGAGCGGACTCCTGGTCCGTGGCCCCAGCGATCCCGACTTCGATCCGGCGCGAGGCTATCCCGATCATCTCTACTTCTACACCGGCACGGTCAACTCCTTCCAATACGCCGCGAGCCGTCCCCAGGAGTGGAAGCCCAACACCGTGG
>DASYPZ010000159.1:0-7482 GCA_036006105.1 Gemmatimonadales bacterium | reverse complement strand
GGCGCGTGGGTACCGCGGTCCGGTCGCGGGAACAGATTACCAAGCTCATCGGTAGCGGAGCGCAGCTCTATGTCGGGAACACGGACGGCAGCGTGTGGACCGATCTCACCGGACCCGTGGCCGGCCCGCCCATCGAGCTGTCGCGCTTGAAGGGGGTTCAGACCTATACCCGCGACGGCACCCGCGGAACGCTGCTGGCTTCGGGGGCGGAGATCGCGGGGACTCCCTGGATGTTCACCATCGAGTTTCCCCTCGCGATGGTCATGGAACCCTCCACGGGGTTTCTCCGCAAGATGAGCCTGATCGCGGTGCTGTCGGTCACGCTGGGTCTGGCGGCGGCGTGGCTCCTGAGCCGGCAGATCGTGCTCCCGCTCCGCCAGCTGACCGGTGCCGCCGACGCCATCGCCGCCGGTGATACCGGCCGTCGGGTGAGGCTGTCGCGGCGTGACGAGCTGGGCCGGCTGGCCGGCTCGTTCGATGTCATGGCGAGCCAGGTCGAGGACTCCCGCCACAAGCTCGAGGAGAAAGTCGGGGCGCGGACCAAGGAGCTCAACCAGACGCTGGAGCGACTCCAGGATGCCCAGGAATCGCTGGTCCGGCGCGAGCGGCTCGCGATGGTCGGCCATCTGGCCAGCGGGGTGGGCCACGAGCTTCGGAATCCGCTCGGCGTCATGAGCAACGCGGTGTTCTACCTGGAGATGGTCCTCAAATCGGCGCCCGACGACGTGCGCGACTACCTCGGCATTCTCCGGCAGCAGATCGCGCTCTCCGCCAAGATCGTGAACGACCTCCTGGATTTTTCCCGGATCAATCCCGCGCAGCGGCGGACCACCACGGTGAAGAGCATCGCCCTGGCCCAGCTGGACCGGCTGGCGCCCCTGGAGCGGGTCCGGGTGGAGCAGGAATTCCCCGACTCGCTCCCCTCCGTCCTGGTCGATCCGGTGCACGCCGGACAGGTGGTCATGAACCTGCTCACCAACGCGGTGCAGGCCATGGGTGACCAGGGTGGAACCCTCATCCTCCGGGCCCGGCTCAACGGCGGCGATGTCGTCATGCTGGAAATCACCGACAGCGGGCCGGGGGTGCCGCCGGAAAACCTGGAGCGGATCTTCGAGCCCCTGTTCACCACCAAGGCGCGGGGCATCGGCCTCGGGCTCGCGGTGTCGAAGTCCCTGGCGCAGGCCAATGGAGGCGACCTCGCGGTGCGCAGCGAGCCGGGCAGAGGGGCGACCTTCATCTTCGCGATGCCGGCCGAGCCGGGACCGGCATGAACCGCCGGATTCTCGTGGTCGACGACGACCGGGCGATGGTGAAGACGCTGTGCGACATCCTGCGCCTGCGCGGGTGGGAGCCGCAGGCTGCCTATTCGGGGAAGGAAGCCGTCGCGGCGCAGCGAACCGATCAGTTTTCGACGGTGCTGATGGATATCAAGATGGCGGACATGGATGGCATTTCCGCATCCAAGGTCATGCGGACCGAGAACCCCGATCTCAGGATCTTCCTGATGACGGCCCACACCGGGCCTTACTCGGTGCGGGAGGTCGTACGGGAAGGATCCTATCACCTGGTGCCGAAGCCGATCGACATGGCCTCGCTGCTGAGCCAGCTGGAGTAGGACGCTCGCGTTTCAGCCCGGCAGGGCGTGGCGTTCCTTTTCCGGCGCCTTCCCCAGGAATTCTCCCACCGAGCGCAAACCGTCGATGTGATCGCAGAGGATCTTGAACGTGGCCAGGATCGGCACGGCCAGGAACGCGCCGGGCGTCCCCCAGAGCCAGAAGAAGAACGCGAGCCCCACGAACTGCGCGACCGGGTTGAGCGACAGCCGGTGGCTCAGCAGCAGGGGGGTGGCGATGTTGGCCTGGACGAAGTTGATCAGGAGAAAGACCCCCGGCACCGCCAGGGCGTGACTGGTGGCCGGAAAGGTGGCCAGCCCCGCAATCCCCAGCACGACGAAGATCACCAGCGCGCCCAGATAGGGAATGAATTCCAGGGTCGCCGCCAGCACACCCCAGAGAACCGGGTTCGGCATGTCCAGCAGCCAGAGTGCGCCCGCCAGCACGATGCCCTCGGAGACATTGGTCGCCAGATTCGCCAGCAGGTAGGTCGAGACGGCGGACTCCGTCTCCCGCGCGATATGCACGGCTTTCAGCTTGTCCTGCAGATGGGGCAGAATCTTGATGAGCTTGGTCAGGAAGAGATCGCCCGCGGCCAGCAGAAAGTAGAGCAGCAGGATGACTTCCAGCATGGAGGCCAGCGCCCGCTGGGTCGAGCCCAGCAGGCGCGAGGTCACCGAGGCGGTCCGCACCACCACTTCCGGCGTCTGGGTGCCCGAGGTCCCCGCGTTGGTGGCCTTGTCCACCTGCTCGGCCGTGCGGGTTACCTTCTCGATCGGGCGGATGATTCTCCGGAGCTGCTTCTGGGCCGTGGCCAGGGATTCGGGCGCCTTGTCCGCCCAGGTCTGCACCGGGCCGGAGAGCTGGTACACGGCGGTGACCAGCAGCCCGACCAGCGCGATCACCACGATGGCCCCGCCCGCCGGCGGCGGGATCCGGAGCCGGGCCAGCGCGCGCACCGCGGGTGACAGGAGAAAATCCAGCATGATCGCGAAGGTGATCGGTACCAGGAAGGTGCGGGCGAAGTAGAGGCTGTAGAACACCGCCAGCACGGTCAGAATGGTGAGGGCCAGCGACCGGTTCAGGCGCGCATCCGGGGCCGGCCCGTTGCGGTGCTCGTCGGACTCGGCCGGGGCCGAGACCATGTCCTGTGGACTGACGTCGGGCTCCAGCACGGAACCCGGGTCCTTCGGCTTCTCGTGCATGGTGACCTCTCGCGCGGGACGGTGACCTCCTATCTTAGCGGGAGCCGCAGGCCCAGGCCACCGCGCGTGGCAGCCAATCATCCGGAGGTCGCGCTCATGTCGTTCCAGGCATTGTTCACTCGATTTGCCAAGCGAACCGCCCGCGCCGCCGGCCAGCCGAGCGCGTTTCTTCTGGCGGCACTGGTTATCATCGCCTGGCTGGTGACCGGCCCGGTCTTCCATTACAGCGATGCCTGGCAGCTGGTGATCAACACCGGCACCACCGTGGTGACCTTCCTGATGGTCTTCCTGATTCAGAACACCCAGAATCGGGATTCGGAGGCGATGCAGGTCAAGCTCGACGAGCTGATCCGGGTGCTCGAAGGCGCCCACAACGCGCTGCTGGATCTGGAAGAGCTGGAGGAAGCGGAGCTCGACAAAGTGCGGGCCAGCTATCGCGAGCTGGCCCGGGAGGCGCGCGAGGACCTGCGCAGCGGCAAGCTCGATACGGGGGTGGCCCAGCTCCACCGCAAGTGAGCTCTAGCGGGTGATGTCGAATCCGGTCTTGAGAAAGGCCACCCCGCCCGACGAGCAGGCAATCGCGTAGTGCCCCGGGGCCCAGCGCTGTTTCGGCCGCGGAGCCAGCCGTTGCCGAACCAGAATGGAGCGGCTCCCCGCGACGATCGCGATCTTCTGCGGTCCGGTGTCGCCGATCACCGCGTTGCGGGCCCCGGTGATCCGGCAGGAGTAGCCGAGCGTGGCGCCCCCGGCATCGGTGGGGTGATCGAGCAGCGCCACCAGCCAGAGCGATCGCGCCCTGGACGCCGGGAAGGTCACATCCGGCACCGCCTCGTCATCCGGCGGCGTCTCGGCGCCTTCGTACAGGGCCGACGCGGCGACCTTCGCGTCGAACGCCGGAAGATCGGCGGTCCCGGTCAGCTCCAGCCGATCGACCGCGAGCGCCTTGGCACCGGCGCGGCACTCCACTTGATAGGATCCTCGCAGCCTGGGCGCGCCCAGCGGACCGATCGGGCCGGAGCCCACCAGAGCGCGGTCCCGCACCTCGCCGGCGAGCGAGAAGCCCGAGGTGATCCCGGCGGGATCGGTGACATTGCACCGGAACGCGGTAGAGTCCCCGGCGGCGCGCGCCGGGACGGCGGCCTCGGCGTAGAGCGTGTCGAACCCGGCCACCTCGAAGGACGGGGCATAGGCCGGCGGGCCGGCCACCCCGGCCTTCCGGCCGAAGAACTTGAGCGCGCTGCCGGCCGTGGCGGTCGCCGGCGCCTTGCCGTCGAATACTTCAAAGCTCCCGGCCGCGAAATCGCGCCCGTCGCTGCGGCAAGCCACCCGGTAGATACCCGGTGGCCAGTTGCCCGCCTGATCCCATCCGATTCCCTGGGCGTGCACCGAGCCGGTCCAGCCGGCCGGAATCCGGCGCTCGACCGAGACCGGGCGCAGCGTCCCGTCGGGGAAGGTGTAGACGCATTCGACCGTGAAGGTGACCGGCGCCGTCACCGCGGGATAGACCAGGCCGAACTCGGTCTTCACCCAATGCGTCGATCGGCCGTCGAACCGGGCGCCGTAGAGGCGGTTCTCGACCGGCATCCGGTCGGCCAGGCTCTGAAAGAACCGGAGGTGGGTGAGCGACGCGCCCAGCGGGCCCACCGCGGCGGCCGCTTTCACCACGGTGAAGCCGGCGGTGGCGAGCACCACGGCCTGGTCGCGGCAGGTCACCCGGTAGGTCCCCTCCGGCCATAACCCGCGATTCCGGGCACCCCATCCCACGTCGTGATAGGAGCCGGTCCAGCCCGGCTCGATCGCGCCCTTCACCACCGGGATCCGCGCGGCCGAGTCGGGACCCTCGATCTGGCAGGGGACCTCGAACTCGGTGTGCCGCGCGGCGGCGGGGTATTCGAGCTCCAGCTCGAGGTTGACGAAGCGGGTGGTGAGCGCGTCGAAGGTGGTGGTGAAGACCCGGGTCTTCCGATCCGCCGCTTCGCCGCCGCTCTCGTACAGGCGCACCGCCACCACCTTCGCCTTGAGGGCGCCCAGCGGCGTGGCCGACTTCTCGGGCGCCTTGTTCGCGGGCTTGTCGGGTGTCTTGCGCTTGTCGGGTGCCTTGTTCGCGGGCTTGACCGGCGGCTGGACCTCGGGGGGCGCCGCGACGACGGCGGGCCGCGCGATCTCGAACGACCCGCTGGTGATGACCTTGCCCCCGAAACGGCAGGCCACGGCGTAGGTCCCGCCCTTCCAGCCGCCGGGCGCGTCGGTGCCCACGCCGCCGGCATGCACCGAGAGCTCCCATCCCGCGTCGGCCTGCACCGGAACCACCGCGGTACCGACCGACCCGCCACCCGGCGCGGTGAAGTCGCACTCGACCTTGACCGACACCGCCTCGGGCGCCGGCGGATAGGCCAGTCCGATCTCGGCATAGATCGAGCGCGTCGAGGCGGAATCGAACTGGGCGGAGTACTGCCGGTCCCGGAGCGTCGGCGGCACCTTCCCCGCCTCGAAGAACCGGAGCCGGGTGACCCTGGCCTTCAGCGCGGGGATCGCGGCGGTGTCGGATTGGCCCGCCAGCGGGGTGGCGAGCAGGAGGAGCATGCCGAGCGGGAGACGCATGGAGGCTAGGACGTTTCCTGCTCCGACAGACGCACCAGGAGGGCGTAGCGAAGGAGGGCGAACTCCGACTGGAGGCCCAGCGCCTTGCGGATGCCCATCCGGTGGAAGGCCACGGTGGCGGCGCTGCAGCCGATTTCGGCGGCGATGTCGGCGCTGCGTTTCCCCTCTCCGAGCAGGTGCACGATCTTCCTCTGTCTCGGGGTGAGCTGGGCCAGCCCCAGCGCCGCGTCGGCGAGGGTGGGCCGGGTCGTGCCCAGCTTGGGGATTCGATCGGAGACGACCCGCTCTCCGGCCAGCACCCGGGTCAGCGCCGCGGTGAGCTCGGGAATGCCGGCATCCTTCGGGAGAAAGCCGTGGGCCCCGGTCTGCAGCGACGCGTCGGCCATCACCCGGTCGGCATGCATCGTGACGACGAGGATTTTCACCTCCGGAAGCTCGGCTCGCAAGTCGGCGATGATCTCCAGACCGCTGCGGTCCGGCAGGCTCAGGTCGAGCACCACGGCATCGGGCTTGAGCAACCGGCAGCTGCTCACCACCGCGGCACCGGCCGTGGCGGTGCCGACGATGTCGTATTTCTCCTGCAGCGCCAGCTTGAGCCCCTCGAGCAGGAGCTGGTGGTCATCCACCAGGAACAGGCGGGGACGGCGGGTGCCGGACGGCTGGGTCATTCGCCCTCCGGGGGGAGCATCGGGAACACCGCCCGCACGGTCGTCCCCTGGGACGGCCGGGAGGTGATGGTCAGCGACCCGGCGGCGAGGTGGGCCCGCTCACGCATGCCGATCAGACCGAGCCCGTCGGAGGGTCGTCGAGTCCGGGCGTCGAAGCCGGACCCCGCGTCGGACACCGCCAGCTCGGTCTGCGCGTCGGTTTGGGCCAGCTCGAGGGTGGCGGCCCGGGCTCCGGAATGGGTCGCCACGTTGCGAAGCGATTCCTGCGCGATCCGGTAGATCGCGAGGGCGCGGGCCGGCTCGATCGGGGCGACTCGATCGGGAAGCCGGCGCTCGATGGTCAGGCCGAAGGTTCGTTCCATCTCGACGCAGAGGGCCTCGAGTGCCACGCGAAGCCCGCCCTTCTCGATCAGCGCGGGGTGCAGGCGATGGGCCAGACTCCGGAGCACCACGCTCAGGTCGTCCATTTCCGCCTGGACGGCCGTGACGCGGTGGTCCTGGGGCGGGCTGAGCGCGGGTGGAATTTCGCGGACCGAGGCGAAGTCCCGCTGGATCAAGGCGATCCGCTGGAGCGCGTCGTCGTGGACCTCCCGCGCCACCCAGGCCCGTTCTTCTTCCTGGGCCTGCAGGAGCCGCTGGGCGTAGTTGCGGTGCATCCGGACGAAGCGCTGTTGGTAGATCACCAGGGCGGCGCCGAATGCGGCGAGGAGGATGGTGACGGCGAGGATGCCGGCGACGTAGGTCCAGAGGAGGCTCGTAGGGGAGGAACTGGGCACAGGATACCCCCTGCGATGGCGAGAGAGGCGATGACGTCGGCAACGGACTTCGCCTTGAGGGCAGCTAAGACGATATCCGGGTGTGCTTGCACCAGTAACCGGGAGAACGGGTCCAGCGCCGCCTCGCACCCATATTTGAGCGACAGTCCAATCGTAATCCAGAACCAATCTTGCCGAATCAGGCTCCCCTCTTCCACCCGGAGGGCCAGCAGTAACGTGATGACGCTCGCCGCCACCAGCACCAACGACTTGAGCGGGCCGGTCATCACGTTGAACGACTCGCCGGTTTCGACGAACGCGATGATCAGAAACCAGACGACCGTGAACAGGGGAACGACCGCTCGCATTGTTGATCGTCTCGGACCCTTGGGGTGCCACCATGCCAATGCAAACAGAACCGTACCCAGTTCAAACGGCCCGATGAAGTCCCCTAGCCGAAGGTTCTCTTTTCCCTGTACCGACTAGAACAGATCCAGCGCGTCCTGTGCGATCACCACCAAAGCCCAGGTCACAATCCAGCGCCGGGCGGGTGGAAGAGTTCGTCCTCGCCACAGCCCAGCCAGTGCGGGAAGGGCTTGCGAAGCCGCTCCAACGTGCAGAATCAGCGGAATTGCCAATG
>DASYPZ010000158.1:0-2897 GCA_036006105.1 Gemmatimonadales bacterium | reverse complement strand
GTAAGGGGCCGGCACCCGCGCCACATCCACCAGCCAGGGCTCAAAGTATTTCCGGTAGTGCTCCCGGGCGCCTGCGGAGAGCGCCAGGATCGTATTGCCGTGATAGCCGGGGGCCAGGGCGATCAGCCCCGATTTGCCGGTGCGGCCTCGTTCCACCCAGTATTGCCGCGCCAGCTTGAACGCCGCTTCGATCGCGTCGGAGCCGCTGGAAAGAAAGTAGAAGCGATCGAGGTCTCCGAGCGCCAGCGTGGCCAGTTCAGCGGCCAGCGCCTCGGCGGGCTCGTTGGTAAACGTCATCCCGCTGACGAAGGCGACCCGGCGCACCTGTTCGGCCACCGCATCCACCACCTCGGTGACGCCATGCCCCAGACACGCCACGTAGGCGCCGCCGCAGGCATCGAGATAGCGCCGGCCGGCCTCGTCGTAGAGCCAGCACCCTTCTCCCCGCACAATCAGCGGGTAGTCAAGGGCGAGACTGCGGTAGAGCAGGTGCGACTCGGGGTAACGGTGGGGCATGGCGGAAAGTTACCTTCCAGCAGTCCCATGCGCAGAGCCCTCCCCGCCCTTCCTGTCCTGCTCCTCGGCCTTGCCGGGGCCCTCCATGCCCAGGAGCCGTTCGTGGAGCGCAACGTGGCGGTGCCAATGCGTGACGGCGTGGAACTGCGGGCCATTGTCGCACGGCCCGCCGACCTGGGGCGCTTCCCCGTCCTCGTGTACCGAACTCCCTACGGCAAGGACCGGGCGCTGGAGAGCTATGCGACCTGGCGGAAGGCGGTGGCGCGGGGCTACGCGGTCGTCCTGCAGGACGTCCGGGGCCGCTATGCCTCGGCGGGGACGTTCGACCCCTACCGCCAGGAGGGCCGGGACGGCTACGACACCATCGAGTGGGCCGCGACCCAGCCGTGGTCCACCGGCGCGGTGGGCACCTTCGGACTCTCCTATCCCGGCGCGGTACAGTGGCTCGCCGCCGTGGAGACGCCCCCGCACCTCCGGGCGATGGTCCCGGCCATGACGTACGCGTCGCCCTCCAACTTCTTCTACTCCGGCGGGGTCTTCGATCTCTCCTGGCCGACCTGGATCTGGACCAACATCTCGGCGGACGCCCGGGCTCGGGCCAACCTGCCGGGGCCCCGTACCGGTGCGGACGCCGCGGCCGCATGGCGGGAGATCGGGGCCGGCGTGCTGGCCCGCTTGCCGCTCACCGACCAGCATGAGCTGCGGGACATCGCGCCATGGTACTTCGAGTGGATGAGCCATCCGCCGGGCGATTCCTGGTGGAACTGGGCCGCGCTCGAAGGAAAATTCAGCCGGGTCCAGGCCGCGGTGCTCAACCTGAGCGGCTGGCACGACGAAGCCTATGGTCCCGACGGGGCGCTCAACAACTTTCTTGGCATGCGGAGCGCGGCCGGGAAACCGGCTCCGCCGGCGCCTCGAATGATCATCGGGCCCTGGGTGCACGGCCTCGGCGGAATCAACGACCACTCGGCACAGGCGAAGAGCGGCGATCGTGTCTTCGGCGAAGGCGCCGGCATCGACTACGACGAGCAGGTGCTTCGCTGGATGGATCGCTGGGTCAAAGGCGTCGCGAACGGAGTCGAGAGCGAGCCGGCGGTCCAGGTCTATGTGATGGGCGAGGGACGCTGGTACACCGGTGACCGCTGGCCGCTCCCCGGCACCACACCTCGCACGCTGTATCTCGGACCGGGCGGCGCCGCGGGGCCCGGTGCGCTCACCGCGCAGCCCCCCGCGGCGCCGGGCACGACGTCATTCGTCTCGGACCCGGCCGCTCCAGTGACCGACGCCTACTTCGGCCGATCGGGTGCCCACGACTACCGCGCCCTCGCCGAGCGGAGCGATGTCGCGGTGTTCGAGACGGCCCCGCTGACGGAGGATCTCCGGGTCGTGGGAGCGCTGACGGCGGAGGTCTTCGTCTCGGTGGACGCCAAGGACACCGATCTCTGGACCCACGTTCAAGACGTCGCACCCGACGGCACCGCGTGGAATCTGATGAGCCCGGGCCTCAACGTGCTCCGGGCCAGCTACCGCAACGGCGGGCCGGTGCGCGAGCTGCTCACGCCAGGACGGGTCTACCGGCTACGCCTGGATCACCTCCTCACCGGCAACCTGTTTCGGCAGGGACACCGGATTCGCGTGGTGCTGTCCACCGCGTTCATGCCGAACTTCAGCCGCAACCTGCACACCGGGGAGCTGGAGACCAATTCGGCCGAGATGCGAACGGCGACCATCACCATTCACTACGGTGGGAGCACCGCGTCGCGCCTCGTCCTGCCGGTGGTTCCGTGAGCGTACGCCTCCGGCTTGCGCTGGTCGGTGGGCTCGCGGTGGCGGCCTGCTCCAATCCGGAGCCGGCGGACCTGGTCCTGCTCCACGGCGCGGTCTATCCGTTCGCCATCGATTCCGCCCGAGCGGAAGCGGTGGCGGTCCGGCATGGCGTGGTGGTCTACGTCGGAGACGACCGCGGCGCCCGGCGGCTGGTCGGCCCGGGCACGACACTGCAACAGCTCAATGGCAGGATGGTGCTGCCCGCCTTTCACGATACGCACATGCATCCCCGGGGCGGGATCGGCCTGACCGAGTGTACCCTGGACGACCTCACCACCCGGGACGCCGTGGTGGACTCGGTTCGCCGGTGTGCTGTGCTGCATCCCGACCTCGCCTGGGTCCGCGGTCGCGGCTGGCAGCTGCCGGTCTTTCCGGAAGCCAACCCTCGGAAGGAGTGGCTCGACGCGGCGGTTCCGGACCGGCCCGCCTTCCTGAGCGCCGCCGACGGTCATTCCGCCTGGGTCAACTCGAAGGCCCTGGCCATCGCGGGGATCAACCGGGCGACCAAGGATCCGCCCGGAGGCAGGATCGAGCGAGATGCCGCAAGCGGCGAG
>DASYPZ010000157.1:0-3343 GCA_036006105.1 Gemmatimonadales bacterium | reverse complement strand
TGGGGGCGACGATGCTGACGATCTTCGGGGCGCTGAGCCTGGTGATCGCGGCGATCGGGCTGTACGGAGTGCTGAGTTTCGCGGTGACGCAGCGGACCCAGGAACTGGGGATCCGCGCGGCGCTGGGGGCGACGCCGTCGCGGCTGATGCGACTGATCCTGGGCAACGGCATGGTGACGGCGGTGGTGGGGACGATTCTGGGCACGGCGCTGGCGGTCGCGATGTCGGGCCGGATCACGCCGCTCCTGTTCCGGACCTCGGCGCTGGATGTGGTGGTGTACGCGGGGACCGCGGCAACGATTCTGGGGGTGGCGGCGGTGGCGAGCTGGATTCCGGGCCGGCGGGCGACCCGGGTGGAGCCGGTGCGGGCGCTGAAGGCGGAGTAAGAGGCTAGGACGCTAGGACGCTAGGACGCTAGGACACCCTTGGGAGGCCGCTTTTCGATTTTAGTCCTCATAGGGACTAGTCCTTCAAAGGAATTAAACGGCCATCACGGCTTCGTCGGCTCCGGGCGACCCCTGGGTCGTCGGCCGGTCGGGCCCTCTGCGCGCCCGTCGCCCGAGCCGTCAGGGAGCCCGGAGAGGCGATGCCGGTATGCACGCCGAGACAGCGCGGGTCTCCGAGGTGATCGCCGGGAGCCCGTGCTTCACGAGTGCCACGTTCAAGGCTCCGCGACCGGCTCCGCTGGCACGACTCCAGAGTGACTGCACCTTCCAAAAGTCTCGGCAAGCCGCGGAGTACGCGGCGAGCATCGCCGCGGTGGGCGCGTGGTCGGCGCGGTCCTGCAGGGTGAGCTGGCCCACCAGCGTGGCGTTCACGCTCCTGAAGGTGGGGCCTCCGCCGCTCGGCCCGCGAGCTCCTTCCGCTCCCAGCACCGAGTCGAGCATTGCGTTGAGGGACGCGGCGGCCGAGGCGACTTCCGGCGCGGCACCGGCCGTCGCGGCCTTGGCCACCGCCGCGCGGAGCGCCGTCGCCTGCTGGTACCCGTCCCACGCGGCATTGATACCGCCCAGCAGATCCTGCAACAACGCGTGCTGGGCCTTGAGCGCGACCAGCGTGGCCGGCGAGCGCGGGTCATTCTTCACCACCAGCTTCTGCTCGTAACGCTTGCCGTCCACGGTGAGCCGCGCGGTGTAGGTGCCGGGCAGCGCCAGCGGGCCCTCGGGCCCGGGCGGGGTCAGCCCCGGATTGGCGGAAATGTCGTAACTGTGGTTGAACACCCGCGGCGGATCGTACTGCAGATCCCAGGTGGTGCGATTGGTGCCGATGGCGGTCGGCAGGCCGGCCGGGTGTCCCAGCCAGTAATCGGGGAAGGGAGGCCGCGACGCTTCCGTCACCGGAGGGACCGGCGCGCTCGAGAGATGGCGGACCACCCGCCCCGCTGAATCCACGATCTCCAGCGTGATGTCCCCCGCCGGCCTGGCACCGAGCCAGTAATAGAGCACCGCCCCGTCGGGGGGATTGAGCGCGTGGGGAATCTCGGGCGGGAGAGGGGTGTCGTTGTTGACGTTCCGCCTCAACCGCACCGCCTCGCCCGGTGCGAAGAGCCGCGCCGGCGCAGACACCAATCCCGGTGCGAGCTGCCGCAGCACCGACATATCATCGAGGATCCAGATCCCCCGGCCATAGCTGCCGACCACCAGATCATTGCCCTTGATGAGCAGATCCCGGTAGGAGGTGTTGGGGAGGTTGAGCGACAACGGCTGCCAGTGATCGCCGTCGTCGAAGGAGACGTGCACCCCCGACTCGGTGCCCGCGAAGAGCAGACCGGGTTTCTTCGGATCGGCCCGGATCACTCTCGTCACGCTGCCGCTGGGCTCGTCCACCGGGAGGCCGGTGTTGATCGGGTCCCAAGTCTTCCCGTAGTCGCGGGTCCGGTACAAGTGGGGGCTGTGGTCGCCCAGGCGGATGTATTCGATGGCGACGTAGGCGGTGCCCGGGTTATGCGGCGACGCCTCGACCCCGGAGACCAGCGCCCGCCGGGGATTGGGCAGACCGGCGATGCTCACATCGGTCCAGGTGAGGCCCTCGTTCCGGGTGAGATGTATCAGGCCGTTGTTGGTGCCGACCCAGATCAACCCCTTCGCCACGGGCGATGGCGCGATTGCCTCGATCGCGCCGCGGCCTCCCGGCGTATTCGCGGCCGTCGCCGAGTCCATTCCCTTGGGGATGCCGAGCTCGGGGGAGAGCGTGGCCCAGTGGGCGCCGGCGTCGGTGGTGGCGGTGAGGTAGTTGAAGCCGGCGAACAGCTTCCGCGGATTCCAGGGCGCCCACACGATCGGCAGCTCGATGGTCAGCCGCGCCTTGGACGCGGGGTCGATGGCCGGACTCACGTTGATCCACTGCTCGCTGGGATAGAAGGTCTTCACCACCCCGATCCCGGACGAGTACACCACGTCGGGATGCAGCGGATCGGGGAGAATGGTGCCCCACTCCCAGCCGTTGGTCGAGTTCCAGTCGAAGATCGTCACCGCGCCGTAATTGCCTCGGCTCCGGGTCCTGATGGCTCCGGCATCCTGCTGGCTGGCGTAGATCCAGTAGGGGAACGAATTGTCGGCCGCGATGTGGTAGACCTGCTCGGTAGACTGGTTGTACCAGGAGCTCCAGGTCTGGCCGTGGTCCAGCGAAATGGTGGCGCCCTGGTCGAGGCCCAGGAAGATGCGATCCGGATTGGTGGGATCGATCCAGAGGACCTGGGGATCGTCGCCACCGGGAGCGCCCTTGAAGCCGGTGAAGGTCTTGCCCCCGTCCACCGACTTGTAGCTCGAGGTGTTGACGGTGTAGACGATGTCGGGGTTCTTCGGGTCGACCCACACGCCGGTCATGTAACCCGCGCCGACGATCCGGTCGTCGTCGGCGGCGGTCCGGCTCCAGGTGGTGCCGCCGTCGTCGGAGCGGTAGAGCCCGGAGCCCGAGATCAGAAAGACCCGCTGGGCATTGGTGTTCATCGCGACCGCCACCGAGGCGCGGCCCGACAGGTGGGGCAGCCCGCCGCCGGTGACCTCGCGCCAGGTGATGCCGCCGTCGGTGGATTTGTAGAGCCCGGTGCGGGAGGACTGGCCGAACTGCCAGGAGCGCAGCTTCTCGATGGGATAGTCGGCCGGGACGTAGTAGCGCACCGTGGTGGCGAAGATCACGTCGGGGACGTCGTAGGCGCGGGCCAGGTTCTGCCCGCCGGTCTCGTCGTCCAGGTAGAGCACCTTGCTCCAGGTCTTGCCGCCGTCGCTGCTGCGGAAGACGCCCCGCACGTCGGACTTCTTGTGGGGATCCCCCTGGGCCGCGAGCAGGACCACATCGGCGGAGCGGGGATCTACAAGAATGGTCGGTATGTGCCGAGTCTCGT
>DASYPZ010000156.1:0-5539 GCA_036006105.1 Gemmatimonadales bacterium | reverse complement strand
CGGGAAGAAGACGTTTCTCCTGGGAGAATCCAGCTTCAACGGAGCCTACAACGGGTTTCTGGACGGCTTCATCGACTGGTACCACGATTTGTTCCATTTCCCGACCGGAGCCCGGAAAATTCGTCCCCGGAATGAATTCGGCGACAGTCTCAGCATCGCGGGCGGGCCGCACCTGGTCCGGAACCGTTCCGGCGCCTACCTCGGGGACCTCCGACTGGGCGCCGGCTTTCGGCACTCGAGCCACTGGCAGACCGTGGTGTCCGCCACCCTGCCCACCAACACCGGCCCCGAGGGATTCCGCCGCGGCACCTTTTCCGTCAACGCGATCACGACGCTTCGAAGTGATTTCGGGAAACGATTCACCTACGAGGGGACCCTCGGCGCGGGCATGACGCCCTCACATGGAGATCTTGCCGAGTTCCAGCACAGCGCATTTCTCCTGGTGAGTCAGGGCCTGCGCGCCCGGGTGGTCGGCCCGATGCATCTCTACACCAACATCATTTATCACTCGGCGCTCTACCACGACGTCGGCACCGACGAGCTGGATCGGCGCGAGCTGACCGTGGACCTGGGTGGCATCTTCAAGTTCCATCGCGGACCGGAGTGGATCCTCGGGCTCACCGAGGATCTGGAACCCTCGGGGCCGGCCATCGACGTCTCGTTCAGGCTGGGGGCGCGCTGGTAAAGAGGAACTGCTCCATCTGTTCCAGAAGATATTGCCGCGACTTGGGTTCCCGCAGGTTCAGCGCGTAGTGGTTGATGAGCTGCTGCTGGTACTTGAGCCACTCGGCCCAGCACACCGCGCAGATCTCCCGAAAGACCCGCGCACCGAGGTCGCTGGGAAACGGCTGGAAGGCCTGCGCGTCTCGGGTCTGATGACAGCGGGTGCAGGTGAGGACTGGCATGCCCCAAAACTAAGCGGGGGAACGCACGAGGGGACCCCGATCAAGCGAGGTCCCCTCGCGGCGCTCAGGGTGCTTCGCCTACCTGACGACGATATCTCCCCGCTGCAGCGCCTTGACGCCGCTTCTGGTGCCGAGACCCGCGCCAATCCCCACGACCGCAGCCGTGAGACCGGTGACCAGCGGCAGCAGGGTCAGCGGCAACACCAGAAGCCCGGCCACCACCGCGGCGAGCACTGGAACCCCGGGCGAGCGGACCGCGTCGACAAAACGGAGCCGCCGGCGCACGAATCCCCGCGCAAAACCGAACGCGAAGATTCCGGCCGTGGCGGTCACCGCGAGCGCGGCAAGATTGAGAATGGTCCCGACGATCATACGCGCCTCCTGGAACGAGTTTATCGTGTTCCATTACGAAACACCAGCCCCGGAGGTTTCAACCCGAGTTTTACCAGCGCAAGACGCAGCTTCCCCAGACAAAACCCGACCCGAAGGCGGTGAGGACCACCAGGTCTCCGCTCCGGAGTGTCCCCGCGCGGGCACATTCATCCAGGGCGATGGGAATGGTGGCGGCGGTGGTGTTCCCGTACCGCTGAATATTGTTGTAGGTCTGCCGATCGGCGAGGCCGAGCTCCTTCTGCACCGCCTCCGAAATCCTGAGGTTGGCCTGGTGCGGGATCAGCAGCGCGATGTCCTCGACCCGCTCCTGCGCCTTGCCGAGCGCCGCCCGAACCGACTCCGGCATCCGCACCACCGCGTGCCGGTACACCTCGCGTCCATCCATCTGCAGCCAGAACCGGCGCGCCGCAATTTCCTCGGGCCATTTTTCCAGCCGGACCTTCGCGCTGGGTCCCTCGGCCCAGAGCTTCTCGGCGTTCTCTCCCTGGCTGTGGAGGTCGAAGGCCTCGATGCCCCGCCCCTCCGCGTCGCTGGGGCCCAGCAGGACGGCACCGGCTCCATCGGCAAAGATCACCGCGGTGTTCCGGCCGGACGAGGCGATCTCCATGCGGGTCGACTGGATCTCCTGGCCGACCACCAGCACCCGGCGGAAGGAGCCGCTCCGGATGTACGCATCGGCCACCGACAAGGCGAAGATGAATCCGGCACACTGCATTCGAATGTCGATGGCGGGAATGGTGGCGAGGCCCAGCTCACGCTGCAGGAACACTCCATTGCCGGGCGCGAAGTGGTCGGGCGTGGACGTGGCGTAGATGATCGCGTCGATCGCGGAGGCGGATTCCCCCGCCATCGCGAGCGCCTCGAGGGCGGCCGCCTTGCCCAGGCCGACACCCGAATCACCCTCGTTGATCCAGTGCCGCTGCTGGATTCCGGTCCGGACCCGGATCCATTCATCGGACGTGTCCATGAGGGAGGCGAGGTCGTCGTTGGTGACGACCCGCGAGGGAACCGCGCGGCCGGTGCCGAGGACGATGCTCTTGAGCAAGGAATTTCGCGGGATGGAGGATTCAGGAATCAGGATTCACGATGGAGAGAAGCTCGCTTGGCCAACCGGGAACGGCAAGACACCGCCCCCCGGACGCCTGATTCCACGATCCCGATTCCCGCTATTCGTACCGCAGGGCGTCGATGGTATTGAGCGACGCGGCGCGCCAGGCGGGCCAGAGACCGAAGGTCAGACCGACCACCGCGCTGAAGGCGAACGCGAGGACCACGGACGACGGGGCGATGAACGTATTCCAGTGGGCCGCCGAGGCCATCAGCATCGCGCCGCCGGCGCCGACCAGCACCCCGATGGCGCCGCCGAGGAGGCAGAGCACCAGCGCTTCGGTCAGAAACTGCAGCATGACGCTGCTCTTGGTCGCCCCCAGGGCCTTCCGGATTCCGATTTCACGAGTGCGCTCGGTCACCGACACCAGCATGATGTTCATGATGCCGATGCCGCCGACGACCAGCGACACCAGCGCGATCCCGCCCAGGAGGAACTTGAAGCTCTCGGCGGTATCCTGCTGGGTGGCGAGGATGTCCTGCTGATTGCGGATCTGGAAATCGTTGTCGCCGCCGGGCCGGATCTTGTGCTGGCGCCGGAGCACGCCTTCGATGTCCACCATTCCGGCGTCGAGGGAAATGCCGTCGCGGACCAGCACCGCGATCGAACGCAGCCGATCACTGCCGAAGATCCGGTACTGCGCGGTGCTCAGGGGAATGATGATGCGCTCATCGGGGTTTTCGAACGAGCCGGCGGACCCCTTTTCGCTCAGCACGCCGATCACGATGAACGGCTGGGCCCGAATCAGAATGGTCTGGTTGATGATCGCCGCCGGATTCACATCCATCATGACGGGGACCGCCGACCCGAGCACGGCATAGCGCTGATGCGCCCCGTCATCGCCCTGGGTGAACATCCGGCCGTAGGTCACCTGGAAGTTCCGCACTTCCGCAAAATTCGACGAGGTGCCCAGGACATTGATATTGAAGTTCTTGTTCCCGTACTTGACCTGGAGGGCCCGCTGCATTTCCGGCTCGACAGCCGTCAGGAGATGGGCGTCCGTCGCGAGGGCCTGCGCATCCTTGACGGTGAGGCTCACCCGGACGTCGCTGGCCCGGCCCCCCATGAACGACTGGCCGGGGTAGATCGAGAGCAGATTGGCTCCCAGGGCTTCGATCCGGGCCGCGATGGCGCGCTGGGCTCCGGTACCGATCGCGACCACGGCGATCACGGCTCCCACGCCGATGATGATGCCCAGCATCGTCAGCAGGGCCCGTAGCTTGTGATCCCGGATGCTCTGAAACGCAACCCGGATGGTTTCGCCGACCATCATGGCGGGTTATCTCCCGCCGGGGGGACGGGCTCCCCCGGTGGTACCACCCGGACGAGTGGCGGTACTCGGCGTGGAGCTCACGCCGGGAAGTCCGCCGCCGCCCGTCATGTTGTTGATGCGGGTCTTCATCTCGGTCTGCTGCTGCACCAGGCTGGCGCTGGGCAGGATCAGCACCGAGTCCCTGGCGGTCAGGCCGCGCACCACTTCGCTGTAGTCGAGGTCGGTGAGGCCGGTACGGATATACACGGGCACCGGTTCCCCATTGCGCCGGACGAACACGATGTAGTCGCCGCCGAACTGGAAGTCCGACCCGCCACGATTCCGGCCGAAGCCTCCCCTGCCCCCGCCCCCGCCGCCGCCGGCCCGGAACGCCGCCATGACCTTTTGGAGCGTGGCGGTCTCCGCGTCGGTCAGCTGGCCGCCCCCGAACCGCTTCTGCATCAGCGCCCGCACCTGCGCCTCGGTCACGCCCTCCGGCAGCGCCACGGTACGACCGTCAGGCGTCGTCATGGTGTTCCCCGCGGGTTTGGCCGGCGCCGGTTCGGGCTTGGCGCTGTCCGACCGGGGGGTCTGGGCCGCCATGCTGCTCCGCATCGAGTCGCGCTGCTTCGCGGCGTCCGCGAGCAGACTGGTGAGGCGCGCATCGGGAATCCCCAGCACCGTCGCGGCGCTGGCGACGTCCCTCGGAGTCCGCAGCGCGACGTTGGGAACCGCGAGCACGCTGTCCCGTTGCCCGATGTGCACCTCGACGTCGGCGTTCATCCCCGGTTTGAGGAGCCCGTTCCGGTTCTCGATGCGAACCTGCACCGCGAACATCGTCACATTCTGGACCGTCTGCGCCAGCGGTTCGATCTTGAGCACCTCGCCCTCGAACGGCTGGTTCGGGTAGGAACCCACGATCACCGTGGCCCGCTGGCCCGGCTTGATCTTGCCGATGTCGGTTTCGTCGATCAGGGTGCTGACCTGCACCAGGTTGAGATCGGCCATGCTGAGCAGCACGGTGCCGCCACCCACGTCGGTCGAGGGCGACGAAATCACCTGCCCGCGCTCCACCAGCTTGGAGATGATCGTCCCGCTGATCGGCGCCAGCACGTCGGTGTCTTCCATCGCGATCTTGGCATTGTCCAGGGCCACCTGGGCGCCGATCACCGCGGCCTTTTCGTTGGCCACCGCCAGCACGGCGGTCTCATGCTCCTCGGTCGAGATCGACTGGCTCTTGAACAGGGTGTCGGAGCGGCCCCGCTGGGCCACGGCGTTCTCATAACGCGCCTTGGCGACGTCCAGGTCCGCCTGGGCCTGGTTGAGGCGGTTCCGCGGCGTACGCTGATCGACGCGCACCAGCAGCGTCCCCCGGGTCACCGTCTGGCCGGTCTCGACCTTCATCTCCAGAATCTCCCCGGATGCCTTGGATTTGACCTGGACGACGGTATCCGGCTGCACCGTGCCGGTGGCCCGCGCGGACACGATGATCGAGCGTCGCTCCACCGGGACCGCCTGGTAGACCACGACCTTCGGCTTCTCCTTGCAACCGGCGGCCACGAGGAGGATGCCCAAGGGGAGCAGCTCGCGAATGCGCATTCAGGACCTTCCGGGTGAGGCGATATCGCGCTCGATCTTGCCGTCCTTCAAATGGACCTGGCGACGGGCGTGTTCGGCGATATCGTGTTCGTGGGTGACCAGGATGATGGTCTGGCCGTCGGCGTAGAGTTGTTCGAACAGGGCCAGGATCTCTTCGCTGGTTTTGGAATCGAGATTGCCGGTGGGCTCGTCCGCCAGGATGATGCTGGGGCTGTTGACCAGTGCCCGCGCGATCGCGACCCGCTGCCGCTGTCCGCCGGAGAGCTCGTTGGGACGGTGCCC
>DASYPZ010000155.1:0-2671 GCA_036006105.1 Gemmatimonadales bacterium | reverse complement strand
GCGTGCTGCGCCCTCGCTCCAGCGGCCGCGCAAACCCCACCGCGAGCGCATCTCCAAAAAACCCGATCCGGATGTCCACCGAGCTGCGCAGCCTGCCGGTGGTCACCGCCGCGGGAAGTGGCCCTCCGGTCACCGGATCGGTGAGGAGCACGCCGGTCTCGTCGTCGTGCTTGTCGCCCAGCGCGCGGACGGCGGCAAGCCCGCCGGAAGTCCTGACGCCAGTGAGACCGCCCTGAACGCCGACTGAGATCGCCGGTGACAGCGAGGGCAGGGTGACCCCCGAGCCGATCCGGAACGGAAGGTCGAGCAGCGACAACGGATAGGTAATCCGTGCGCGAAACAGGGCCGCGCGGTCGCCGGCGAACTCCTTGTAGTCGTACCCCGGCAGTGCGTCGGGTCCACCCAGCTCGAAGAGCTGCTGCGGCGGCGGGTCGGTCGCGAACACGGCACCGGCGTGGAGCCGCGCGATGAAGAAGATTCTGGTGAGACTCTTCCGGAAGACCACCCGTCCCTCTAGCCTCGTGTAGTCGAGATCGCCGGTGGCCGACTCGACCTCGGCGCGGAACCCCACGCCGTCGTGGGCAAAGAGCGGACTCACCGCGGGATGCCAGTCGAGCAGGGCCCGGCCCCGCCAATAGGTCCCCGGGGTGATGGGCCGATTGAGCCGAAGCAGGGCACCGGACGGCGCCTTGCGGAGGTGACGGGTTACCGTGTGGTCGGTCACCCGGGCGAATTCGACCTGCGCTATGGAGCCCTCCGACGACAGGGTCCGCGTGATCGCCGCCAACCCGCCCCGCCGTTCCACATAGTCCCAGGAATCCCGTCCCGCCAAGGCGCCGAGCGAGGGATTATCGAACTGGTTTCGGAACTTGTTGGTGACGTCGAGGACCCTCCCGGCGTCTGCGCTCAGGGTCCACGGGCCCCGGTCCCATCCCGCGCCGCCGAGCCAGCGGACCGTCTTCTCCGACCAGGCGTAGCCCAGCTCGCCATGGAAGGACAGGCCGGGGGATGCGTCGCGAAGCCGCGCGAGGACGGCGAGTCCGGTGAACACACCCTCGATGCGATTGAACCGCAGGAAGTCGCCCTGGTTGACTCCCGAAAGAAGAAGCGCGGGCGGACCGGTCGCCTGAAACCGGTCCTGGCGGTAGCCATTGAAATCCGCTTCCGACACCGCGTCCGTCGCCCGGCCGGCCGGGAGGTGCCAGCCCCGAAAGCCCCGCAGGGAATCGCGGGACGCGCTGCTGAGTACGTAACCCGAGGTCACCGCGGCGATGGCGCCGGGACCGGAGCCGTCGCCTTGGAGCACCGTGACGTCGTGAAACCGCGAGATGACCCGGCGGGCCGCCCCGAATCCCCTGGTGAATGAGGAAGCGGTTTGGATCTCGAACCGCTGGACCCTCGGGATCCAGCTTCCGTTGGGCATGAGTTGATTGACCAGCTCCACCAGGGTCACGCCGGGCTCGAAATCGAAGAAACCCCGCCGAGATCGGGCGACCACGCGAAACCGGCCGTACAGCCGCGCCAGTCCGTGGGTCGCGGGATCGATATCCATCTCCCCCTCGAACAGCAACTCCTCCCGAGCGAGATCGGAGCGGGGAATCACCTGGACGGCCAGCACCTGCCGCTGGACGCCGTCGATGGTACGCCATACCGGGGCCGAGGCGCCCGCGAACCGGTAGTAATCGTCCCGATCGGAGGCGAGGGGGTGGACCAGAACCAGAGGGGCGAGCGGCCCCCGAAACGTCTCGATGTATCGCGTCTTGCCCGGACCGGCGCGGGCGATCACCTGAAGCCGTTCGCCCGCCAGGGTGGGAACGATCCAGCCGATGCGCAGCAGCGCGAGGCGGGAGAGCGGAATGGCGTTGGGGAAACTCCGGGAGCCCACGATGTGCTGACTGAAGCCGCCGTCGTTGGACCAGACCACCCGGCTGCTGGTCTGCTCGAGGAGCGTGGGTCCTTCGATCCGCCCTTCGCGGCGGCCCAGCGTCGCGGTTTCCGTTTCGATCGTCGCGCGATACCCTCCGGCGGCCAGCATCGCGGTCTGGTTGACGGCCGCAGCCGCGGCGAGCAGAGCGCATGGGGCCGGGGCGGTGCACGCTCCGGCCGAGGCGGATTGCATGGCGAACAGGACGAGGAGCAACAGGCGGCTCTGGGAGGCTGAGCCGGGAAATATGCAGGCTCTTCTCCCGAACCGCCCTATACGGGCTTCCAGCTCATCAGAGCGAAGACGTTTTTCTCCGAGTCGTTGAAGAACGTCATCCAGAGGGCCTTGCCGCCGGTCTGGTAGATCTGGTGCGGCTGGTCGCGGAACGCCACCCCGCGACCCTGCAGTGCGTGGAAGGCGGCGTCGATGTCGGCGACGTTGAAATAGAGGACGGACGCGGCGTGATCGAATTCTGGCACTTCGGCCCCGCTCAGCATGAGCTGGACCGAGCCGCACTTGAAGAAGGCCAGGCCGGGCGACGCTTCGAACAGAAAAGTGAGGCCCAGCACGTCCCGGTAGAAGGCGACGGCCCGGGGCAGGTCGGTGGCGCGGATCGCGATCTGCCCGATCTCGCTGAGCAGGGGGATGGGGGTGGTGGCGGTCATGGGGGCTCCCGGTCCGGGGTCGGGGTCATTATATTTAGTTAGACCAGCTAACTAATTCTACGATGCCGAGCCGCTCCCGTCA
>DASYPZ010000154.1:0-8166 GCA_036006105.1 Gemmatimonadales bacterium | reverse complement strand
ACATCTTGTAAATCGTGTGCCGCCAGCCGGTGACCTTGTCGCGGATCGCGGACACGTCCGGCACCAGACCCACGATCAGGAACGTCGTGGACACCGTGAAGTACGTCGTGATCGCGAAGACGTCCCAGATCAGGGGCGACTTGAAGTTGGGCCAGAGGAACCGCGCGTTGGGATAGGGCAGCAGCCAGTAGAAGATCCACTGCCGGCCGATATGGATGATCGGGAACAGCGCCGCGGTCATCACCGCGAAGACCGTCATCGCCTCGGTGGAACGGTAGACCACCGTGCGCCAGGGCGAGCGGAACAGGAACAGGATCGCCGAAATCAGGGTGCCGGCGTGGCCGATGCCGATCCAGAACACGAACGTCGTGATGTAGACGCTCCACATCACCGGCGGGGTGTATCCGGCGAGACCCAGCCCTTCCTTGAGCAGCATCACGAAGGTGAAGAGGCCGACCAGGAACATCGCGATCGCGCCGAACAGCGCCATGTAGTAGCCGCGGCTCGGCGTGCCCAGGGTGCCCAGAACGTCCCGGGTGACCTCGGCGTGGGTCTGGGTCGGGCGATGCGGCTCGTGCACGATGGCCGTCATGCCTGCACCTTGGCGAGGTAGGTGATGCTGGACCGCACGTTGGTCTCCTCCAGCACGTGATACCCGCGGTGGTCCTGCTTGGCCTTGACCACCCGGCTTTCCGGGTCGTTGACGTTGCCGAACACGATGGCGCCGGAGGGACAGGCCTGCTGACAGGCGGTCACGACATCGCCGTCCTTGAGGGGGCGGTCGTCCATCCGGGCCTGGTGTTGCGCACCCCGGATCCGCTGCACGCAGAAGGTGCACTTCTCCATGACGCCGCGGCTCCGGACCGTCACGTCCGGATTGAGCTGCAGGTTGAACGGCTCGGCGAAGGCGCGCTTGGCAAACGCGAACCAGTTGAAGTAACGCACCTTGTAGGGACAGTTATTGCTGCAGTACCGCGTCCCGACGCAGCGGTTGTAGACCTGGCCGTTGAGACCGTCCGCCGTGTGATAGGAGGCGTACACCGGACACACCGGCTCACAGGGCGCGTTTTCGCAGTGCTGGCAGAGCATCGGGATGACCCGGGCGCCGAACGGCTCCCCGGGCTCGGTGCCCCCCTCCCAGTACCGCTCGATCCGCATCCAGCTCATTTCCCGGCCCCGGATCACATTGTCGTACCCGACCCAGGGGATGTTGTTCTCGGAGTAGCAGGCCGTGACGCAGGAGGCACACCCGGTGCACTTGGCCAGGTCGATGGCCATGCCCCAGCGCGGATGCTCCTCGGCGTAGGCGCCGAATTTCTGTTTCTCGACCTGCTTTTCGCGGAACCCGCCCAGTGCTTCCTGTTCCCGTTCGGTATTGGCCTCGTGCTCCTCTTCGCCCACCTGCTTGAGCGACTCCTCGACCGTGTAACCCTTGGCCGCGTGGGCCAGGGGCATCGCGTCGGCGATGTGCCGCCCGAGCTGGCGCGGATTGCCGTCGGTGCGGGCGAGCTGATGGTACTCGCGGGTTTTCTCGACCTCGACCTTGACGCTCACATAGGGCAGGAAGCCGTCGCCGTCCTTGGAGCCGAGCAGATCGAGGGCATTGGCGCCCAGGCCCCTGGCGTATTCACCGTACTCGGTGTGGCCCAGCCCCAGCCCCATCGCCACCACGTCGGGACGGACGCCCGGGTAGACGTAGGCCGGCGCGGCGACCTCGCCGTAGGGTGACTTGAGCCGCAGCACCTCGCCATCCCGGATATCCAGCCGCCGCGCGGTATCGGGATGCAGCTCGATCCACGATCCCCAGGTGATTTTGGTGACCGGGTCGGGATTCTCGAGCAGCCAGGGCCGGTTGGCACCACGGCCGTCGTGATACATCGAGGACGGCACCGGCAGGAACACGAATTCTCCGGGGCCGTCGAACGCCGGTGCCGCCCAGGTCAGCCCCGACGCTCCCGCGGCCAGCTTTACCGAAGGAGCGGCCGGGGCGGCGTCGTAGATCCCGCCCTTGACCAGTGCGTCGCGCCAGAATTGCGCGGCGTCGGAGCCCTTGGAGAGGCCGGCCCATTTCTGCTTCAGGTGGGCCTCGAACGAGGGAGCGTTGAACTGCGCGAGCGGGCCGCCGGCCTTTTGGGAGGTCTTGAGGAGCACGTCGCCGGTGTGCATGGTCTTGAAGACCGGGGTCATGACCGGCTGCATCAGGCCACGAACGCCGGCGCGCGGGGCGACATCGTCCCAGCGCTCCAGCGCATGATGATTGGGCAACAGCAGATCGCAGGCCGCGGCGGTCTCGTCCAGGAAGAGCGAGGTGCTCACCTTGAACGGCACCTTGGCCATCGCGGCCGCAAAGCCGGCGCTCTTGGGCAGGCTGTAGGCGGGGTTGCAGTCGTGCACCAGCAGCACCGAGATCTGCCCCGCGTTCATCGCGGTGATCAGATCCTCCATGGCGCCGTATCCGTCCGACGTGGGAATCCCGGCCCCGAATCGCACCGTCTTCCCCACGTTCCCGGCCACATAGTTGAGCAGGTTGACCGCCGCCGCAACGGTGATGGCGCCACGATGCTGCGCACCGACCCCCCCGGCCACGGCCAGACTGGGACTCGCCGAGACGAACTCCCGCGCCAGCTTCCGCACCGCCTCGGTGGTCATCCCGGTGGTCTGGGCCACCTTCTCCGGTGTCCACGCGGCGAGGCCCGCGGCCAGCGCGCCCGCGTCGGCCGGCGCGCTGGTCCGCTCGGAGAGGATCACATTGGCCATCCCCAGCGCCAGCGCCGCTTCGGTCCCCGCGACGAGGGGATGCCATTCGTCGGCGTTCATGCCGGTGAGGTTCATCCGCGGGCCGGCGTAGACCAGCTTGGCCATCCCGGTGCCGTCGAAGCCGTGCGCCTTGGCGAATCCGCGCTGCTGCTCGACCACCGGACCCCAGGTTTCCAGGAAATCCGCACCGAAGGACACGATGTGCCGGGCCTGGGCAAAGTCGTAGACCGGGAGCTCATCCAGGCCGAAGACCTGCTTGTTGGCGGCGCGCTCCGGCGCGCGATCGAAGGCCTCGTAGCGCACCAGCTTCCCGGCCAGGGCGGTGGTCCACCCCGCGAGCAGGTCGGAGAAGGTGCCCGGACCGGCGCCGCTGATGACCGCGACCTTTCCCGAGGCCCCAGCCAGCTTCTGGACCAGTCGCCCGATGGCATCGTCCCAGGAAACGTCCTTCCGGGCATTCCCCTCCCGGACCATCGGTGCGCGAGTTCGTCCCGGGTTGTAGAGCCCCTGCAACCCCGCCTGCCCTCGATGGCAGAGGGTGCCGGCGTTGACCGGATGATCGGGATTTCCTTCCAGCTTGATCGCGCGCGCCTCGCGGGTCTTGACGTGCAGTCCGCAGCCGGCCGGGCATTCGGTACAGGTGCTGGCGTACCAGGTCGGGATGCCGGGGACCTGATCCTCATCCTGTACCAGATACGGAATCAGCTTCTCCACCTTTCCGGTGGAGCAGCCGGACAGCGCCGCGGTGCCCGCCCCGGCCACGCCGAGAACGGTCAGGAAGCGGCGGCGATCGATGCCCTGGGTGTCGTCGTTCATCTACTCTCCCGGATCGGGGAGCGGGAAACGGACCTCGCGTTCCGGCGCCCGGTCAGTAGTGGCATGCCGTGCAATCCCGGGTGACCTTGCGGGCGATGTGGCAGCTCACGCAAAAACCCATGTTGTTCACGTTGTTCACCTTGAAGACCTGGGGCATCCGGGCCACATCACCGTGACAGGTCTGGCAGGCGTTGGGACCCATTGCCTTGATGTGCCGCATGTGGGGGAAATGCGCGTACCGGGCGAGGGTGTGGATCCGGGTCCACTCCAGCTTCGGCTTGGCCGGATCGGCGCGGTCGGCCCAGTACTGCCGGAGCTTCTTGATTTCGGCCTTGTGCGTGGAGTCGGTCCCGCCCACCACCAGGTGACAACCCATGCAGGTCTCCACCGAGGGAATCCCGGGCTCAGTCGCCCGGTTCACCGTGTAGTGGCAGTACTGGCACTGCATCTTGAGCTGGCCGGCGTGAATATCGTGCCGGAAGAAGATCGGCTGGCGGGGACCCTTGAGGTTCGACGAGTCGCCGACCGCGAGACGCGGCGCGGTGACGGAATCGACGGCCGGTTTTTGTTGTGCACCGGACCGGCGCAGCGCCGGCACCAACGCCCCCACGGCGATCGCTCCCGCGATGACGCCGATACCCAAGAGCTTCCGCATGCGAGCTATCCGTCGCGAGGGGTGAGCGACCGAGCGTCCTGCTGCCGGGCCTCATCGAATCGGCCTGGCGGCGTATTTGTGAAATCTTTCACGAGGAGTCCTGCCGCGCAAGTCGTATCCGCGCAGCGCGGGACGGGGAGAAAATAGTGGTGTGGCGCAAGCCCGGACAGGGGTGACAAGGGTCAGGATTCAGGATTGAGGATTCAGGATTGAGGATTGAGGATTGAGGATTGAGGGTTGAGGATTCAGGGCTGCCCCTCATTCCTCAATCCTCGGATCCTGCTCCAGCCGCCCCACCTCCTTCAGATGCTCGGGGAGCTCGAAGGCGGTCCCCTTCCGCTCCATGAACCGCACCGTTTCCAGGCCCATCGCGCGGAACAGCGACGCTTCCCGCCAATCCAGGTCGGCGCGGAAGAACACCTCGCGCACCGACCGCATCACCACCTCGGTCCGCCGGGTCTTGAAAAAATCGATGGCCCAGAGGGTCCGCTCCCAGTCGCGAAACAGCAGCTCCAGCCGGCCACTCGGTGCGGGCGGCGCATCGCGGCGGGGCGGTTTCAGGGGCGTGTCCTCGCCGGTGCGGGCCACCCAGACCTCATACAGCAGGATGCCGACCGCCTGCGCCAGGTTGAGCGAGCGATGCCCCGGGTCGGTGGCGATGGTGACCAGGGCATGGCAGTGGTCGAGCTCCTCGTTGGTGAGTCCCCGGTCTTCCCGACCCGCCACCAACGCGACCGGGCCGGTGGCGCCGCGCTCGACCAGCGCGGCGGCGGCGGCCCGGGGACGAAGCATGCTGCGCTTGGCGGTGCGCTCCCGCGCGGTCAGCGCGGTCAGGTAGACGCAGTCTTCGGTGGCCTGGGCGAGGGTGTCGTGCAGGGTGATCCGGGCCACGAGATCCGCGGTGTTATGGGCGATCCCCTCGATGCGCCAGGGATCGAAGACCGCCGGATTCACCAGGCGAATCTGTTCGATCCCGAAGTTCTTGGCGAGCCGGACGGCGCCCGCGATGTTGACGATGTCCTGGGGACCGACGAGGACGAGTACCGGCGGCGGGAGCGGCCGACTCACGCCTCGCCCAGAAAGCTGGTGTTGACACCCTTGGCGCGGAGGGAGGCGAGCAGACCGGTCTTCTCGGCGGATTTGATGTAGGCCTCTTTGGGCTCGACGGTGCCGGCTTCGACCAGCTCGAGCAGCGCGTCGTTGAGCGTCACCATCCCGAGCTTGCGGTTGGTCTGGATGATGGACGGAATCTGGAAGGTCTTCCCCTCCCGGATCAGATTGGACACGGCGGGAATCGAGAGCAGCACCTCTCGCGCCGCCACCCGGCCGCCGCCCACTTTCCGGCAGAGCACCTGGGCCACCACGCCGCGCAGCGATTCGGAGAGCATGACCCGGATCTGGGGTTGCCGGTCGGTCGGGAACTGATCGATGACCCGGTCCAGCGTCGACGCGGCGGTGGTGGTGTGCAGGGTGCCGAGGACCAGGTGGCCGGTCTCGGCGGTTTCGATCGCGATGGAGATCGTCTCCAGGTCCCGCATTTCGCCGACCAGCACCACATCGGGATCCTCCCGCAGCGCGGCCCGGAGCGCGGCCTTGAACGACCGGGTATGGATCCCGACCTGGCGCTGGGTCACCAGGCACCGTTTGCTCTGATGCACGAACTCGATCGGGTCTTCGATCGTGATGATGTGATCGGAGCGGGTCCGATTGATCAGATCCACCATCGCGGCCAGCGTGGTCGACTTGCCGGATCCGGTCGGGCCGGTGACCACCACCAGCCCGCGATTGAGCCCGCAGAGGCCCTGGACCTGCTGGGAGAGGCCGAGGTCCTCGACGGTCTTGATCTCGGCGGGGATCTGTCGGAACACGGCGATGGCGCCCTTGCGGTCCCGGCCGGCATTGGCCCGGAACCGCGCGACACCCTCGACCTCCCAGGCCCAGTCGTGATCGTTGTCGCGCCGATAGCTCTCCAGATCGACCGGAGTCATGATGCTCCGCAGCAGCAGATCGAGCAGCGCGGCATCGATCGGCGGCTCTTCCAGGCGGAGCAGCTCCCCGTCCTTCCGGAGAATCGGAATCGCGTCGGTCCGGAGATGGAGATCGGAGCCGCCCGACTCCACCATGCGGCGGAGCAACCGCTCCATCTCTTTTCTCGGCCCCGTGAGGTCCGGCTCGGCGACCTTTACTTCGGATGGGACGGCGGTGGACCCGTCTCCCGGCACGGCGGAGCGCAGCGTCGCACCGAAGCCACCCTCTTCCGGCGCCAGCGCCACCTCGACGGGTCCGATCGGGCTCTCGTAGGCGAAGGTGAAGCGGGCCTGGGCCTCGATCCGTTCGGCGACGGCGGGGGATGCGATTTCCTTGAGGAGCGCGGTGACCTGGGACTCGGTGAGCGGATCCTTGGTCACCGGCTGCAGGACGCCCCCGCGGGCCAGCCGGACCGGTTTCCCGGTGCCGAGCCGGACCGAGTCGGCCCCGTGCTGCTTCATCGCGGTGAGAAAGCGGTCTATCCGAGGCACGGTCAGCTCAATCCAGAGGAGTGACGAGGCGGACGTGAATGCGGTTGATGAATCGCATCGCGTCCTGGTCGACCAGGCAGAAAAATCCCTCTGCGTGGTTCAGAAAGTCCAGCACCCGGCCCCGATCCGGCGGGAGCTCCGAGGTCACCGCCCCCACGAATCCGGTGCCGTCCGAGAGCTCCACCTGCATCCCGAGGGTTCGCGCGGCTTCCACGCGATCGAGATCACTGTCCGGCAGCGCGGTCCGGATGGTGACCGCCAGAATCTGGGTCTTGGCCACAAAAATCGAGCGATTGTCCGAGGTGATGGGGAGAAAGAGTTCGTGCCGATTGAGGGCATCTTCGGGAGACTCCGGCCCGGAGTGGAACGAGGCCAGGGGCTGAAGGTGAAGAAACCCGTCGAGCGTGCGTCCGCCGGTCACGAGGACCTCCGCGCGAACTCGCAGGGTATTGCCCCAGGGGTGCGACCCCGGATCTGGTGCCATCATGTGCGCGGAAGCTGGCTGGTGGCCCGACCCGGGGCAAGTCCCGGCGCTCAGCCGCGGATCGCGGTGCCGGTTCGGCCCTCCTGGAGGCGGATCGGCTCGAGGTAGTCGGCGTCCTCGCCCAGGGCGGTGCGGGCCTGGTGCAGCAGCTCTCCCGCCCGCTCGAGGAGCGGCGCGTCGAGGCCCAGGTCCCGGAGCTGCGCCAGACAGATTCCGACGTCCTTGTCGAGCAGGGCAAGACGGAAGGTCCGGGGCCATGCGCCAGTGAGCACGCGGTCCGGAATCAGCGCCTCGCTGACGAAGGAGCGGCCGCTCGACGCATTGAGCGTTTCCACCGCGACACGCGGATGGACACCCGCCTTGACCAGCGCGGTCAGACTCTCCGCCAGCGCGAGGATGTTCACGCCGAGTAGCGTGTTGTTGACCGCCTTCATCGCATCGCCGGTACCGAGCGGGCCCATGTGGACGATGCGCTTGCCGAAGGCCTGGAGCACCGGCACCGCGCGTTCGAAAGTGGCGGCGTCACCCCCGACCATCACGGTGAGGGTGCCGGCTTCGGCGCCGTTGGTGCCTCCGCTGACTGGGGCGTCGACCAGGCTCACGTTCCGCTTCGCCAGGCGCGCGGCCATCCGCCGGGTGGTTGCGGCGTCGCCCGAGGTACAGTCCAGGAACAGGGTTCCGGAGGCGAGCCCCGCCTCGATTCCGTCGGGGCCATCCAGGAGGCCCTCGACGTCCCGTGACGTTGGAAGGCAGGTGATGACGACGTCGGCTCCCGACACGGCGGCGCGCGGGGTTCCCGCGGCAACGGCGCCGTGTTCTCCGGCAAACGCGATCGCGCGGTCCGCGGTCCGGTTCCAGACGGTGAGCTGGTGCAGGCGGGCGACCCGGGCCGCCATGGGGCGGCCGATGGCGCCGAGTCCGAGAAAAGCAATACG
>DASYPZ010000153.1:0-4373 GCA_036006105.1 Gemmatimonadales bacterium | reverse complement strand
CCACCGCGTGGGTGGATCCATCGGCAATGAGCACCCCGATCTTCCAGATGCCGTCGATGACTTTCCCGTCGGGGCGGGTCATCTGGCAGCCGACCTTGAGCTGGAACCCGGTGGCGACCGCGGCATAGTCCAGGCTCACCTCCACCCCGATGTACCGGGTCCGCAACGAGTTGAAGTAGGTGGTGTAGACCCGTTTCTCCGCCCCGAGCACGTTTCCCCCGTCCTGCTCGAACAGGCGAATCATGGTGCGGGTGGGCGTAATCGATTGGGCCTGGACCGCTGCCGGGGCCAGGACACCGGTGAGCAGCAAGAGACTGAACGCAGCTCTCATAGTGACCTCCACCAGTGCTATGCGCAGAATCCCGGGCGAAGGCGTCATCGGCCCGGCCATCTTCCTTGAATCGATGCGGCCGACTATGCGGCCTCGACCCGTCCCACCGTGCTGCCCGGCTCGCCGAGGAACTCCACCCACGCCTTCTTGATGCAGGGGTAGTGCTTCGCCGCCTCCACCAGATCCAGGAATGCGCGCAGGTTCTCCCCGAAGCGGGCGGCGAGCTGCCCATCGGCGAGCGCACCGTGCTCGTCGAACGCCTTGTGGGCCTGGGCCAGTGAGAACATGTCCGGAAATACCCGGGCACCCAGGTGCTCCAGGGGCATCCGCAGCGACCAGAGGCCGCGATTGCCGCCCGCCATGGAGGGAGAGGCGGAGAGGAGCAGCCCGTGCCGCGCATTGAATGGCTGGGGCCGGATGCGTGACACCCAGTCGATCGTGTTCTTGAGATGCCCCGGCATGGAGGCGTTGTACTCCGGGGTGGCGATGACGAACGCATCGCAGGCCTCGAGCCGGCGGTGCAGCTCCCGGGGACCGGGCGGGAATCCCGGTCCGGTCTCGACGTCCTGATTGTAGGACGGACCGTCGAAATCGTTCATCGTAGCCCACTCGACCGTGGCGTTGGCGGCCTCGAGGACGGTCCGGGCGAGCCGGGCCAGGCTGGTGTTCAGCGAATCCGCCCGGAGCGAGGCGGAGAAGAGGAGGACGCGGACGGTCGCGGATTTGGGCATGGTCGCACCCCTGGCAACATGGAGTCACGGCGGCGGACTTGGGGAAGATAGAGGCACCCGGATGAAATTCCTCCCGGTTGCGGGGCGTTCCGGCAGGCGGTAGTCTGAACGGCCTCCGGTGTTGGTGGAGCGAGAGGCGTCCTGCCGGTCTTGCCCAAGGAACATGACCCCCCGAATTGAACGCAGCGCGTCCGCCGCTCACCTCACCGACGCCCAGCTCGAGGCGCGCTTCGACGTGCTGGTGCGGGAGGAGTATGGCCGCCTCGCCGAATTCGCCGCGGCGCTGCTCCGAAGCCGGACCGATGCCGAAGACATCGTGCAGGATGTGCTGCTCGCCGTGTGGCGCCACCGGGCGCGCTTCGATTTCGACGACCCGCGGCCCTACCTGGTCCGGGCGGTCCGCAATCGCGTCGTTTCGCGGCGCAAACAGCACAGCTTCCGCCAGCGATGCCTGCAGCTGCTGAACCTCTCCGCTTCTTCCCCTGCGGACCCCGGTCGGGACTCGTCCGACAGCGATCCGGCGGTGTATGACGAGACCGCCCGGGCCCTCGACGCGGCGCTCGCCTCGCTCACTCCGCGCACTCGCGAGATCTTTCTGATGCAGCGGGTGAGTGGTCTCACCTACGCGCAGATCGCGACGACCCTCGGCATCGCCCCCAAGACCGTCGAAAACCTGATGGGCCGGGCGCTCCAGCGGCTGCGCAAAGTCATGCTGGGCGGCGGGCATCTGGGCGCCTCGATCCTCATCGCACTGATCGGACGGATGCTGGGACGGTAATCGGCCACGACCCGCCGCGGGGCGGAGCTCCCGGCGGCCGTGGGGGTATCGGGCGGCTCGTGAGTATATGAGCGAAACGCCCCTTCTCCCGGAGCCCACCCGTCTCGATGTCCGCTTCCGATGAGCCCATCTCGCCGGACGACCTGCGCCTCCTCGCCCGCGCCCTCGCCCAGGAGCTGAGCGGGGACGAGCAGCAGGGTTTTCGCCTCTGGCTCGAAGCCGACCCCCGCCGACGCTGGGAATTCAAACAGCTGGAACGCCTCTGGATGAGCGCCGGCCGTCCCCGTCACACCTGGGACGCCGATGCCGCACTGCGGGCCATTCGGAGCCGGGCAGCGCTGGAGGCGCTGTCGGAAGAGTCGGTGGAGCGCGCCGGACCCGCGGTGCCGATGGCCTATTGGCAACACGAGCATCGCAGGAATCGCATCCGGCGTCTGGGATGGGCGGCGGCGGCGGTGCTGGCGGGAGCGGTCGGCGTAGCCGGCTGGCTGGCATCCCGTGCTCCGGTCCCCGTCCCCGCCCCCGCCCCGCTCGCGTTCCGCGAAGTACACACCGACCGGGGCGAAACGGCGGGACTGCGATTCCCGGACGGCACCGAGGTCCGCCTGGCGCCGGAATCGCGCCTGCGCTATCCGGTCAACATGCTGGGAGCCTCGCGCGACCTGGAGCTCACCGGCGAGGCGTACATCGTGGCCGGTCCCCGGGGCCACGCGCCGCTGGTCATCCATACCCCCTATGGCACCACCCGCGATATCGGCACTCGCTTCCTGGTCCGGGCCCATCCGCGCGCCCGGCTCGACGTCGTCGTCGTCGAAGGCCTGGTCGTCATCCGGTCCGCAAAGAGTGGTGCCGATCGATTGCCGGGGGACAGCCTGATGCTGCCGGCCGGTTCCCTGGGAACGATCACCGCCGACGGGACCCTGCGGGAGCGGCGCGGCGTCCAGGTGAACCGCTACCTCTCGTGGCTCGACGGGCGCCTCGAGTTCAGCGATACCCCGATCGCCGAAGTCCTGGCGACCCTGGCCCGCTGGCGCGCGCTCGACTACCGGGTGGTCGACCCCGCCGTGGGCGCCCGTCGCTTTACCGGCTCGCTGGACCCGCGCGAGTCGCTGGACGGCTTCCTCGAGATTCTCGCACTCACCGCGAGTCTCCGGATCAGCCGCACCGGCGACACGACGCTGATTCGCAACGACCCCGCCCGACCGATACACGGATCCCCCGCGCGCCCCTGACCGAATGGCAGCCACGTCTCTGGAGGGCAGCTCCATGAATTGCCGGCCTCGTCTCGCGTTCGCACTGGTGCTCACCGCGGTGGTCGCACTCGCCGCGCCCCTCCGTTCCCTCCATGCCCAGGACCTCGCCGACTCGCAGGAGCCGCGGGCGCCCCGATTCCTGGTGCATCATGACGGCCGCCCGGTCGTCATCGAACCGGCCCGATTCGCCCTGCTGGCGCGGCGGGTCGATGCCCGGTTCACCAAGGTGACCCTGGCCGCCGCGCTGCAGTCCCTGGCCAGCCAGTCGGGCGCCCGGATCGCCTACAGCCGCGACGAAGCCGGCCTCGATCGCACGGTGCACATGGATGCGCGCGGGATCACGTTGACGACGGCGCTCACGGAGCTGCTCTTCGACACCAATCTGGACGTGGTCGTCGCCGGCCCCGACCGCCTGGCGATCGTGCCGCGCCGGGAAGAGCACAAGGTGGTGGGCGGGGTGGAAGGCACCGTGACCGACTCGGCGGAGAAGACCCCGGTGCCGGGCGTCGAAGTGGCGGTCCTGGGCACCCGCCTCGGCGCCACGACCGGGGCCGACGGGCGGTACGCGATCCGCGGAGTTCCCGCCGGCGCCCATACCCTCCTGGCGCGGCGCATCGGTTACCGGGGGGTCCGCCGGACCGTGGAGGTCATCGACGGCAAGACGGTATCCGCCGACTTCTCGCTGCAGAAGGTCGCCTCGACGCTCGACGAGGTCATCGTGGCCGGCAACTACGTGGAATCGAGCCGGCGCGAGGCCCCGGTGCCGATCGCCACTTTTTCCGAGGCCGAGCTGCACCGCCCCACCCGGAACCGGATCGACCAGCTCTTCCGCGGCGACATCCCCGGCGTGGTGGGCTACGACAACGGCTCCCAGGCCCTCGGCCTGGTGGCCTACGTGCGGGGGAGCGCGTCCCTGGACGACCAGAACCTGCTCAAGGTGTACGTGGACGGCATCGAGATGCCGGCCAGCATGCTGGTCTCCAGCGTCGATCTGAGCGGCATCGAGCGGGCCGAGCTGCTGCGGGGTCCCCAGGCCAGCACCATCTATGGCGCCAACGCCAGCGGCGGGGTGCTGCTCCTCTTCACCAAGAACGGCCGGCGCGGCCCGCCGCGAGTCAGCGGCTCGGTGGCGGCGGGTGTGACCGAATCGGATTGTGTGAGCGGCACTCCCACGAGCATGGAACACCGGGTGAACATTGCCGGCGGCGGGGACGGGTTTACCTATTCGTTCGGCGGCTCGTATGATCGCTTTGGCGAGGTGCTGCCTCAAGGCGACTGGA
>DASYPZ010000152.1:0-12032 GCA_036006105.1 Gemmatimonadales bacterium | reverse complement strand
CACTCGCCTCGACCGCCAGCGAGGTCAGCACCAGCGTCAGCTTGGCCCCCGTCATGCTCGCCATCCCCGCGGCGATGGCCGCGCGCCCCGTTGCCATCGGCGCGTTCGGGGCCATCATTCGGCCGTCATCGGCGAACAGCGTGGCTATGGAGTCCGGGTGGCCTCCGGTGAAGTAGGCCATGTATTGCGCATTGCCGGCGTCGATCCCGGTTCGCGCCGCCGCGGCGTCCGCCGCGGAGTCGGCCGCCGGGGCCGGCTCGGCCTTGGGACCGCACCCCGTCGCCAGCACCAGCCCGCTCACCACGACCATCTGCAGCATTCGCCTCATACGTCCTCCGCATCGGTTTGAGTCAAACTGCAATGGGAAGCGTTCGGATCCGTTTTCCCGTCGCCGCGAACACCGCATTGGCCACCGCCGGAGCGATCGGCGGCGTGCCGATCTCTCCGACGCCTCCGGGCTCCATGGTGCTCGCGACCAGGTGGACCTCGATGACCGGCATCTCGCGCATGGTCAGCAGCTTGTAGTCGTGGAAATTGCTCTGGGTCACCCTGCCCTTTGCCAGGGTGATGCGTCCCTTGAGCGCGGCGGTGAGCCCGAACACGATGGCACCCTCGATCTGCGCCGCGACGGTGTCGGGATTGACGACCTGGCCGCAATCCACCGCGCAGACCACCCGATGGACCCGCACTCCGCCCTCCGCCACCGACACCTCGGCGACCTGCGCGACAAAGGACCCGAACGATTCATGCACCGCGATGCCGCGAAACCGCCCCGCGGCGGCGGGCACGTCCCATCCGGCCCGCTCGGCGGCCAGGTTCAGTACTCCGAGGTTTCGCGGCGAGCGGGCCAGCAAGTCGCGCCGATAGGCCACCGGGTCCTTCCCCGCGAGCAGTGCGAGCTCGTCGACGAAGCACTGGAGCGCGAAGGCGGTGTGCGAATTGGCGACCGAGCGCCAGAACCCCACCGGCACGCCGAGATCGGCCTGGGAATAACTCAGCTCGAAGTTGGGAACGGTAAACGGCAGATCGACTGCGCCCTCGATCGCGCTGGCGTCGACACCGCCCTTGAGCGGCCCGGCGAGGTGCGTCGCGAAGGTGGGCAGCCAGCCGGGCAGATATTTCGCGACAATGGAGGGTGAGATGATCCGGTGAGACCACGCCACCGGCGCGCCCGAGGCATCGATCCCGGCCCGGAGGACGTGACGCGCCGCCGGCCGATACTGATCGTGCCGGATATCGTCTTCCCGGCTCCAGATCAGCTTCACCGGAGCCCCCATCGCCCGGGAGACCTCGCAGGCTTCGACCACGAAATCGGTTTCGGCGCGACGACCGAAGCCGCCGCCGAGGTTGGTCGTGTGCACCGTCACGCGGTCCACCGAAACTCCGCCGGCCTTCGCGGCGGCGCCCCGCGTGCCGCCTCCGAGCAGCCTTGGGCCGGCCTGGAACTGGGTCGGCGCCCATACCGTGACCGAATCGGCGCGCACGTCGGCGGTGCAATTCATCGGCTCCATGGAGGCGTGCGCCAGGTACGGCACTTCATACACGGCATCGAGGCTCTTCGCGGCACCGGCGAACCCCTGGGTGAGGTCCCCGGTCTTCCGGGCGCTGTGGCCGGAGCCACCCGCCAGCGCGGTCAGCCGGGCGCTGACCGCCGCGTCGTCGAGCGTGGCACCGGCGCCCTCGTCCCACTCGATCTTGAGGGCATCCCGGCCCAGCTTGGCCGCCCAGTACCCCGCGGCGACCACGGCGACGCCGTTCGAGATCCGGAGCACCCGCTTCACCCCGGGAACCGTGCGGGCCGCGCCGTCGTCGAACGATCGCAGCGTGCCGCCGAAGACCGGGCAGCGCGCCACCACCGCGATGAGTGCGTCGGCGGGCCCGGCATCGATCCCGAACACGGTCTTCCCGGTGACCTGCGCCCGAAGATCCAGCCGGGGGACCGGCTTACCAATCAGCCGAAACTCGCCCGGCTTCTTGAGGGTGACCCGTTCCGGGATGGGGAGCGTCGCGGCGCGCGCGGCGACCGCGCCGAACCGGACGCTCCGACCGTCGGGGGCGATGACGGCGCCACTTTCGGTGCGACATTGTTCCGGAGCGATGCCCCACGCTCCCGCCGCCGCGCCGACCAGCATGAGTCGCGCCTTGGCGGCAGCCTCCCGAAGTGGGCGCCACGCGGCCCGGATCGAGGTGCTGCCACCGGTGAGCTGCCCCAGGCTCAGCGGGTTATAGTACGCCTCGTTGGCGGGAGCGAATTCGTAGCGAATGGTGGCCCACTCGGCATCGAGCTCTTCGGCCACCAGCATCGGAAGGGAGGTCGAGACGCCCTGGCCCATCTCGGAGCGATCCACGATCACGGTCACCGTGTCGTCGGCTCCGATCCGGATCCAGGCGTTCGGGGCGAATGCCGCGCCGCCGGCACGCGGCGCGGCTTCCTTGCTGCAACCCTCCAGGGAAACCGTCAGCGTAAGGCCCGCCCCCGCGACCAGCCCGGCTTTGACGAAGTCGCGGCGGGTGAGCTCCGACGTCACGCCGGTATCGGTCCGAACGGCAGCCGGCGCACCCGCTGTTTGGTCAACGCGTAGATCGCGTTGGCGACGGCCGGCGCGATGGGCGGCGTCGCCGGCTCACCGATGCCGGTGGGCTTCTCCTTGCTGTCGATCAGATGGACCTCGACGACCGGCATCTCCCGCATCCGCAGCAGCGGATAATCGTGGAAATTGCTCTGCACCACCCGGCCCTTGTCGATGGTGATTTGTCCATACAGGGCGGCGGTGAGTCCGTAGACGATGGCGCTCTCGACCTGGGCCCGGACGATGTCGGGGTTGACCACGGTGCCGCAATCCACGGCGGCGACAACCCGATGGACCCGCACCGTGCGATCGGAGTTGAGAGACACCTCGGCGACCTCGGCCACGATGCTGTTGAACGATTCCATCAGGGCGATCCCCACCGCATGTCCGTCGGGCACCGGTGAACCCCACTTGGCCTCGAGGGCGGCGCGTTCCAGCACCGCGAGGTGCCTCGGATTGGCACCCAGCATTGCCCGGCGGTATTCCAGCGGATCCTTGCCCGCGGTCCAGGCCAGCTCGTCGATGAACGATTCCACCAGGAATCCGTTCTGCGAGGAGCCCACCGAGCGCCAGAAGCCCAGCGGCACCGCCCAATCCGGCTGGATGCAATCCACCAGGAGATTCGGGATGCCATAGGGCAGGTTGGCGATGCCCTCGGTCGCGCTGTCGTCGAACGCGGTCTTGGGGGCCCCGAAGGAAGAGGCCATGATCGACGGACAGACCACCCGGGCCGTAAGGGCCGTCGGCACACCGTCCGGACCGAGCGACGCGGCGAATCGGGCGTACGTCGGCGGACGATAGAAATCGTGCTGGATGTCGTCCTCACGGGACCAGACCACCTTGACGGGCACCCCGGCCGCCTTGGAGGCCTCGACCGCCTCGATGACGAAATCCTGCATGGCCCGCCGGCCAAAGCCTCCCCCCAGAAAAGTGGTGTGGACGGTGACCTTGGAGGTGTCGAGACCGGTGATCCGCGCCGCTACCTCCAGCACGCCGCCGCCCAGAGCCGGACCGCACTGATACTGGGTCGGTGCCCAGACCGTGCATTTGTCCGGCTCGACCGACGCCGTAGCGTTCATCGGCTCCATGCAGGCGTGGGCCAGATAAGGAGCTTCGTAAATCGCCGACACCTGGGTCCCGCCATGGCCGAGCGCGCCGGTCCCGGCCGTCTTGGCCACATGGCCGCTCTTCTTGATCAGCGATTCCATCTCCTGACGCATGGTCCCGGAGCTGAACCCGGCGGCCTTGCCTTCATCCCAGACGACCTTGAGCGCGTCGGCGCCCTTGCGGGCGGGCCAATAACCGTCTGCCAGCACCGCGATACCGGAGCTGAGCTTGACCACCTGCTTGACTCCGGGCACCTGTTTGGCGGCGGCCTCGTCCCAGCTTTTGGCGGTTCCGCCGAACACCGGGCTCCGCGCCACGACCGCCACGAGCATCCCCGGCACCTGGACGTCCATGCCGAAGGTGGCCTTGCCGCGGACCTTGTCGGCTACGTCGAGGCGCTGGACCGGCGTGCCGATGAATTTGTAGTCCTTGGGGTCCTTGAGCGTGACCTTCTCCGGCACCGGCAGCGCCGCGGCCCGCTCGGCCAGCTCCCCGTACTTGAACCGGCGCCGGCTGGCGGTGTGAATCACCACGCCATTCTCCGTGCGACACTCGCCCGCGTCCACCGCCCACGCCGCCGCCGCCGCGGAGACCAGCATGGCCCGGGCCCTGGCGCCGGCCTCCCGCAGCGGCGTCCACGCGGCGGCGATGCTCTGACTGCCTCCGGTGATCTGGGCCGGGAAGCCCGAGTAGTACTCCTTCGCGGCGCCGGCCTGCTCGACCCGCACCGCCTCCCAGGGCACGTCCAGCTCGTCCGCCAGGAGCATGGGCAAGGCGGTGTAGACGCCCTGGCCCATTTCCGAGCGGTCGACGACCAGGATCACGGTTCCATCGGTGCTGACCCGAACCCAGGCGTTGGGCTTGAGGGGAGTGGTGACCGCCTTCTGCGGGCCCGGTGCGCAGGAGGGCAGCGAGATCGCGATGGTGAGTCCGGCTCCGGCGACGGCCCCCGCTTTCAGAAACTCGCGCCGCGAAACCCCGGCGCTCACGCGGTCACCTGGCCGGCGGCGCGGTGAATCGCTTTGCGAATGCGCTGGTAGGTGCCGCAGCGACAGAGATTCTCGGACATCGTCTCGTCGATCTGGTCGTCGGTGGGCTTGGGAGACTTCGTGAGCAGCGACGCAGCTCTCATGATCTGTCCCGACTGGCAGTAGCCGCACTGCGGGACCTGTTCCGCGATCCAGGCCTGCTGCACCGGGTGGTTCCCCTCGGCGGACAGCCCCTCGATCGTGGTCACCGCCTTGCCCGCGGCCGAGCCCGCCGGAATCTGACAGGACTTCTGGGCCACGCCGTCGAGGTGCACGGTGCAGGCCCCGCACTGCCCGATGCCGCACCCGAACTTGGTGCCGGTGAGATGCAGCGAATCGCGCAGCACCCAGAGCAGGGGCGTGTCCGGCGCCACATCGACGGAGACATCGCGGCCATTCACCTTGAGCTGGAGCATGTCGGAACTCCGGGTCGCCTGGAAAGGAAGGATGCCCGGACCGGCACCGGCCGGTCCAAGGGCTGACTCAATTTGGGGCTAAGAGGGCCGCCGGGCCAGAGGCGATCCCCGCTCAGGGATGAATCGTGAGGGTGTTCAGGGTCGGGTCGATCAGCGAGAAGGTGACGTTGTCGGCGACCTGATCGATGTGGACGGTGTAGCTCGCGGCCAGACTGATATCGGGCACCCGTACGGTGAGGATGTCACCGGCGCTGAGCGCACCGGAGACGAGAACCTTGGTCGTGCCCGCCAGCGGCGAGGCGAAGGACACCTGGAGTCCCGCTCCATTGCGAACCGTCACGTTCTCGACCGGGCCCCCGCTGATGGTAAACAGGATTGCCCCCACGGCCGGGCCGCCCGGGACATAACTGATCACCAGGTCACCGCCCAGGGGCGGTGGCGGGGGTGGTGGAGGCGAGACGTCCCCGCCGCCGCAGGAGGCGAGCACGAGGAGCGTGGCGACGAGGCCGAGTCTGGCCAGGCGGGTCATTGGGGCACCTTGGTCTTGCGCGGAGGGGGTATATCGGCGCGCAGCAAAGACGGCGGCGCGGCCTGCCCCGCCCGGCGGAACATGGCGAGAATGTCCCCGACATCCAGGAAGCCGTTCCGATTGCCCAGCTCGTCGAGGAAGGTCCGCTGTTGATCGGTGAGCCGCGGAGTTCCGAGCAGATCGAGCACCGCGTCGTTGGCGACGATGGCCACGGCGGCCACGAAACGCGGCTCCAGGTCGTACCCCTTCCCCATGGTCAGCTGCAGGGTCGGGTTGACGGTCACGGTGTCCCCGCGCCACCCGGCGAAGATGAATCCCTGCGCCGGCGTCGCCGTCAGCGTCACCGGCACCCCGGGCGCCAGGAAGATGCCCGCGGCCAGATTACCCGGTACCGACGAAGCCACCGTTCCTCCGGTCGGCGTCACCACGAGGAGGCGAAACTCCAGGGAGAAGTGCGCGATCACCGTGTCCGGCTTGGCCGGGCTGCTGATGAGGGTCTGGGCCGGCGTCAGCACCCCATTGGACCATCCGGTGAAGGTCGCCCGGGTCTTTCCCCCGTCGAGGAGCTGTACCCCGTCGACGTCCAGCTGAAGTTGATCACCGACCGGTACCACCTCCTCGTAGCGGTCCAGCAGCTGGCCGTTGACCCGCACCTGACCGCCGTTCTGTCCCGCGATCACACTCGGCTCCCGCCGGGTGAAACGGAACCGCATGGTGCCGCCGCCCTGATTCTCGATCTGATCGAGAATGAACCCGAGGTATCCGCCGAGGTTGCCCCGGGCGGCCGGGTTGGTCAGGAGGGAAAGCTTGGTGTTCCCCGTGCTCCCGGGATAGGAATCGCCGCGGTCACCCCGGTTTTTCGCGCCGGGCGTGAGGAGGTCGTTGCGGCCATCGGCCTGGAGCAGCTGCACTCCCTGGGGGGTACCGACGTTCACGGTGTTGGAGCCCAGGCTGGCCTGAACCTTGGCGTCGTTGATCAGCCAGACCAGCAGTCCGGGCGACTTGTAGCAGAAGCCTCCGGACGAAAGCGGGCAGTTGGAGGGACCGGACGGGTTCATTTGCGCCGTGTCACTCAGGACCGCCTGCCGGTTCTCCAGCAGCACATACTCGTTCACATCGTGTGTCTGGGCATAGAAAACAGTGTCGTTCAGCAGCCGGGGCCCGGTGACGAGGGTGCGGCTGGCGCCAAGGGTGTCGAGCGTGGCCCACCCCAGGGTGCTGAGCGACCAGGCGTCATAGCTGGAGGGACTATAGGGACGCGCATAATTGCCGGAGCCCATGAGTCCCCATCCACCGATGCCCTGAGTGGGTCCCTGGGTATCGTAGAGATCGGGGAGCCCGAAGGCGTGGCCGGTCTCGTGCGACACGGTCCCGACGGCCATGATCTGGGTAGCGTCGCACGAGGTGCTGCCGCCCAGCTCGCTCTGGATGGTGTAGTCGTTGACCTTGATGAATTGCCCGGCGTGACCGGCCCAGGGAGTCTTCGTCAGGTACGGCGCCCCGGACCGCCAGCCCGAAATCACGAAGCGATGGCTCCATACCCCGGTGGTCGGCGGCTGATTGCCGACGCACTCACCGCCCACTTCAGGCTGCAGAAAGGTCACGAAGTCCACGAAGCCGTCGTCATCGCCGCTGTTGGGAATTCCGTCCGGCCCGTCATTGTCGAATTGACCCCAGACGGTCGGGCCATCCGGCCGGTTGGAAATCGAATCGAGCGCGGCCACCAGCATCAACGACATCCGGTTGACGGGACGAGTGGGACAACTGGTCTGTCCGCCGACCGTGATCCCCTTGCATCCATCGGTATAGAACGCGGCCACCGAATCCATCCGAACGGTGGGAAACACCACCCCGTCCATCGAGATCCGATGGTGGGAGAGCTCCTCGTAAAAGGTGGCCACTGAATACGGGTGGAATCCCGCCAGGCCGCAGCTGCCGGGATTCTGGCTGAAGAGCAGGCACTGATAGTCGGAGACCTGAAACGGGGCGGGGACCGGGACGTCCTTGTACGCGAGCAGAATGACCGGCACCTTGAACGCGCCGGTCACCGCCGTGGGCGCGCCACCGGGCGCCATGAGAGACGGCGAGAAGAACGGCCCCCCGCGCACCGCGTTGAGCGCGCGCAGGTCTCCGTTCCGGAGCAGCTGGGCGCGAAGCTCGCGGACCGCCCGGGCCTGGCGTCGCCAGGCGCCGTTGGGGCTGAAGTCGAAGGGCTCGATCAGGGTCGGATACTGGGTGCTTCCCGGGCCCTGCGCCTGAACACGGGGCGCGGCCAGGATCGCCAGCAGCGCGAGGGCAGGCAGGGTGCGATTCATAGGTGTCGACAGCAATTTAACCAGTGCTCCTCCGATTCCCGCGATGGGCGACACACATGGGACGCCGGAACCTGCCGGAGGCGCACGAAGGCTTGTCGGACATCGGCTGAGGCGTTAATTTAACCCATTATCCCTCATAGGGATGGAGGCGTTTTTCTCACACTCCGCTGACGCGAGGTCACGTGCCGAGCCACACCCTCCAGACCGACGTCACGCTGTTCGAGAAGTGCCGCCTGTACACCCGGGCCGACGAGGTCAAAGCCCAGGGTCTCTACCCGTACTTCCGCCCGATCTCGGAATCGGAAGACACGGTCGTCGTCATCGAAGGCCAGAAGCGCATCATGCTGGGGTCGAACAACTACCTCGGCCTCACCCATCATCCCAAGGTCCTGGAAGCCGCGGCACGCGCCCTCCGGGTGTACGGATCCGGTTGCACCGGAAGCCGTTTCCTCAATGGCACCCTCGATCTGCACCTCGAGCTCGAAGCCGCGCTCGCCGACTTCCTCGGCAAGGAAGACTGCATCGTCTTTTCCACCGGGTACAACGCCAACCTCGGCCTGATCTCTGGCCTGGTGGGTCGGCGGGACGTGGTGTTTCTCGACAAGCTCGATCACGCGTCGATCGTCGACGGCGCCAAGATGTCGGACGGGGAGACGGTTCGGTTCAACCACGGCGACATGGCCGGCCTGGACCGCAAGCTCGAATCCCACCCCGGCGTCGGCAAGATGGTCATCGTGGACGGAGTCTACTCGATGGAAGGGGACATCGCCGAGATCCCCGCGCTCCTCAAGGTCTGCAAGCGTCACAACGCCGCGCTCGCGATCGACGACGCGCATTCCATCGGCGTGCTCGGACCCAAGGGCGACGGCACCGCCGCCCACTTCGGCCTCTCGGACGAAGTGGACATCATCGCCGGCACCTTCTCCAAGTCGCTGGCCTCCATCGGCGGGTTCGTCACCGCGTCGCGGAGCGTCATCAACTTCCTCCGGCACCACAGCCGGCCGCTGATCTTCACCGCTTCGCTGCCTCCGGCCAACACCGCGGGCGTCCTGGCGGCGCTCGAGGTGCTCCGTACCGATACCGAGCGGCGTGAGGCGCTCTGGGTCAACACCCGCCGGCTGCAGGACGGATTCCGGGCCATCGGCTTCGACACCGGACCGTCGGAGACGCCCATCGTGCCGATTCTCATCGGTCCGCTGGACAAGACGCTGATCATGTGGCGCAAGGTGTTCGACGCCGGGGTGTTCACCAATCCGGTGGTCCCGCCCGCCGTGCCGCCCTCGCAGTGCCGGCTGCGCACCAGCGTGATGGCCACCCATACCGCCGACCAGATCGACTACTGCGTGGAGACGATCGGCAAGATCGGCAAGGAGCTGGGGGTCATCTGAGCACAGCGGTGACGGTCCGGCCGGCGACCTCCGGCCGGGATCTCCGGCGTTTCATCGACTTTCCATATCGGCTGCATGCGCGGGACCCGCTCTGGGTCCCGCCGTTGCGTCGCGACGTGGCCCTGCTGCTCTCCCGGGACAAGAATCCCTTTTTCGAACACGCGGAAGCCGAATACTTCCTGGCCGAGTCCGACGGCCAGGTAGTGGGGCGGATCGCGGCCATCGCCAACCGGCTGCACAACGAGTATCACCGGGACAGGGTCGGATTCTTCGGCTTCTGGGAAACGACCGACGATCAGGCCGTGGCCGACGCGCTCCTTGCCGCGGCCGCCGCGTGGCTCCGGACCCGCGGCTTCGACATCATGCGGGGACCGGCGTCCTTCTCCACCAACGACGAGTCGGGACTCCTGGTCGACGGGTTCGACACGCCGCCGGTGCTGATGATGCCCCATAACCCGCCCTACTACCTGACCCTGCTGGAACGCGCCGGCTTCACCACCGCCAAGAACCTCCTGGTCTACCAGCACGGCCTTCCGGACGGGAATCTCCTGCCGGTACCGGAGCGGCTGGCCCGCGCCACCGAGCTGATCTCCAAGCGTCTCGGTCTCACGGTCCGTCCGCTCAACATGCGGGACTTCAAGGGAGAGGTGGAACGGGTCAAGGAGCTGTACAACAAGGCGTGGGAGGCGAACTGGGGGTTCATTCCCATGACCGACCACGAGATCGACCATCTCGCGACCCAGTTCAAGCCGGTGGTGGTGCCGGAGCTGGTGCCCTTCGCGGAGATCGACGGCAAGGTCGTCGCGTTCGCACTGGCGCTGCCCGACCTCAACGCCGTTTTCCAGACCAATCGCTCGGGGCGCATGTTTCCCGTGATCCTGAAGCTCCTCTGGGCCCTCAAGACCCGGAAGCTCACTCGGCTTCGCATCCTCCTGCTCGGCGTGCTGCCCGAATACCGCGGCAAGGGCATCGATGCGGTGCTCTATCACTGGATCTGGACCAAGGGTGGGGAGCGGCACATCGGCTGGGGCGAAGCGGGCTGGATTCTCGAAGACAATCCGGCGATGAACGCCGGCCTCCTCAAGATGGGCTTCACCGTCTACAAGACCTACCGGCTCCTCGATCGCCCGCTATGAAGGCGCTGGTGACCGGAGCCACCGGCTTCGTCGGCCACCACCTGATCGATGCCCTGCTCCGTCGCGGAGACAGCGTCACCGCACTGGTACGCACGCCCGCCAAGGCCGCCGGCCTGGCGGATCGGGGCGTTCGGCTGGTGGCGGGTGACCTCGGCGATGCGGTCGCACTCGCCGACGCGGCCCGGCACCAGGAGGTCATTTTCCACCTCGCGGGTCTCGTAGCGGCCCGCAGTGAAGCCGAGTTCCTCTCGGTCAACCGGGACGGGACGGTCCGATTGGCCCAGGCGGCGACCGGCGTCTCGAATGCCCGAATCGTCCTGGTGTCCTCGATGGCCGCCGCCGGGCCGACCCAGCGGGGCCATCGGTTGTCGGGAACGGAACCCGCCCGTCCCCTGACCGCCTACGGCCGAAGCAAGCTGGCCGGCGAAGCGGCGATCAAGGCCGGCACGCTGCCCTGGACGATTGTGCGCCCACCCGCGGTGTACGGACCGTTCGACGCCGAGATGTTCCGGATATTCCGGGCCGCCAAGCTGGGGATCGTGCCGCTCTTCGGAGACGGGGCCCAGGAGCTGTCGCTGGTGTACGGACCCGATCTCGCCTCGGCTCTTATCGCCGCCGCAACCAGCAAGGCCACGATCGGCGGCACCTATTACGCGTGTCACCCGGAAATCCTGACCAGCGAATCGCTGGTCGCCGAAGTCGGACGAACCGTGGCGATGACGCCCAGGCTGATCCGGCTGCCCCGCTGGAGCGCGGCGGCCGCCCTGGGGCTGATCTCCGGCCTGGCCCGCCTTCGCGGACGGGCTACCCTGCTCACCCCCGACAAGGCCCACGACTTCTTCGCCCCGGCCTGGACCGCCGATCCGACGCCGCTGGAGTCGGCGACCGGATGGCGAGCCGAGTACGACTTCGAAAGCGGCGCCGCCGCCACCGCGGACTGGTACCGCTCCGCCGGCTGGCTGTGACGCTCCGCCCCGTCGACCGGGTCATCCTCGCCTACATCGCCGTCGTTTCGGTCGTGGCGCTCGCGCGCCTGGCCGGAAACCCGGCGGTCGGCTGGGTCCTTCTGGCCAATGCCCTCATCGTGGTCCTCGTGTGGCTGGTCAATCGCCCGGGTCTCGGCGCGCTCGGATCGGCACTGGCCGACATCTACCCGCTGTTCATCCTCCTCGCCCTCTATGGATCGCTCGACCTGCTGGCGGGACACGGCGGCGTGGTTACCCACGACGCCACGGTCCAGCACTGGGAAGCCAGGATCTTCGGGGAACAGCTGAGCCGGGAGTGGTGGCAACGATCGCCCAGCAGGCTCTGGAGCACCGTGCTGCACGGCGTCTATTTCTCGTACTACCTCGTCGTGCCCGCCGGGCCGCTCTATTTCCTCTGGAAGGGCGACCGGAAGAGCCTCCGTCGGGTGATCCACGCCGAGGTGCTGACCTTCGTGCTCTGCTATCTGGTGTTCCTGTTCTACCCGGTGGCGGGGCCTTACTACGAGTTTCCCCGACCCGCGGCGGCGTTCCTCGATAACGGGGCCGCGCGCATGGTC
>DASYPZ010000151.1:0-7380 GCA_036006105.1 Gemmatimonadales bacterium | reverse complement strand
GCCATCCGGTCCCACCACCGCGGAGGTGACCCCGGTGAGCTGCTTGCGCACCGCGCGGGATTCGAGGTCCACCGCGATCAAGGTGCCGGGTTCCTCGACAACCCAGGCGATCCGTTCGTCGAGATCGACCCCCACCACCCGCTGAATGGCCGGGACCGTCGCCAGCGACGCCCAAATGGGTGCGCCCAGGCTGTCGGGGTGATAGGCGCGCACCAGCCCGCCGGTCACGGGAAACCGCAACAGGGATACCTGCCCGCCCACCGCCGGAAGGTCGGGTGGCGCCGGAGCCGGGCCGCCTCGGCAGGAGGCGGCGGCCAGAATGACCGCCGCCCGGACGAGCCGGGCGGCGGAGAACAGCGGAGACTTCCCGGCGAACCGAATCAGAACGTGGGTCCGAGGCTGATCATCCAGTAACCGTGTACTCCGGGACGCTGCAGCGGGAAGGCGTAGTCCGCCCGCAGGATCAGGAAGTTGAAGAGATTGGCCCGGACTCCCACGCCGGTCGAGGTCAGCGGCGAGCGGACATGTTCCGGATCATCTCCTGGGTCCCGCTTGAGCTTGAGGGTCATCCCCCCTTCCCAGGCCATTCCGGCGTCGTAGAAGAGCACCCCTTCCAGGTCGGGGAATCCCTGCGGCAGGAGTCCCAGGGGGCGGAGCACCGGGAAGCGCAGTTCGGCGCCCGCGGTCATGATCCGGGTTCCCACCAGCTGATCGAGCAGAGTGCATCCGGTCGCCGTATTGGGGTCCACCGCGTTGAGGCACTCGTGTTTGGCGAACGAGCCGGAGGTATACCCCCGGATGAAGTCCGGCGAACCGGCAAAGAACCTGAACAAGGTCTCATCCCGGCCGTGCTGCCCATAGTACTGGACATGGGTAGCAAAGGTCACGGAATTGGCGATGCGGTCGTAGCGGCGATAGTCCACGTTGATCGTCGTAAAGCGCCACTGCCCGAAGCGCGGGGCGATCTCGAGCCGTGACCTTCGGCCCATGATCGGGCCGACCGCGCCGTAGAGCGAGTTATCGAACACCAGCGCGATGCTGGGCTGGATATAGCTCTTGTTCTGGTTGTGCACCGTCTGGATGAACGGATCGGCCACCGCATTGCCGGTATTGGGGTCGATCGGTTGCACGAAGTTGCGGCTGTCGTCGGAGACGTTGACCGCCGCGGCGCCCAGCTCGATCCGCCGGAAGCGGCTGAACGGATACGTGGTGACGAGCGAAGCCTGCCGGAGCACCAGGCGCCGGATGCTCTCGACGTAGTCGACGCTGCCGTCGGTGTTCTGGACGAAACCCGCACCCTGATAGTAGAAGTAGGGCTCCTGGGTCAGCCCCAGCCCCCAGTTCATCCGGCGCGCCAGGTTGATGTACTGCGCCTGGAAGTAGGTCTCGTTGATGCGGCCGTTCAGCGAGGCGGCGAAGCCGAGCTGGTGATCGCCCAGCATGTCGCCCAGCACAATGCCGGTGGACCCGGTCAGTCCCCGCCCGAACGTATCGCGGGTGTACCCGATGGTAGGCCGGGTGACGTACTCCGGCTCCAGGGTCGCCTTGTAATTCTTGAAGGTGAACTCATTCGTATCCGGCGGCGTGATATCGAGCGAGTCGAGGATCTTGGCGATCGACACCGGCTCGTACTTCGCCATCACCGAATCGGGACGGACCGGCAGCGAATCGGCCCGGCGGAATCCGCGCGGGGTGCGGTAGACCGCCCCGCCGCCCAGCACCTGGGGACCGGAGGGCGGCGGCAGCGTCGCGATGGCCGGCCGGGCCGCGTCCCCGCTCGGCGCGATGGTCGCCAGGGGGCGCGACGCAATGCTCTGATTGGGGTTCCACGGCTGCTTCTTGAGCGTCGCGGGCGAGCTCAGCGTGTACACGTCGTAGCGTCCCTGCTCGAAGTACACGAACGCGAGCTTGTCGGCGCCCCGGGCCCAGGAGAGCACCGGCGACAGCGGGGTGATGCCCTGCACCCCGGTGTAGAAGTCGGTGATCTGGTAGGTCTGGCCGTCCGCCAGGTCGTGGAGGAAAATGTTGGCCACACCGTTCCGGTCCGACACGAAGGCGATCGTCTTGCCGTCCGGCGACCACTGCGGATTGGTGTTGCGTCCCGGGCTCATGCCCGCGGGAAGATCGATCTGGCCGGAATCGAGGTGATAGATCCCGATGCGCAGGCTGCCCCACTTCAGCTTGTTGAAGTCGGTGTTGGGTCCCAGGTCGGTGGTGAAAGCAATCGTTTTACCGTCGGGCGACCAGACCGGATGCAGGTCGGCCGCCTTGTCGTTGGTGAGCCGCTTGAGGCCGCTGCCGTCGACGTTGATGACGAAGAGATCCGAGATACCGCCGTCGAGGCCGCTGAAGACCAGCTGGGTCCCGTCCGGGCTCCAGGTCGGGGTGTTGGCCGCGGCGAGCGGCACCACGATGTCGCGGATCTGCTTGTTCTTCTCCACATCGACAATGACGATGTCGTCCTTGCCGTTGCGCTGCGCGGTCAACGCCAGGTACTTGCCGTCGGCGGAGAAGCTGGCCGACGAGGTGATGTAGCGGAAGGTCTCGAAGTTGCCGCTGGCCGACGAGTTGAGCAGGCGATGAATGGTCTGGCCGGTATTGCCGTCGGCCAGCCAGAGATCGACGAAATAGAAATTCTTCTCGCTCAGGTAGGCGATCTTGGTGCCGTCCGGCGAGAGGGCGGGGGCCAGGTGCCAGGTGCCGCCCGAGGCCTTCTTGGTGAGCAGCTCCTTGGCGATCGCGCGGGCCTTGACCCGGTTCCCGATTTCCGGCAGGTACTGCTTCTGGACCGCGTCCTGCCACTGGGCCACCAGGGCGGGGAAGGAGAGTCCCAGCACCCGCTGCAGCGCCGCCTCGATGCCGCCGGCCGATCCCAGCTTGGTGATCTGGCCGATGGCCTCGTCGCCCCAGCGCTGGCCGATGTAGGCCACCAGCGCCTGGCCGAAGCGATAGGGAAATACCCGGTAGAAATCCTCCGGCCCGGGCAGCTTGCCCTCGAGGGCGGCGTCCCGCAGCCACATGGCGGTGTTGGGATCGACCGCGCCGAGCGAGAAGTACTCGGCCATGCCCTCGCCGAACCAGAGCGGGGCGTTCGCGGTCATGATGCCCTGGACTCCGCCGCCCACCCGCCCGCGCGACCAGATGTCGAACTGGAACTGGTGGGTCATTTCGTGCTGGAGGACGTGCTGGTTGTCCTCGTATGATCCGGTCATCGGAAAGATGTTGCGGTGCCGCAGGTAGTCGGTGAACCCGCCGGTGCTCTCGTCGATCTCGCCGCCGGAAGTATTGGTCTGCTGAAAGTCCGAGTGCGACGCGTACGGAATGATCGGCTTCCGCTCGTTGAACTCGTGATTGAGGGCCTTCGAGAGCTTGGCATAGGAGCGCTCGGCCATGCGCGCGATATCCAGCGCCGCTTCACGTTCGGCGGGGTAGTAGTACACGTCGAAGTGCTCGGTCTGGATGATCTTGAAGTCGAAGCGCCCGTACTGCACCTTGTTCCGCCCGAAATACTGGGCCGGCAAGGTTGCGGGGAGCAGGGCGAGCAGCAGGGCTGCCATACCGATCCGACTCTTCATGGGGACTTCCTTTCGGCCGCGGGCACGAACCTCGGCGCGTCATTCCACAAGCGCTCGAGCTTGTAGAAGGCGCGTGCTTCGGGGTGAAACAGGTGAACCACCACATCGACGAAATCAAGCAAAACCCAGCGTCCCGCCGGGAGGCCTTCCACGTGATGAACCCGGGTGCCTTCCGCGGCCAGCCGGTCGACCACCGACTGGGCAATCCCTCGCACGTGCGCATCCGAAGTGCCCGAACCGATGACGAACCAGTCGATGGCGTCGTTAAGGCCGCGGAGGTCCAGGGCCACCAGTTCCCGGGCCCGGAGATCGTCCGCGGCCTCGAGCGCCAGACTCACCAGCGCGGGCGGCTCTCCCGGCTTGGTTTCACCCGGACGACGGCTCATGCAGGAGCGCCCGCCGAAGGCCGGGTCGGGGTGCCGTCTTCGACCTGCCAGCAGATCGCGAAGGCCCCCGGCCCCACGTGGGTACCCAGGACGCCGGTCGCGAGGGAGACGAAGCAATCCCGGGGAGCGAAGGCGGCGATCAGGGCGGAGCGAATGCGTTCGGCGACGTCCGGGGCCTCGACGTGGGCCACTCCGAAACGTACGACTTTTGGTCGGGGCGTAAGATTCTTGTCTACCAGGGCGAGCATCCGGGAGACGAGCGCCTCCCGACCCCGGACCCGATCTACCGGGATGATCCGTCCATCCTGGTCCAGCCCCAGGATGGGTCTGACGTCCAACATTCCAGCCAGCCATGCCTTGCCCCGCGAAACCCTTCCTGAGCGAATCAGGTTGTCGTAGGTGTCGACGGTCAAAAGGACACCCGATTGTCTGCGGGTTCGCTCCAGCTCCCGTGCAATGTCCGCTGCCCTCCATCCCGATTCCGCCAGCTCGGCCGCGCGCAATGCCAGCAGACCGAGACACAGTGTGGCCGCCTTGCTGTCGACCAGCTCGATGCGGGTCAGCCCCGCCGCCCGGATGGCGGCCTGGGCCGCCTGAAAAGTACCCGAGAGCGCGGAGCCCAGGAGTACCGCCACGACCTCGTCCGCCTCCTCGAGCGCCGACCGGAACACCCGAACGAAATCGGCGGGCGTGGGTTGCGACGTCGTGGGCAGCTGCCGGGCGGAGCGCAGCCGGCGGTAGAACTCCTCCGCCCTCATGCCGACCCGGTCCAGGTGTACTTCATCGCCGAAGACGATCTGGAGCGGAACCATCGCGATGTGATGGCGATCCAGTACCGCGTCGGGCAGGTCCGCCGAGGTGTCCGTCACCACGGCCACGGGGCGGCGTTCGAGATGAGAGAGCGCCCGGTGCTGCGCCCGCATGTCGTCGGCCTTCCGGAAGGTCAGATTCCCCCACCGGCCGGCAAGAGTAAAGACGGCCTCCGGGGTGTCCGTATGCACATGGACCTTCAGGATGTCGCTGATGACGGCCACGCCCACCGACCCGCCAAAACGATGCATGGCGGCGCGCACCTCGTTGGCGGGCGGGAGGGGGGTCCCCCGGACGATGAACTCGGTGCAAAACTGGTAATCCCGCTCCGCCGCGACATTGACCTCCGCGGCGGGAAAGGAGTAGGGGGCGGCATCGGCGGAGTCGACGGCCAGAATGGGGTCCCCCTCGATGAATCGCACCACCCCTTCGATCATCCGCATGAAGCCCTTGCCGCCGGCATCCACCACGCCGGCCTCCTTGAGCACCGCCAGGAGCTCCGGGGTATGGGCCAGCGCGATCTCGCCCTCGGCGAGCATCCGGCGCATGAATTCGGCGATGTCGGGCGAGTCGTGGGCGGCCCGCTCCGCCGCGGCGGCGGCCTCCCGCGCGACGGTGAGGATGGTGCCTTCCTTGGGGTCGTCGAGGGAGGCGTAGAGCGTGGCGGCGCCCTGCGACAGGGCATGGGCGATCTCGGGCGCGTTGGCGGTGTCCTTGCCCTCGAGGCCCTCGGAAAATCCCATGAGGAAATGCGCCAGCATCATGCCCGAATTGCCCCGCGCGCCCAGCACCGCTCCACGGGCCATCGTCTGCGCGGTGACCCGAAGCGATTCGTCGCCGAGTGCCCGGCAGGCATCGGCGACGGCGCGCAGGGTCAGACTGAAGTTGGTGCCGGTGTCTCCATCCGGGACCGGAAACACGTTCAGGCGATTGATCTCGTCCCGCCCCGCCGTGACCCACTCGGCGGCCGCGTAGACCGCACGCGCCAGCCGGGGACCGTCGACGTAGGCGATGCCGATCGCCACTCGGGCGCTACGCCGGCACGATCGTGACGGTCACCGTGGCATGAACCTCGGAATGCAGCCGGATGGTCACGGCGTGCTCCCCCAGCTGCTTGATCGGATGCGGCAGCTCGATCTTCCGCTTGTCCACCGGATGCCCCGCCTTGGCGAGCCCGTCGGCGATATCCTGGGCCGTGATCGACCCGAACAGGCGGTCTCCCTCGCCGGCCTTCGCCGGGATGGTGATCGACACCGCGCTCAGGCTGTCGGCCAGGCCCTGGGCCTCGGTGCGGTCGTGGGCCGCGCGGGATTCGCGGGCCTTGGATTCAGCCTCGATCCGTTTCTTGTTCCCCGAGGTGGCCTCATAGGCCAGTCCCTGGGGCAGCAGGAAATTGCGGGCGTAGCCCGGCTTGACGCGGACCAGCGCACCGGCCTTGCCGAGGGATTTCACGTCCAAACGCAGAATCACTTCCATCATGTCATGCTCCTCCAGGTGCCGGGGGAATCAGGCGCCCCCGAAAGTCGAGCCAGGTATCTGCGAGGCCCAGCACCGCGCAGATCGGTGAAGCGAGGGCCATCGCCGGAATCCGCAGAAGGGCGGGGGCTTGCTCGAAGACCGCCGCGATGACCGCCAGTCCGCGAACGGTGTACAGGCCGGCCCACACGATCAGGAGATTGGCCGCGATCAGTCCGGCCAGCGGTGGGAGCGGCAACAGCATCAATCCGAGGGTAAAGATAGCGCCCCAAACGAGATGGTCGTTGAACCGGAAATCCTTGAAGCGCGCCGGCGCGCGTCCCAGCGGCGTCGCGGCAATGCGCAGATGCCAGTCCCAGGCCAGCGCGGCCCCGGCCATGGCCTGCAGGGCCAGGAGCCCGGGCATCAGCCTCGCGGCCTGGCGCGCCATCTCCGGCGACTGCTGCAGCAGCCGCTGGAAGTCCAGGTCGTTGGGCCGGGACGCCGCCCAGGACTTGTAGAGCTCCTGGAAAATGGCGGTGAACGCGTTCTCCACCGCCACCCAGGTCACGCCCCAGACCTGGGCCCAGAGGATCAGGCCGCCCACCGACAGCGCCAGCGCCCACAACAACCGCGAGACGACGGTCGGCGATCCGCGAAGCGACAGCAGCGCAAACCCGAAGCTCATCAGGAGTCCCCCGGTGCGCAGCAGCTGGGGCACCAGGGTCTGATCGCCGGCCAGGTTCGCGGCCGCGCCCGCGCTGGCCAACCCGAGCCAGATGAGCTCCCGCGGCGTCCGGGGCCGGGAAAACAGCGTGAGCAGCGCGAGCGGGCCCAGCAAATAGAGGGACGGGGCCAGCAGGAGATACCCGGCCAGCACCGCCGCCGCGCCCAGGCTGGCGCGGCGCCCGGGCTCGGGCGCCGCCCCGGCCGTCATCAGCCCCGGTAGCCCTTGATGTAGGGCAGGAGCGCCAGGAACCGGGCCCGCTTGATGGCCACCTGCAACTGCCGTTGATGGCGGGCCGACACGCCCGACAGGCGGCGGGGAAGGATCTTGCCCCGCTCGCTGATGAAGCGAGCCAGCAGCTTCTCGTCCTTGTAGTCGATGATCCGGATGCGGAGCTCGGCGATCGGATCGCCCTTCTTCTGGCGGC
>DASYPZ010000150.1:0-3887 GCA_036006105.1 Gemmatimonadales bacterium | reverse complement strand
TGACCGATTCGGTGACGATGAAGATCCGGGTTGAAGACACCACCGTGACCGTGTTCGAGATCACCAATTTCCCCGCCATCGGGATACCGCTATCGGTGATGTCTCCTGGGGCGACGGTGAACTGGATTCCCGATGCCGTCGGCCTGGTGAACGTCGTGAGCGCCATCGGAAGCATCGCGCTCGATTTTCCCACGCCCAATACCCGAGGCCTCAAGATCGACTTCACCCACGCCGATACCCATGCGCCGCTCTTCGAGCAGATTCTTCCGCATAATGTTCGCATAAAGTTCGGCGGAGAGGCCATCGGCGGAAACCCCGGGAGTGTTCAGTTCGACCTGGTCCCGGGCAAGAGGCTGTATACCACTGGGAGAGCGGGCGTTGTGGTCGGGACGCTGACCCAGCTCTTCCCTGTCAAATGACAGCCCCACGGTCCTCAGCGCCCGGCCTCCCGCTGCAGCCGCGCCAGATGCAGCCGGGCGTCGCGCAGCATTGCCAAATCCGGGTCGGCCTCCTTCCAGCGGTCCAGGAAAGTCTGCAGCGCGGCGCGGGCGGTCGCGGAATCGCCCAGAGCTTCGGCAATGCGGGCCACCGCGAGGGGCGCCTGGACCCAGTCCCCCTGAGCGTCCTGGCCGAATGCGTCGTCCCGAGCGAAGGCGGCGGTCACGGCGAGCGCGGAATCCAGGACGCCGCGTTCCGCCAGTACCCGGCCGATCAGGGGCGTCCGCCAATCTTCCAGCCGGGTGTCGATGTCGTTTCGGATTGCCTCGGCGGCAGAGTCCGGGGCGCCTCGCGCCAGGGCCAGCTCGGCGGTCAACAGGCCGCGGGCGCTGCGATCGGTCGAATTGTCGGGCTTGAGGACGGACTCGAGGCGGTGGAGGACTTCGCGGGCGTCCGCGATCCGGTTTGCCCGCACCAGGACCCGCCCCAGCAACGCCAGGAATCCCGGCTCCACGTACTGGGCGCGAGCCACTTTGAGCGCGTCGTCGAGCTCTCGCCCGGCCAGCTTCGGCGAACCGCGAACCAGGTACGCCTCGGCGAGCAAAGCCTCGTTCCGAAGCTGGGAGAGCCCGGCGCTGGTTTCCCGGGAGAGAAGAACGGCGGTGGTGAGATGCTCGATGGCGGAACGATAGCGGCCCTGCAGCATGTCGAGATACGCCAGGGACCGATGGCCCCGCGCCCGATCGTTGGCTTCGGGGAGCGCCAGCATCCTGCGAAAGGCGGCCTCCGCCTCGGCGTAGCGTCCCAGGCGAACGTAGATGCTGCCCCATTCGTGATTGATGTAATTGGTCACCAGCGCATTGGAATCAGCGCGCTCCGCGGCGGCATAGGCGTCCAGCGCCAGCCGGTTCTCACCCAGGGACTTATAGCAGGTCGCGATGTTCACATGGATGTTCGCGAACGTGGAGTCGAACCCCAGGGCGCGCTGCAAGGCCGGGATGCCTTCCTTGCACCGGCCCAATCGCATGAGGTCGGAGCCGTAGTTGTACCAGGTGTCTCGGGACGGATAGCGCTCCGCCAGAATGCCGTCGATCCGGCTCTCTTCGGCCCGGTTGCCCCGGGCCCCGGCCAGGCGGCTATCCAGGGACAGCTGCTCCCGGAAGGTCAGGCGGCTGCGGAATCGCAACGCGGCGGCAAAGTGTTCATCCCCGGTCGGGCGGTCGTTGATGAAATAGTAGAGCGAGCCCAACGCGGCGTGGGCGAGCGCGAACCCCGAATCCAGCGCCACCGACCGCTGGAAGAGCTGCTGAGCCCGGTCGTACTTGGCGTGACGCCAGGATTCCGACCCCTCCGCGAACAGCTTGAGCGCTTCGAGCGAGCGGGTGGTGACGAGGGGCAGGAAAGGAAGGCTGTCGCGATAGCGCCGAGGATCTCCGGCGCTGGCCTGCACCTGCCTGAGCAAACGGTCGAGTCCGTCGATCACCTGGTCGAGCCGGTCGACTTTGACCCGGTGGACCGCGATGTCCGCTCCGTCGGCGGGAGAGAGCAGCCGGCCGGTCAGGAGGTAGTCCCCGCTGACCTTGGCCACGGTCAGGGCAAGCACCGCCCGGGCATTCTCGCGGGCAGCCACCTCCAGGGCCAGCGAATCGGTGAGCACCGTATCCCCGGTGCGACCCATCCGCCGGAGGGCCTCGGCGACTCTGGTGCGGGAGAGCAGGGTCAGGTGGCGCGATTGCTGAATCCCCACGGCCGCCGCGCTAGCGAGAGCCTTCGACAACCCAGGATCGCCACTCAGGTCGACCGGGTCGGCCATGACCACCACGCTCCCGGCGGGAAAGGCGCTGCGGCCGGGGAGCATCGACGGAAGAAGCCAGAGGGCCGTTGCCGCCAGAACCGCGACCCCCACTCCCGCGATCCAGCGGCGGAGCGGCCGACGGATGCTCGGGACCGCAGGCGGTGGTCCGTGCGCGGATTCGGACCGCGGGATAGCGGGTGGAAGGGTCGCCCCGCTCGGACGCGGTTCCGGGGCGTGGCCGGGGGCGCTGGATCGCCACTCCCCTCGGGTGAGCCTGGCCAGCAGGGCACCAACGGAGGGATCCGGCTGGGCACCCAGTTCCTGCCGGCGGGACAGCTCATGCGCGCGGCCGTACTGAATTGCGCCGGCTACGTCGCCTGCGTCGGCGAGCGAGGTCATGTACCCGAGAGCGATCCGGGAATTGAGAGGCCCCAGGACGCTCAGGCGACGCCAGTGGGCCGAGGCCGCTTCGAGTCGCCCCGCGGCGGTGGCCTGCCTCGCGGCGGCCTCCATCGCCTGCATCGCGAGTTCGCGCAGCCGGGTCCGCTCGACCTCGGCCCAGCGCTCGAACTCGTCGGCGCCCGGAATGTAGAACCCGTCGAGGAACGGGCCGGAATAGAGCTCGACCACACGCTCGACGTCTCCGCGTGCTTTGGCATCGAAGAAGTCGGCAAAATCGCTGCCGAGTTGCTCGGGATCGACCAGGAGCTCCGGGGTGTCCGACCGGATCAGCTCACTTCCGAGCTCGCGCCGGAAACTGTAGAGCGTCTGGGCAAGCGCGTGGCGGGCCTTGGACTCGGTGGCATCGGGCCAGAGGAGCAGGAGCAGGCGATCCCGGCTGATGCCGTGGTCTCCGGCGGCCACGACGGCCGCCAGCAGCCCGAGGCGTCGCGGACTGGCGCCTGGAATCCGTTGGCGATCGCGCTCCAGCCACAGCCCGCCAAAGGTCCGGAGTCGGAACACGGGGCTCCGCGCTGATGGGGCGGTGATGCAGGAATGATTCGAGAGTGACGGTGCCGAACTACCGTCTGGTTGCAAAGCTACCTCGCCGGATTCGATCCCGGCAAGCGGACCGATAAAGCGTCGGCAGACACCCAGGGGGACGTCCGAATTGTCGCTTGGAATCCTGGTTCTCATCAGCCTTCTCGTCGCCGGGGTGTTCTCCGGACGGCGGGCGGCGTCGCTCCCTGACCAGGGTTCGGCTGGGGTCGCCGGGTGCGCCAGTGCCCGGCCTCGGGTGCTGCTCGGACTGGTGGAGAGGCCACTCACGCTGACCGAGATGGTGAGCCAGCTCGAGCGGGGCTGTCTTGCGCTGCCCGATGTGCGGTTCCTCCCTGGCCAGGACACCATCGAGACGCTCTCGCCGTCCCGGTTCGCGCTGGTGGCCCGCGCGCTGGGATTGGCCCAGGGTGCCTACCGGGTTGTGGTCCCGCCCGAAGGAGCGCCTGGGTCCGCGCCTGACACGCTGCAGGCTCGACGCCGAGGCATGCGGCTGCGGGACGAGCTGGTGCATTACGGAAGCTCGTCGCGACGGCTGGTGGAGGATTCCGGGTGGCCGGCCTGGCCGCTCGTGGTGCCTTCCGGCACGGCGGTACCCATGCTGGTTCGGGTTCCGGACCCGTGACAGGGAAAGGCCGCCAGAATTGTGACGGTT
>DASYPZ010000149.1:0-13436 GCA_036006105.1 Gemmatimonadales bacterium | reverse complement strand
CAACGCAGCGAAAAGCACGAGACGCTTGGGCATTCGAGTTCCCTGGGTGGGACGAGCCGGAGTTGGAGAGATCTGGTAGTCTAGCGCGGAGGCTCCGTGCCGTCGAGCACGGCCCGTACGGTTCGCTGGAGCGAGCTTCCGGTGAAGGGCTTGGACAGCAGCGCCGCGCCCGACTCCAGCGCCCCGTGCTGGGCGATCGCCTCCTCACTGTATCCGGACTGGTACAACACCTTGATCCCCGGCAGCAGCCGCACGACCTGCGCAGCGAGCTGCGGCCCGCTCATGCCCGGCATGACCACATCGGTGAGCAGGAGCTGAATCGGCCCGGTTCGTTGGGACACCATCTCCAGGGCGGCCTCGGGGCGCGCGGCCGACAGCACCCGGTAGCCCGCGGCGGCCAGAATGCGCTGGGTGACCTCCCGCACCCGCTCCTCGTCCTCCACCAGGAGAATCGTCTCGGTCCCCCGCGGATCCTTCGTCGCCGCCACGGCCGGCGCGGCCTCCTGCTCCGGCGCGTCCTCGACTCGCGGCAGATAGATCTTGAAGGTGGATCCTCGACCGGGCTCGGAGTAGACCCACACCTGACCGCCGCTCTGCTTGACGATGCCGTACACCGTGGCCAGCCCCAGTCCGCTGCCTTTGCCGGTTGCCTTGGTGGTGAAGAACGGCTCGAAGATGTGGGCCCGGGTGGCCTCGTCCATGCCGATGCCGGTATCGGAGACGATCAGCGCGACATAGCGTCCGGGCTTGAGATCGGAGGGCAGGTCGCCGATGGAGGCGTCCAGCGCGGCGTTGGCGGTTTCCATGGTGAGCCGTCCGCCGGCACTCATGGCATCCCGCGCGTTCACGCCCAGATTCATCAGAATTTGTTCCATCTGGACCCGGTCGGCCCGCACCCGGCCGAGATCGTCGGCGAGCCGCAGGACCACCTCGATATTCGCGGGCAGCACGCGGTCGAGCATCCCGCGGAAACGTTCCACCACACCGTTGAGGTCGAGCACGCTGAGCTCGAGCACCTGGCGCCGGCTGAACGCCAGCAGCTGCCGGGTGAGCTCCGCCCCCTTTTGACCGGCCTCGCGGATCGCGAGGAGGTCTCGACGGCTGGGGTGCCCGACGGGGAGCTTGGCCTGGACCAGCTCGCAGAACCCCGTGATCACGGTGAGAATGTTGTTGAAGTCGTGCGCGACGCCGCCCGCCAGTTGCCCGACGGCCTCCAGACGCTGGCTCTCATTGAGCTGCTCCTGGGCCCGCGCCAGCTGGGCTTCCGCGCGGGCCCGGGCCCGCAAGTGGACGAAGAGCAGTACGGCGGTGCCGAACACCACCACCGTTCCCCCTAGGAGCACCCAGGTGAAGATCACATTGGTGCGATAGACCGCCCGTTCCACCTCGAGCGTACTCAGCTCGAGCAGCCGGGTCTGTTCGGCCTCGATGGCCACGAACCTCGGGCGCAGCGTCTCGATCAGGACACCACTGAGTGAGGGGATATTCTTCGACCCCGCGGACACAGGCGGCCCTTCCAGCCGGGCGGTCCGGAGTGTCGAGGCGAGGTCGGTATCGTAGGCCCGGAGCTCGGGCTGCAGCCGGTCGAGCTCGCGCTGCAGGGAGGGGACGTCGGCGGTGAGGCGACGGATGGCGGTGGTGTCGGCGGCGAGGCCGGTCGTGCCGCTGCGGTAGGTGGCCAGATACACCGAGTCGTGGCTGATCACATAGCCGGTGACCCCGACTCGCATCTCACCGATATCCTGTCGGATTCTCCGGAGCGTGATCAGGACGTCGTAGGCGTGCTCCCGAGCGTCCGAGCCGTGCTGCAGCCGCTCGAAGGTCCGGCGGGCCAGCGCGGTGACGCCCGCCAGAGCAGCCAGGGCCACGGCGAGCGCGAAGGCTGCCAGCAGAAAGGCTCGGCGTGAGGATGCCTGCTGTTCGGCCTGTGACCCGATCCCCATCGCCGACCCTCCGCCGAGGGAGTTGATGTCCGCCGGGCCATAAGATAATAGGACACTGTGATGGCTCGGGGATCATTGGCTTGGAAATGCGGCCACCGGGCCCGAATTCCCGATAGTGTGTGAGTCGCTCTTTCCGGTTCGTCTGACTTCTTCATTCCGACGGCGCGAGCGCCGGAACGAACCGCACCAGTGGATCAATTCAGACCGACAAGGAGATGTCCTATGAACCTCACGACGCTCCAGGACCTGTTCATCCACGAGCTCAAGGAGGTGTACGACGCCGAGCATCAGCTCGTGGAAGCCCTGCCCGACCTTGCCAAGGCGGCCACCGACCCGGAGCTCAAGTCTGCGCTCGAAAGCCATTTCGCCGAGACCCGGGAGCAGGTCATCCGGCTCGAGGATGTCTTCGCGAACTGCGGCGAGGCTCCCGAACGCGAAGAGTGTCACGGGATGAAGGCCTTGCTCAAGGAAGGCGCCAAGCTGCATGAAGCCAGCGATGATCCCACGGTCAGAGATGCGGCGCTCATCGCGGCGGCCAGGAAAGTGGAGCATTACGAGATCGCCAGCTACGGAAGCCTGATCGCCTGGGCTCACTTCACGGGCTTCGATACGGCCCGGGAGCCGCTGGAGCTGTCGATCGAGGAGGAACGGGCCGCGGACCGCAGGCTCGCGGATATCGCCGAAACGGAGGAGTACTCCGTCGTGTGGCGGGAGGACGAACAAGTTGCCATGGCCACGTCGGCGAAGCCCGGCCGGAGCGGAAGTCGGTCATCGACCTCCGAACGGGCGCGCTCGGGCGCCCCGGCGCGTGGCCGGCGGGCCAAGAAGTAGGCCTCGGTTGACAGCAAGGCCGGTCTCCTGCCTGGAGGCCGGCCTTCTCGTAGCGGCAACTTGCGTGGACCGGGCTCCCGGGGCAGTTTATTCGGTCGTCGGCTTATCCCTGCAACCACCTGTGAGGTTCCCATGCGCCGGTCCCGAATCGTTGCAGCCCTCGCGCTGCTTCCGCTCGCCGCCTCCGCGGCCCACGCCCAGAAACCCGTGGCCCAATCGGCGCTCATAGAAATCGTGCAGTTGCACAAGGCCGCAGCGCTCCGCTACATCGACGCCGCGCCTGATTCCATGCTCGGATTCGCGCCGACCAAGGGTGTGCGAAATTTCGCCCAGCAGATCGAGCACGCGGTATGGGCCGACGCATTCATCGCTCATTCCGCCATCACCGGCTCCCCGAAGGTTCCGACCCTGGGCGATTCCGCGGTCTATCTCCATAACAAGGCAGCGCTCAAGGCCTACGCCGTAGCGGCCATGGACCACACCGTGACCATGCTGAAGGGTGTGACCGATGCCCAGATGACGGAAGAAATCACCCAGTTCGGGCACAAGGTGACCCGGGGCCGGGCGCTCATGGAGCTGCTGGACCACTTCCCCTGGACTCTGGGACAGACCGTCCCGTACCTGCGGCTCAACGGAGTGACGCCGCCCGAATACACGCCCTTCTGAGACCGGAACGCGGCGGACGGATCTGAAACGCGGAGGGGGAGCGTCGGTCATCCGGCGCTCCCCCTTCGTCGTGTATTGGCCCCGCTTATGGCAGGCCGGCCTCGGCTCCGGCGCGCACCCGCGCCGAACCGGCTCCCGGCGGCGTCATTCGCGGAAGGGTCACGCTGAACTCGCTTCCCTTGCCCGGACCCTCGCTTCGCGCCGCTACACTCCCGCCGTGCAATTCCACCAATCGCTTGACCAGGGTCAGTCCAATACCCAGCCCGCCCTGAGCTCGTCGGGGCCCGGGTTCACCCTGAGCGAACATGTCGAACACCCTTTCCAGCATGTCAGGCGGGATGCCGCGCCCGCTGTCGCGTACCGAGATTCGAACCGTGGCACCCTCCGGGGCGGCCGTCAGCCAGATGCGACCGCCCGGTTCGGTATACCTGGCCGCGTTGTTGAGCAGATTCGCCAGGATCTGGGTCAGCCGGACCGGGTCGGCTTCGAGGATGATGGGTTCTGCCGGAATCGATGGGATGAGCTGGTGACCGGCCGCGTCGATCAGCGGCCGGCTCGACTCGACGGCGACGTGCAATGCCCCGGCCAGATCGATCGGCTCCTTGCGCAGCTCGATCTTGCCCTCGCTGATCCGGGAGATTTCGAGGAGATCGTCCACCAGGCGAACCAGGTGATGAACCTGGCGCTCCAGCATCTCGCCCACCTTCGAGACCGCGGGATCAGCCGAGGCCGTCAATCGGAGGATGTGAAGCGAGTTGCGGATCGGGGCCAGCGGGTTGCGCAGCTCATGCGAGAGGATCGCCAGAAACTCGTCCTTGCGGCGGTCCCCGAGCCGAAGCTCGGCTTCCGCAAGGCTCCGTTCGGCGAGATGCTCGCGGATCTGGTACTGACGCTGCCGGGCCCGCAAGGCGGTGCGGACGGCGCTCACGAGCGAGGCCACCCGAATCGGTCGCTCCAGAACGGTCACATTCCCCAGGCGATCGATCGCGGATGTCACCGTGGCGGAATCCGCCCCCGGCCGGGCCAGGAGCAGCACCGGCAGGTCCGACCACGCGGGCTGTCTCGAAAGCCAGGAGGCCAGGCAATCCGATTCGTCGCGGAGCACGACTTCTTCCGCCACCAGCAGCGCCGCGGCCCCGCCATCCAGCTCGGTACAGGTCTCGGCCAGGTCTCGACAGCAGTGACAGGACAGACCGGCCCGGTCGAAAATGGATTGCGCGAGCGCCGCGTCCTTGGCGGTGGGCGCCAGCACCAGGACCCGAAGCTCCGGGTTCGCGATTCCGCCCTCGCTCATGGACGAGGCGACCGCGATTTCCCCTCGAAGATCGGCACCCCGGTCAGGACGCCGCGGAACTCCCGGAGTGGAGGACCCACCAGGATGTGCCCGTTGTCCATGCGGAATTCCCGGATACTCCGTTCGTGGGCCCCACCCCGTTTCTTCATCACGGAGATGGCCTGGCGGACCTCGCCTTCGGCCTCGAAGTACCGCATCAGGATCACCGCATCCGCGAGGTAGCTTGCATCCACCGGAGAGATCATCTGATTCCCGATCAGTCCGTGATGGGCGCTGACCAGGATCGTGGCCACGCGCGCCTGGCCCAGGTAGCTGAGCAGCTCGTGGAGCTGGATGACCAGGAACCGCTCGCCCGGCATCGCGTTCAGGTATCCGTTCAGACTGTCGATCACCACCACGACCGACTGGCGCGCCTCCACCGCCTGGCGTACTGCGTGGATGAATTCGCCGGGCGACAACTCGGCGGGGTCGACCTGCTGGAGAGTGAGCCGGCCGTTGTCGAGGTGCTTCTGGAGATCCATGCCCAAACCCGCGGTTCGGGTCAGGAGGGTGCCGAGCCCTTCGTCGAAGGTGAACATCGCCACGTTCTGGCCCCGCTCGGCGGCGGCCCAGGCGAATCCGGCGGCGAGGGTGGACTTGCCGGTGCCTGCGGCGCCGGCGATCAGGGTGCTGGTGCCGCGCTCGATGCCGCCGCCCAGCAGGTCGTCCACCTGCGAGATGCCGCTGGGCAGCTTCTCGTGAATGCGGGCGTCCTGGTGCTCCCGGGCCACCAGCCTGGGGAAGACCGCCAGTCCGCCGCGCCGGATGATGAAGTCGTGGTACCCGCCCCGAAACGCCACGCCCCGGTACTTGACGACCCGAAGCCGCCTCCGGTCGCTCCCGTAATCCGGACTGAGCTGCTCCAGCAGAATCACTCCGTGCGCGATGCTTTTCACCTGCAGGTCGTTCTCGGTGCTGGTCTTGTCGTCCAGCAACAGCACGGTGCAGCACCGTCCGGCAAAGAACTGCTTGAGGGCCAGGATCTGCCGGCGGTACCGGAGCGCGTTACCGGCCAGCAGCCGGAGCTCGGACAGCGAGTCGAACACCACGCGAGTCGGCTGAATCCGCTCGACCTCGGACAGGATGGCCCGGGTCGTCTCGCCCAGCTCCACCTCGGAGGGGTGAAACATCGTGTACATGTCCTCGGGGCGAAGGCTCTCCTCCGAGGGGACCAGCTCGCGCACCGAGACGCCGTCCAGCGACCAGCCGTGCGAGGCCGCGACCCCCCTGAGTTCCTCGGCGGACTCCGACAGGGTCACGTATAACACGGGCTCGCCCTGGCGGGCGCCCTCCAGCAGGAACTGCATCGCCAGGGTGGTTTTTCCGGAGCCGGGCTCCCCCTCGACCAGGTAGAGCCGCTCCACCGACAAGCCGCCGCTCAGAATATCATCGAGCCCCTCGACCCCGGTCTGTGCCTGAGCCAGGCGTTCGCGGGGAGCAGTTCGGGTCCGTGAGCCAGCGTCAACGCCCATAGAGTGCCTGCCTTCCCGGGAGAGGCGGACGGATACGAATCAAGGGCCCTCCGACACAAAAGGGCGAACCATGGCTGACCAGAGCCATAATCCGCCCGCATCCTCCGACCCGCTTCGGTCGGCCGATCGGACCCCCCGGGACCCCCGCCCGGACCTTGCGAACATTAGCCTCGGGCGGAAGACAGCGGAAGATGGCGGCTGACCTGTAGGACAACATCTCACATCGGGTCGCCGGAGCCACCGACAGCCCGGCCCAGGGACGTTCGCCACATTGGTGCATCTCGGAATGGATTCGATCCGGTGCGTCCCTCGGTCTCCGCCCCAGCCTTCGCGCTCCTGGCCCTGCTCGCCGCGGGTTGCGGCGACGACTATACCACGGCCAGCGTGTCGTACGATCTCACCCCCATCTACTCGACCACCACGCCGGCCCTCAACGATACCGTGACCATGGCGGCGGCCGGCTTCCGGTTTCTGCCCGGTGCGAAGGTTTCCACCGGCGGACGTCCGGCCGTCATGGTCGGCATCTCGGGCGACGGGAGCACCATCGCCTTCGTCCCGGTCCCGGGCACTCTCACCGGCGTCGTCTCCGTGAGCGGTATCGTACGGATCTCCCAACCCGCGATGTCGCTGGAGCTCACCGCGAAGGAAGGCATTACTCCCCCGACCGGGACCAGGGGCACCGACGCCTTCGCCACCGCGCCGCTGATTCGGATCCCGGACACCGGGAAGTCCAGCACCTTCCTCGATGCCGGCCCGTTCAGCAACGTGGCCGAATGTATCGCGGATTTGGTGGGGCCCTGCCGACTCTACCGGATTACCGTCGGCGCCACCCAGAAAATCGGGGTCGTCGCCACCTGGCAGGGGAATGCCGACCTCGGCATCTACACCTATGACGCCGCCGGGACCATCACCGGCATCCTGACTTGTGACAGCAAAAGCGACGGACCCGGAGGCCAGCCCGAGAGCTGTTCCTCGACGTTTGCTCCGGGCACCTATTACCTGGCGGTGGTGTCCTTCGCCGTGATCTTCGGAGTCCCGAACGGAGATCCGACCGACTTCCGGATGACCCTGACCGGGTTATCCCATCCGGGCAACAGCTCGCTTCGAAGCGTATCCCCCCTGAAGCTCGCCCGCTGGCCCGCCGCGGCTCAGCGCTGCGGCGGCGTCAACGGCCCGATCCCTCCCAACGCCTTGTACAGCGAGGCATATGCGGTCGCCGCCGCGGTGCGTCCCTCTGCCAGCTGACTCTCGGCGTCGAGCTGGGTTCGCTCGGCATCGAGTACCTGAAGGAAATCGGCGACACCCTCCGAGAATCTGAGCCGTGCCAGCTCGGCCGCTCGCCGGCTGGACTCGGCCGCCTCCACGATCCGGCTGACCCGCTCCTTCGCCGCCCGGTACCGGACCAGCGCATTCTCCAGATCCTCCCGCGCCAGCAGCACGGTCTGCGCGTACTCCGCCGCGGACGCATCGGCGCGCGCCCGTGAGGCGTCGACCCCGGCCTTGACGCGACCCAGGTTGAGCAGCGGCCAGCTCACCGCCGGCCCCACCGCGTAGCGAAAGGTCCCGCTCTTCCCCAGCGAATCGAACGTGGTCGCCGAGAATCCCGCGCTGGCCCCGAGGGTGAAGCGCGGCAGATAGTCGGCCTTGGCGGTACCGACCAGAGATCGCTCCGCGGCCGCCCGGCGCTCCGCGGCCGCGACGTCGGGACGAGCCGTGATGAGCGAATCGGCGTTGCTCACGGCGAGGTCGGGGAGCTCCGGCAGCGCGACGCTGTCCGCGAGTACCGCGCCCACCGACCCGGGCGACCTCCCGATGAGCACCGCGATCCGGTACTGCGCCGACGCCACCGCCGCCTCGACGGCGGGAATGGACGCCAGCGTGAAGCTGAGCTGGGCCTGGGCCCGTTCGGTATCGAACGCCGTGCCCCGCCCCGCATCGAGCCGCTGCCGGGTTACGTCCAGCGTGTTGCGCTGGTTGTCGGCGTTGCGGCGAGCCACCGCAAGCAGTCCCTGCCCGCCCCGAAGCTCGAAGTAGGTCCGCGCCAGCTCCGCCACCAGGGAGATCTGCACGTCCCGGAGGTCGGCGCGAGTCGCATCCGCGAACTGACCCGACGCCTTGAGCCGGTGGCGCAGCCGGCCGAAGAAATCCAGCTCCCACGACGCGTCGAACCCGCCGTCCCAGATGCTCTGGTCCGGGAGCGGACCGGCGCCACTCCCCGGGAACGCGGCGCTCGGCAACCGCTGCCGGAGAAAGCCGCCCGCCGCCGTGACGGTCGGCGCCAGGTCGAGGCCCGCGCCAAGCCGGTCGGCCCGGGCGCCGCGCACCCTGGCCTCCGCTGCCCGCACATCCTGGTTGGCCCGGAGGGCCTCGGACACCAGGCGGTCCAGGGTCGTATCCCCCAGCTGGCGCCAGAACGCCGCCACATCGACCACGACTGCGGTATCCGACAGCGCCATCGCCGGCCGGACCGGGCTTGCACTCGCCCGAGCCGGGGCCGCCAGCATCACGATTGCCAATCCCAGTATCAATTTCGAGCTACGCATGGGCCCCACCTTCCGTCGCCACGGCCTCACCGGAAAGGGCCGGAGCCTTGCGGCGCTCGACCATCCCCTGGATGACCACATAGAACACCGGCGTGAGGATCAGGCCGAAGAACGTCACCCCCAGCATGCCGGAGAACACCGCTACACCCATGGCGTGGCGCATCTCCGCCCCCGCGCCGGTCGAGAAGACCAGCGGCAGGACGCCCATGACGAAGGCAAACGACGTCATCAGGATCGGACGCAACCGGATGCGGGCCGCCTCGATGGCGGCGTCCACTCGCGACTTGCCGTGGAGATGCAGCTCCCGGGCGAACTCGACGATCAGAATGGCGTTCTTGCACGCCAGCGCGATGAGCACGAGAAATCCGATCTGGGTGAAGATGTTGTTGTCCCCGCCGGTGAGCCACACCCCGCCGATGGCACAGAGCAGGCTCATCGGCACGATCAGGATCACTGCCAGCGGCAGGGTCCAGCTTTCGTATTGCGCCGCCAGAACCAGCAGCACCAGGACCACGCAGAGCGGGAAGATGAATACCGCGGTATTCCCCGAGAGAATCTGCTGATAGGTCAGCTCGGTCCATTCGAATCCGATGCCGTTGGGCAACGTCTCCGCCGCCAGGCGCTCCATCGCCGCCTGGGCCTGGCCCGAGCTCACGCCCGGCGCCGGTCCGCCGCTGATGTCCGCGGCCGGATACCCGTTGTACCGGAGCCCGCGGTCGGGACCGAACGACTCCTTGACCTTGAGCACCGAGCCCAGCGGCACCATGTCCCCGTGGGCGTTCCGCACCTTGAGCTGCGAGATGTTCTCCGCGGTCGCGCGGTACGGCGCGTCGGCCTGGACGATCACCTGGTAGGTCCGGCCGAACTTGTTGAAGTCGTTGGCGTAGACCGAGCCGAGATAGATCTGCATGGTCTGGAACAGATCGGTGAAGGAGATGCCCTCCCGCTTGACCCGGTCCCGGTCCACCTCCACGTCCAGCTGGGGCACGTTGACCTGCACCCCGGGGAACACTCCCGCCAGCTGAGGCGTTTGCCACGCGCGCCCGACCAGCGCCTGGGCCGCCTTGGAGAGCTCCGCTTCGCCCAGTCCGGCGCGATCCTCGAGCTCGAGTTTGAATCCTCCGACCGTCCCGAGCCCCTGCACCGGAGGCGGCGGAAACACGGCGACGAATGCCTCCTGGATCGCGGCAAACTTCTGATTCAGCGCTCCCGCGATGGCGAGACTCGCCTCGGCCTTGGATGTCCGCTCCTCGAACGGCTTGAGCGCGAAGAAGATGATGCCGGCGTTCGGCGCGTTGACGAACCCATTGATCGAGAGTCCCGGAAACTGGACCGCCCGGGCGACGCCCGGCTGTTGCAGGCCGATCTCGCTCATCCGGCGGATGACGCCTTCGGTGCGGTCCAGCGTCGCCGCGTCGGGGAGCTGGGCGAACGCCACCAGGTATTGCTTGTCCTGGGTCGGCACGAAGCCGTGCGGCACCCTGTTGAACCCCAGGAGGGTGAGCAGCAGGAGACCGGCATAGACCAGCAGCGCGACCCCGCTGCGCCGAATGACACTGCCCACGGTCGTGCCGTACTTCTCCGAGGCCCAGTGGAACGCCCGATTGAACGGCCGGAATACACCACCCAGCACGCGGTCCAGGGCCCGGGTGAGCCGGTCCGGCGCGGCGTGTCGGGGCCGCAGCAGGATGGCGCTCAGCGCCGGAGAGAGGGTCAGGGAGTTGACCGCCGAAATGACCGTGGAAAAGGCGATGGTGAGCGCAAACTGGCGATAGAACTCTCCGGTCAGGCCGCTCAGGAACGCCACCGGCACGAATACGGCGCAGAGCACCAGGGTAATCGCGATGATCGGCCGGCTGACCTCTTCCATCGCCTTGTAGGAGGCCTCCCGCGGCGAGAGTCCCGCCTCGATGCTGCGCTGCACGTTCTCCACTACCACGATGGCATCGTCGACGACAATGCCGATCGCCAGCACCAGCCCGAAGAGGGACAGGGTGTTGATGGAAAACCCGAAGGCCAGGAGGATCGCGAAGGTGCCCACGATCGAGACCGGCACCGCCACCAGCGGAATCACCGAGGCGCGCCAGGTCTGCAGGAAGAGCACCACCACGATCACCACCAGCAGCACCGCCTCGAGGAGTGTCTTCACTACCTCGCGGATACCGTCCCGCACGTTGATCGTGGGATCGTACACGATCCGGTACTCCACTCCCTGCGGGAAGCCCGCGCTCAGCTCCCGCATCGTCTGACGCACGGACTTGGAGAGCTGGAGCGCATTGGATCCGGGGGCCTGGAAGATCGGAAGCGCCACCGCGTCCTGGTTATCGAGCAGGGAGCGCAACGAATACCCGCCCGCCGCCAGCTCGACTCGGGCCACGTCGCGAAGCCGGGTCACCTCGCCGTCCGCCCCGGTCCGGATGATGATGTCCCCAAACTCCTCTTCGTTGACCAGGCGGCCGCGGGCGTTCACGGTCAGCTGATACTCGACATTCGGTGCCATCGGCGGGGCGCCGACCACGCCGGCCGCCACTTGCACGTTCTGCTCCCGAATCGCGGACACCACGTCGCCCGCGGAGAGTCCCCGGGCAGCCACTTTCTGGGGATCGAGCCAGATCCGCATGGCGTAGTCGCCCGCCCCGAACACCCGGACCTGGCCGACGCCAGGAATCCGGGCCAGCGCGTCCTTCACCTGCAGCACGGCGTAGTTCCGGAGGTACAGCATGTCGTAGCGCTTGTCCGGCGAAACCAGGTGCACCACCATCGCCAGATCGGGCGAGCTCTTCACGGTGTTCACGCCCAGCTGGCGCACCTCTTCCGGCAGCCTGGGCAACGCCTGACTCACCCGGTTCTGGACCTGCACCTGCGCCAGGTCCGGGTCGGTACCGACCCGGAAGGTCACGGTCAGCGTGAGCACCCCGTCGGTCGTGGCCTGCGACGACATGTACAGCATGTTTTCGACGCCGTTGATCTGTTCCTCCAGCGGAGTGGCCACCGCGGCCGAGAGCGCCCGGGGATTCGCTCCCGGGTATATCGCGGTGACTACGATCGAGGGCGGGACCACCTCGGGGTATTCGCTGATCGGGAGCGCGAACATCGCGATCGCGCCGGCCAGGAACACCACGATGGACAGCACCGCCGCGAAGATCGGACGGTCGATGAAGAAGCGGGAGAATCGCATGGGTCAGCGCCTCGCCGTCACGGAGCCCGAGTCGGCCCGCATGGCCACCACGGTCGGCGTGGTCTTCATACCGGGACGCACCCGCTGCAGCCCATTGATGACGATCTGTTCCCCGGGCTCGAGCCCGGACACCACCACCCGGAACCCGTCGATCAGGCGCCCGATCTGGACCGGGCGGTAATCCACCGTGCTGTCCGGCTTGACGACCAGGACGAATTTCTTGTCCTGGTCGGTGCCGATGGCGCGGTCGAGCACCAGCGTCGCCGGGTGACGTCCGCTTCCCGCCAGCTTGAGCCGGGCAAAGAGCCCCGGGGTGAACAGCCGGTCCTTGTTGGAGAAGACCGCCCGGGTCCGGATCGTTCCGGTCGCCGGGTTGAGCTGGTTGTCGACGAAGTCCACGTACCCGGTGTGCGGGAACGCGCCGTCTTCGTTGGAGAGGCCCAGGGAGATCGGGCTCTTCCCGTCACGTGAGCTGGGCCGGGTGCCGGCCCGGGCCAGGGCGCTGTACTTGAGGTAGGTCGCCTCGTCGGTCTCGAACGACACGTAGATCGGATCGAGCGACACCACCGTGGTGAGCAGCGTCGCCGAGGGCGGTCCCGCCTGCACCAGGTTGCCTTCGGTCACCTCGGCGCGACCCACTCGTCCCGAGATCGGGGCCCGGACCTGGGTCCACTCCAGGTTGAGCCGCGCGGTCGCCACGAGGGCCTCCGCGCCGCGCACCGACGCGGAACCCTGCGCCGAGGCGCTCACCCGGCCGTCGAACTCCTCCTGGGAGATCGCCTTCACATCCACCAGGCGGCGGGCGCGTTCCACGTCGCGAGCCGCGAGCGCGGCGCCGCTCTTCGCCTGGTCGAGCGCCGCCTCCGCGCGCGACAGCTCGGCCTGATAGGGACGGGGATCGATCTCGAACAGCACCTCACCCTTCCGGACTTCCTTTCCCTCGGCGAACGCGACCCGCCGGAGATACCCGGACACCCGGGGACGGATATCCACCGCGTCCACCGCTTCGAAGCGCCCGCTCACCTCGTCCCACTCGGTAATGTCCCGGGTCGGGACCACCGCCACCGTCACGGCGGGGGCCGGCGCCGCGGACTGCGGTGCCTTGGCGCAGGCCAGGGCGAGAGCGCCGGCGAGGCCGGCGCTCCAGGCGAACCATCGAGAACTCGTCGTCAATCTCATCGGGGCATTCCTTTGGGTGACACCTGTGATGCGCAGCGGGTTACCAGGGGAAGCGGTAGGAAATGCCACCGCTCCAGGCGAGCTCCAGCTGGGTCTTGTTGAACCCGGCGAGCGCGCCATTCATCTGGTCGAACTTGTAGAGCCAGCTCTTGCCTTCGGCGAAGACGCCGAAGTTGGTTCGCGGGATCTGATAGTTGAGTCCTACCCCGAAGGTTCCGGCGGCCCGGGTCTTGGTCTGTCCCGTGGTGCCGACCTGATGGACCGTGACCGCTCCGCCACCCGCAAAGAGGT
>DASYPZ010000148.1:0-6000 GCA_036006105.1 Gemmatimonadales bacterium | reverse complement strand
ATGGCGCCCGCCACCCGCGCTATCGCCGTGACCAAGCTGAAGGCGCTGTATGTCGGGATCGGCTATCCCGACCGGTGGCAGGACTATTCCGGACTGGCCGTGGACCCGCAAGACGCGCTCGGTAACCTTCGGCGTGTGGAGGACTGGAAGTACCGCCGTACCCTTGCCCGGCTCGGCCGGCCGGTGGACCGGACCGAATGGTGGATCCCGCCGCAGACGGCCGGTGCCATCCTGCTGTTCCAGCAGAACGCGTACGACTTTTCGGCCGCGCTGCTGCAGCCGCCCAAATTCGACCCGGCCGCTTCGGAGGCCGCGAGCTACGGCGCCATCGGTGCCATCATCGGGCACGACGCCAGCCATTTCATCGACCTGCTGGGCGCGGAATACCAAGTCGACGGGACGGAGCGGCGCTGGTGGACCCCCGAGGACCTGGCGCGGTTCGACGCGCTGGCCGAGCCGCTGGTGCGGCAGTTCTCCGGGTATCGGCCCTTCCCCGACCTGGCCGTCAACGGGAAGCAATCCCGCTCGGAGAACATCGCCGACCTGGCGGGCCTCGCCGCCGCGTTCGACGCCTATCGCCTGACACTGGGCGCCAGGGTCAACGACCGCGAGGACGTCCGCAAACAGGACCGGGAGTTCTTCCTGGCATTCGCCCGGGGCTGGCGCAGCACGGCGAGCGAGGCCGGGATCCGGGGCCAGATCGCCACCGACAGCCACGCCCCCGACAACTACCGCGTCGCCACGGTCCGGAACCTCGACGCGTGGTACGACGCCTTCGACGTGAAACCGGGGCAGCGCCTCTATCTCGAGCCCGCGGCGCGGGTCCGGATCTGGTGAGCGTCGTGCGTGTCACCGTGTGCGAGCTGCCCCATGAAGCCGCGGCCCTCGACCTGGCGTGGGACGGGCTGTGTCACCACACCTCGGGGCACGGGTCCGAGCTGGTGCTGCTGCCCGAATTCGCGTTCGTGGAGCCGGTGTGGGAAACCGATCGCTTCGACCCCGCGCGCTGGGACGCCGCGGTGGAGCTCTGCGCTGCGTGGCTTGGACGCCTGTCCGAACTGCGCGCCAAGCACGTCGTCGGGAGCCGCCCCGTCACCGTCGATGGGCGACCCTTCAACCAGGGATTCATCTGGTCTGCCGGCGGCGGACTGCGTCCGCTCCGCAACAAGTTCTTCTTGCCCGACGAGCCCGGTTTCCGGGAAGCGCAATGGTTCGACCGGGGCGACGCGACCTTTCCCGCGTTCCGTGCCGGAGGACTCACGTTCGGTCTCAATATCTGCACCGAGCTGTGGGCACTGGAGTCCTATGCCGGGTACGCCGCGAAGGAGGTGCCGGTCATCCTGTCGCCCCGGGCCACGGCGGCCGCCACAACGGCCAAATGGCTGTCGGTGGGTGTGGTTGCGGCGGTGCGCTCGGGGGCGTTCAGCCTGTCGTCCAACCGGGTGGACCCGACGGGTGCGTGTGGTGGGGTCGGCTGGATCATCTGCCCCGAAGGGCGGATCCTGGCAAGGACATCTCCCGTGGCGCCGTTCGCCACGGCCAACATCGACCTGGCCGTCGCCGCGGCGGCACGCGACGGCTATCCCCGCTATGTGTTCAAGACGCCTTCGCGGCTCAGTGCGGATATCCCTGGACGATCTGCGTGAGCCGCTCGCCCTTCAGGAGCCGGTCGTACCATCCGGTGCCGCCGTACCACTCGGCGAAGATTCGGTCGCCGGCGGGATTCACCGCATGGAACGCGGCGATGAGGTCGGCGGTGGTGCCGCCAGTCCCATGTTGCTGAAAGAAGCTTCGATAAGCGCGATCGAACCCGTCCGCGCCCAGGGTCTGGTACAGCGCGTAGAACATCGCCATGCCCACGGAGTAGGAAAGACCGGTCAGCTCGGCCATCCCATAATCCGCGAACGGCACCGATCCGCAGGATCTCTGCCGCCGGCAATCGTCGTTCAGACGCTGCTCCATCCGGTCGAGGCGGGCCTCCCACGCCGACCATCCATCCAGCGCGGACGCCAGGCGCCATTGCAGGAACATGGCGAGCCCTTCGTTCCATCGCGGCGACGGTCGGTCACGGTCGGGCACGTTCCACAGGTGTGACAGCTCGTGGTAGAGCTGGTAGAGCTGGCTGCGGTCGCGGAATGCGTCCGCCGTCTCGATGATTCCGCCCGCGAGACTCGCCTGGGAGCCCCAACCCTCCGGTATCTCGATGACGGTCAGGCGTCCATCCTGCCCCAGCGGACCGTACCAGCCCGTCAGCTGGGTCATGGCCCCGGCGACGGCGCGGTCCACCATGCCGGCACCGGTGGAGTCCTCCGGGAAGTAGAAGATGCGGAGCCCGGCCCGGGTGAGGGTCCGGTACGGCGCGATGGCGATGTTGAGAACCGGCGCCGGCAGCACGCTCCGGTAGGTCCAGGTGACCAGCGAGTCGATCCGTACCGGCTCCAGCGCTTCTCCCCCGGTGGCCACCACCTGACCGGCGGGCACCGTAACCCGCGCGGTGAATCCGAACACATGATCGGACCCCATGGCCCGGTTTACCCTCCGCGACGGCACCCCGAGCGCGGGGAAGGCAAAGGCGTCCTCCCGGAGGATGGTGAAGGCGCTATCGACCCGGTCCCGGATATAGAGGGAGCCGGTCTCCACGTAGCCGACCAGGTGTCCGCCGAAGTGGATCACCAGCCGGGTGGAGTCGCCGGGGGCCACCGGGCCCGCCAGGGTCACGGCCGCGGCGGTGACCTGCAGCGCCGAGTCGTCCTCGAAGAGCACCACGTCCTGGGTGTACCGAAGCTTCGCGCCTTTCTCGTCACCGGCGCGGGAGATGCTCATGAGACGATTGAGCAGGAGCGGGACGGTGACGGCCGCCCGGCTGGATACGTTCCGAAGCGTGAGCGTTTCGGTGCCGGCCAGCGACCTCTGGCCGTAGTCCACCCGGATATCCAGGGCGCGCTCCGTGATGATGAACGGGATCCGCTCGGAGCCGGGCGCCGAGTGCGCGATGAGGGCAAGCGCGTACCACGTGAGCATCATGGATCTCCCAGTCAGGACCTCGCCGATCGGCGAGGCAGGCCTGCTACCGAGATGCGTCCGATCGGGAGAACGTTGGAGGGAGGCGAATGAAGAGTTCGTGAATCGTGGAACAACCATCGGTCCGACTTCAGGCGGCGGGCGTACCCGCGGGCTCGAACCGATAACACCACGCCTCGCCGTCGAGCACGACTTCTCCATCCTGGCGCCGGATCCGGACGGCGAGCCGGGTCACCGGTTTCGACTCGTGCACGCTCAGCACCTCGGCCTCGGCGGTGATCGTATCGCCGATGTAGACCGGGGCCGTGAATTTCCAGTTCTGACTCAGAAACACCGAGCCGGGACCGGGCAGATCGGTCGCGACCAGCGCGTGGAGGAGGCCGGTGGTCAGGCCACCCTGAACCACCAGCCGGCCGAACCTGGTAGCCGCGGCAAAGACGGGATCGAAGTGGAGCGGATTGTGATCACCGGTCATCTCCGCATACATCCGGACGTGCTCGGCGGTCAGCGTGAGCGAGCGGGTGGCCTTCTGGCCGACGGTCGGGGTCATCGCTTGCTCTCCTGGCTCGCGCCGGTTGCGACGGGAAGAAGGTAAGTCGACCGGGGCCCTGACTCCGGCTTGACCTTGAGCCGCACGCGCTCACGGCGCTGAACGCGCCACCTTGACTGCCGATGCGGGCCACTGGCCCCGAAGAAAAGTCTCCACGGCTGCGAAGAACACTTGGGGCTGTTCGACGTGCGGGAAATGACCGGTGTGCTCCATCAGGAGGAGGCGCGCATCCGGAAAGGCCGCCGCCCAAGTCTCCGAATTAGCCCATGGCATGGGATCCTCGCGGCCCGTCACCACCAGCACCGGAGCCTGCACCACACCCAGGTCCAGGGCATAGTCGTGTTCACCCGCCGACGCGAGCGTGAGCTGACCGACCCGGGTCATGTCGCGCATCGCGCCAGGGGACGGGCAGGTGTCGCCGCGCATCCGGGCCACGCTCAGCGTGTCATTTGGATCGGCCCAGTAACCGCGCATGAAGACCCTCCAGAATGCCCGGCAGCTCTCGATCCGGTCTCCCGCGACCTCGCCGGCGGCCTGGCGGAGCTGGGCAATCCGTTCGCGCGTCCCGCTGTCGGCCCAGGCCACCAGGTTGCGAACGAAACGCGGATCCGGTTTCGGCGCTCCGGGACCCTCGAGAATCAGTCGAGCAACCCGATCGGGATGGGCGGCTGCGTAGATCGCCGCGAGCTTTCCGCCCCAGGAGTGGCCCAGGATGGTGAGTCGTGCGAGGCCAAAATGGACGCGCACCGCCTCGAGATCGGCGACGTGCTTCGCGACGGTGATGTGGAGAGAATCGAGCGGTGCCGTCGACCCCCCGCTGCCGCGCTGGTCATAAAAGATGACGGTGTGCCGTTCGGTCAGCGGGCCCAGGTCGGGAAGCAGGTAGTGCATGGTGAGGCCCGGCCCGCCGTGCAGCACGAGGACGGTGTCTGGTCCGGTTCCGACGATGCGGTAGTAAATGCGTACGCTGTCGGCGCTGACCACGTAGCCATCGCGGACCGCCTGACCTGGCAAGGCATGGACTGTTCCACAGAGTCCCGCGACGAGGGCGAGGATTCGCCGGCTTCGCATAGACCATCCCTGATTCGAGTGTTGACTGCGTTGGGCATCCCGAAAGGGTATCGCTGAACGATAGGCCGGAAATGTGACGCGGCAAGATGGAGCCCTATATTCGGGCATCGACCCCCGCCGCAAACAGGGAGGAGAACGTGTCCGAGACCATCATCCTCTTCCGCTCCAGGCTCACCGCCGACGCCGGAACCGACTACCAGGCGATGAACGACGAAATGGAGACGCTGGTGCGGCAGAACCCGGGCTTCGTCGACGTGAAGAGTTACCTGGCGGCGGACGGCGAGCGGCTGACCGTGGTATGGTGGAAGGACGAAGCCTCGCTGCGGCAGTGGCGGGAGCAGGAGCGCCACCGGGTGGCGCAGCGGACCGGCCGGCAGCGGTGGTACGAGTGGTACCGCATGGAGGTAGCCACCGTGACCCGGACCTCCAACTTCGATCGGCCCTGACCGCTGGAGCGGGTCGGGTCAGCCCTCGCGGGTATGTCTCGCGGCGAGTCGGGCGAGGATCTCGTCGATCTGGGCCTTCCGGCGCTTCGCCCACCCGGACACCCGCAACGCCCCCGTCGTAAACATCCCGAGCCCCATCAGCGCCATGAAGCCGATGCCGGTCACTGTCCCGGGATTGCCGAGGCCGCCGGTGACCGCCACGGTCATCAGCATGGCGCCGGCCCCCGCCACCGCCACCGCACCCGCGCCCATCAGCGCGCGCGAGTCGCCCTTCATGGTCTGGAGCCGAAGCCGGTGCCCGGTGGGCGTCGGCTCCAGCAACGCCTGCAGATTGCCGTTGGTCCATTGCCGGAACGGGCCGTCGTACCGCACCGCCCCGCGGGCCTCGAACGTGGTGCGCAGGTCCGCGACCAGGCTCTCCCAATCCGCATCGGATACCGGCCGGTCGAACTCGACGGTCCGTCCCACACCGATCGGCAATCCGATGAAGGTCCGTGATGCCGGAAGGCCGGCCTGATCCAGGGAACGGGCGGCGAGGGAAATCGATTCCGGTGAGATACCGACTTCGCGCCCGATCTCCTGCAAAGCCGCGAGGGTCATACCTTTGCCCTCGGCGGCCGCAGGCAACCCGGCATGGTCGGTCTTGGAGGCCCGCTCGAAGATCGCCGCGACTTCGTCGTCAGTGTATTGGCGCTCGCCCATGCTGGAAGATAGTCATCGCGGACGGTGGGGCAGTCAATCCTCGCCTCTCATCTCGCCAGCCTGAACTGCTCCGCCCGCGCCACCAGCCCCCGCATCCGCGCCGCCTCCGCCTCCCCTACCCTGCGCCCGAATCCGGTCAGCGTGTAGTAACGCCGCGGCGGCCCGTCGGATTCCCGATCCGGTCCCGCCGCGGTCGTGATGAGCCCCTCG
>DASYPZ010000147.1:0-4167 GCA_036006105.1 Gemmatimonadales bacterium | reverse complement strand
AGGAGCGGGATCATTCGCAGCTCTGCCTGGACACCGCCGAGGTGATCCTCGTGGCTTTGGATCTGGCCGGGCGGATCACTCTGGTCAACCGATATGCCTGCACCGTCCTGGGATGGACCGAAGCGGAGCTGATGGGCCGGGACTGGAGCGAGACCTGCATGCCGGCACGAACGCGGACCGAGTTTCGGGCCCGCTTCCAGTCGCTGATCGGGGGAGATCTCGCGACGGTCGAGCACCCGGTGCTCACGCGTGCGGGCGAGGAACTTCTCTTCGAGTGGCGCAACACCCTGCTCCGAAGCGACACAGGCGAGGTCACCGGGACGTTCAGCTCGGGAGCGGATATCACCGCGCGAACGCGGACGACCGATGACCTGCGGACCGCCGAAGCCCGGACGCGTTTTGCCCTGGAGAGCGCCAATGTGGGGATCTGGGATCTGGACTACGGCACCGGGATCCAGGTCTGGTCCGAAACCCTGGAAGCCCAGTACGGCCTGGCGCCGGGAACGTTCCCGGGCACCTTCGAGGCCTTCACCGAGCTCATTCATCCCGACGACCGCGCCGGGGTACTCGAAACGATCGGGAAGGCCACCAAGTCCGGTCTGGATTTCACGGTTCAGCACCGGACCTTGTGGCGCGACGGCACGATCCGCTGGCTGCGGGGCACCGGCCGGATCATGCTGGGTGAACGGGGAGAGCCGGTCCGTGCGCTGGGAGTCTCCCTGGATATCACGGAGACCAGGCAGCTGGAGGAGCAGTACCAGCAGATCCAGAAGATGGAAGCGATCGGACGGCTCGCCGGCGGCGTGGCGCACGACTTCAACAACCTGCTGACCGGGATTCTGGGCTACTGCGAGCTGCTGCTGGCCGACCTCGACCCTGAAGCCCCGCACCGGGCCGACGTCGTGGAAATCCAGCGGGCCGGCCTCAGCGCCGCCGGGCTGACCCAGCAGCTCCTGGCATTCAGCCGCAAGCAGATCATCGAGCCGGCGCTGCTCGACCTGAACACCATCATCACCGGGCTGCGGCCGATGCTGGGACGGCTGATCGGAGAGGACGTGAAGATCCTGCTGGGACTCCGGCCGACGCTCGTCCCGGTCCTGGCGGATCGGGGGCAGGTTCAGCAGATCCTGCTCAACCTCGCGGTGAATGCGAGTGACGCGATGCCCGGCGGGGGGACCCTGACGATCGAGACCGATGAGGTGGACCTGGACGAGGATTACCCGGCCACCCACCTGGGGGCGACCCCGGGACAGTACGTTGTGCTCACCGTCACCGACACCGGCACCGGGATGCCGGCGGCGGTGCAGGCGCGGCTGTTCGAGCCGTTCTTCACCACCAAGCCGGTCGGCAAGGGCACCGGTCTCGGATTGGCCACAGTCCACGGGATCGTCAAACAGAATGGCGGGAGCGTGAATGTCTACAGCGAGCTGGGCCGGGGCACCTCCTTCAAGGTGTATCTCCCGCGGGTCGATGCCGGCGAGGCGGCGCTCGAAGAAGCGCCCGCCGGCCTCAGCCTGCATCGCGGCACCGAGACCGTTCTGCTGGTCGAGGATGCCGACGGGCTTCGGGAGCTGACCTGCAGGCTGCTCGAGCGCCAGGGCTACGCCGTGCTGGTGGCCGGGGATGCCGAGGAGGCCGTGCGGCTGTTCGACGAAAATCCCGCCATCGACGTGCTGCTCACCGATGTCGTGATGCCGGGAACCAGCGGTCCCGAACTCACTCGCCGTCTGCGCGAGCTGCGCCCCGGGCTGCATGTGGTGTACATGTCCGGTTATACCGAGGAGACCATCGTGCAGCACGGGGTGCTCAAATCGGGCATTGCCTTCCTGCAGAAACCATTCACCTCCGATAGCCTGGCCCGGAAAATCCGGAGTGTGCTCGACCAGGACACAGCGGTCCCGATGCTGCCGGGTTAGGGGGAGCTCCGGCGTAACTCGTTCCCCCATCCAGAACCACCTGCTTCACGACATCTTCACTGCACCCGTCCGGGTACTGGTCGTCGACCCAGACCCTCTCCGAGCGCCGCGTAGAGGGGCAGCCGGCGTTGCGGTTTGCCCAGGAGACCGCTCAGGCCCGCCCGGTCGCCAGGGCGCGGCTCACGTCGCTGCGCGACACGACACCCACCAACACACCGCCGCTCTCCACGAAGAGCCGGTGCACGTCTCCGTACTCCATGGCCAGCGCGGCTTCACGCAGCTCGATTTCGGATCCGATGGTCAGGGCCGGTGAGGTCATCACGTCGCGCACCAGGGTTTCGTCGAGGAACCGCCCCCGGATCTCCTGATCCTGGACCTCGGCCTCGGCGTCCATGATGTCGGACCGGGAAACGACGCCGATCAGCTTTCGGCGATGATCGGTGACCGCGGCGCCCGAAATGTGCTGGGTGGACAGGCAGGCCATGGCCTCGCTGAGCGTGGACTCCGCGCGAACCGTGACGACGTTCCTGGTCATGACTTCAGCGACCGTTGACATGGTGCCTCCTGAGGAGGGGAGCTCTGCGGCTGCTCACGGAACGCTCGGGAGACGCCTTATCCGAGACAACCGCAAGATCGCCTCGCGTTCATGAACTAGTCCTGAAACGGCGGTCAACCTCCCTTCATGAGCCGCCTGGTCGCCCGGTCGCCCGGGCGAGCCAGGTGACCGCCGCCCTGGACCCTCCCCCGGCCGCGCGCAGCGCGTTGAGAATCACCGCCACATCGATCCCCTCCTGGAGCAGCGCCCCGACGGCCGGCTGCAGATAGCCGGCCGCCGCGACCAGCATCGCCGCGGCGCTGAGCCCGAGGCCGACGACGATGCTCTCCCGGGCGATCCGTACCGTGCGCCGGCCGATCTCCACCGCCTCGGGCACCCGCGCCAGGTCGTCGATCAGGAGCACCACGTCGGCGGCTTCCGCGGCGATCCCGCCGCCGTGGGCGGCGAGGGCCATGCCGACCGCCGCGCTGGAGAGGGCCGGCGCGTCGTTGGTTCCGTCGCCCACCATCAGAACCCGGCGCCTGCCGCCCGAGAGGGACGCGACCCGGGCGACTTTGTCCTCCGGGTGCAGATCGGCGGCGTATTCGGTGATTCCGACGTCACCGGCGACCGCGGCCGCATTGGCCATGCTGTCGCCGGAGAGCAGGATGACCCTCGAAAAACCCAGCTCCCGCATGCGAGCCACGACCGCCGCCGCGCCGGGTCGCACCTGGTCGGCGTAGCTGACGCTGCCCCCCGCGCGCCCATCCAGCGCGACAAAGGCGCGGAGCGCCTCGTCGGTGTGGAGCCCGGCGAGACCCTCCGCGGCCCCCGGCTCGACCTCACGGATATACGACAGCGCCCCGATCGCCACGGCGTGGCCCTCCGTGGTCCCGCGGACACCCCGTCCGGCGCTCTCGGTAATGCCCTCCGCGGCGGGAAGTGTGATACCACGCCGGAGGGCCTCCGCGACCAGGGTCCGGGCCAGCAGATGACCCGATCCCTGTTCGACGGCACCGGCCAGTCGGAGGAGGTCCGCTTCCGTGACCGGCGACACCGGGCGCACCTCGGCCACCTCCGGTCGTCCCATGGTCAGGGTGCCGGTCTTGTCGAAGACGACCGCGTCGACCTTCGCCATGGCCTCGAGCGCGCCGCCGTGGCGCACGATGATCTGCCGCCGGGCAGCCCGGTTGATGCCGGCGATGATCGCGACCGGGGTGGCCAGGATGAGGGGACACGGCGTCGCGACCACCAGCACCGCGAGCACCCGCAGCGGGTCGCTGGAAAGGAGCCAGGTGACTCCACACACCGCGAGGGTCAGTGGCGTGAACCAGACCGCGTAGCGGTCCGCCATGCGTTGCAGCGGGGCCTTGCTGGCCTGGGCGGTGCGGACCAGCTCGACAATGCGGGCATAGAGGCTGGCGGCCGCGAGCGCCGTCGCTTCCAGGTCGAGCGGCCCGTCGAGATTGATTGCGCCGCTGGGCAACTCCGTGCCCGGACCGGCCGATACCGGGACCGGCTCGCCGGTCAGCCGAGAGGTGTCCACGTGGGAGGTTCCGGTTCGCACCACTCCGTCGCAGGGCACCATCTCACCGGGCCGAACCAGGAGGAGGTCGCCGACGGCGATCGCGCCGACCGGCAGGTCTTCGATGCCTCCGGCCCGTTTGCGATGCGCGATCCGGGGTGCTTCGGCCTCGAGCGCCCGAACCGCCGCGC
>DASYPZ010000146.1:0-5102 GCA_036006105.1 Gemmatimonadales bacterium | reverse complement strand
AACGGCATCGCCCATGTCTTCGCGCAGCATGGCTGGAGCGTGACCCTGATCGACGTGTCCGAGGCCGCGCTGGCCCAGGGGCTCGCGGCCATCACGGGCAACCTGGACCGCCAGGTGAAGAAGGGCACCATCGCGGCGACCGCGCCCGCGGAGATCCTCGGGCGCATCGCCGGGAAGACGGCGCTCGATGCCGCAGCCGGCGCCGAGCTGGTGGTGGAAGCCGCGACGGAACGCCCCGATCTCAAGTTCGAGATCTTCCGCACGCTCGATCGGGTGGCGCCGGCGGGAGCGATCCTGGCCAGCAACACCAGCTCCATTTCCATCACCGAGATCGCGGCCACCACCGGTCGTCCCCAACAGGTGATCGGGATGCACTTCATGAACCCGGTGCCGGTGATGCAGCTGGTGGAAGTGATTCGGGGGCAGGCCACCAGCGACGCGACCGTGCAGCAAACCCTCGAACTGGCGCGCGGACTCGGCAAGACGCCGGTGGAAGTGAATGACTATCCCGGCTTCGTGGCCAACCGGATCCTGATGCCGATGCTGAACGAAGCCATGTTCGCCGTGATGGAAGGTGTCGCCACCGCCGAGGCCGTCGACACGGTGATGAAGCTGGGGATGGCCCACCCCATGGGACCGCTGGCGCTGGCGGATTTCATCGGGCTCGATGTGTGCCTCGCCATTCTCGAAGTCATGCACCGCGGCCTCGGCGATCCCAAGTACCGGCCCTGTCCGCTGCTTCGCAGGATGGTCGCCGCGGGGCACCTGGGCCGGAAGACCGGGCGGGGATTCTACGCGTACTAGGATCGGGGATTGAGGATTGAGGGGTGAGGTACTCCCTCTCAAACCTCGATCCTCGATTCTCAATCCTCAGAGGAGATTCATGGACGTTCTGGGAGAGATGAAGCAATGGGGGCACGAGCAGGTGGTCTTCTGCCACGAGGCGTCGTGCGGGTACTTCGGCATTATCGTCATCCACGACACCACGCTGGGGCCCGCGCTGGGCGGCACCCGGTTCTGGAACTACGGCTCCACCGATGAGGCGGTCACCGATGCCCTGCGTCTGGCGCGGGGGATGACTTACAAGGCGGCCGTCGCGGGGCTGGATCTGGGCGGCGGCAAGTCGGTGATCCTGGGCGACAACAAACGCACCGATCGGGAGACCCTCTTCCGCGCCCACGGGCGGTTCGTCGAATCGTTGGGCGGCCGCTACATCACCGCCGAGGACATCGGCACCTCCCCTGCCGACATGGAATACGTGCGGGGCGAGACCTCCCACGTGGCCGGTCTCCAGAACCTCTCGGGCGATCCGTCGCCGGTGACCGGGTACGGGGTCTACATGGGCATGAAGGCTGCCGCGAAGCAGCGCTGGGGCAAGGATTCGCTGGCCGGCAAGACCGTGCTGGTGCAGGGCGCCGGGAAGGTGGCCTACTACCTGTGTTCCCACCTGCACGAGGAAGGCGCCCGGATCGTGGTCACCGACATCGACGCCGCCAAGGTCAAGCGGGTGGTCGGGGAGTTCGGCGCCACCACGGTGGCACCCGACGCGATCTACGACCAGAAGGGCGACATCTACGCCCCCTGCGCGCTCGGCGCCACGGTCAACGACGACACGCTGAAGCGCCTGAAGGTCGAGATCGTCGCCGGAGGCGCCAACAACCAGCTCGCCGAGGAGCGGCACGGGATCCAGCTGGAAAAACAGGGGATGCTCTACGCCCCCGATTTCGTGATCAACGGCGGCGGGCTGATCAATGTGTATGGCGAGCTCGAGGGGTGGCCCCTGGACCGCGCCAAGCGGAAGGCGGCCGAGATCTACGACGCGATCCTCAAGATCTTCGCGATTGCGGGGCGGGACGGGATTCCCTCCTTCCAGGCCGCCGACCGGCTGGCGGAGGAGCGGATTGCTTCGGTCGGCGGCCTCTCGCGCATGTGGCGGCCCCGCTCCTAGCCGCCGCGCCTTCTCGCCTTAGATTGGATGGATATGGCTGAGGTCATCCCCATCGGTGCCGATCATGCCGGCTTCCAGCTCAAGGAACGGCTGGTGAAAGAGCTTGCAGCGCTGGGATTTCAGCCGGTCGACGTGGGCACGCATTCCGGGGATTCGGTGGACTATCCCGATTTTGCGCATCTGGTGGCGGAGCGGGTGCAACGGGGCGAAAACTTGCGCGGGGTCCTGTTGTGCGGCACCGGCCTCGGGATGAGCTACGCCGCCAACCGTCATGCCGGCGTCCGCGCCGCGGTGGCCTGGACCCCGGAAATCGCCCACCTGGCCCGGGAGCACAACGACGCCAACGTCCTGGTGCTGCCGGCGCGTTTCGTGGACGAAGAGCAGGGTGTCACGATTCTCAGGGAATGGCTCAGTACTCCGTTTGCCGGCGGCCGCCATGCGCGGCGGGTCGCGAAGATCGAGGAGACCTCCGCGGATGCTTGACCACAACGCTCCCCTGCGCGACGCCGACCCGGCCATCGCCCGGCTGGTCGATCGGGAGCTGGAGCGCCAGCGGGACGGTCTCGAGCTGATCGCCAGCGAGAACTTCGCCTCCCGGGCGGTGATCGACGCCATGGGAACACCGCTCACCAACAAGTACGCGGAAGGCTACCCCGGCAAGCGCTACTACGGCGGGTGCGAAGTCGTCGACGAGGTCGAACAGCTCGCCATCGACCGCGCCAAGACCCTCTTCGGGGCCGAACACGCCAACGTGCAGGCGCACGCCGGAGCCCAGGCCAACTTCGCCGCGTTCATGGCGCTGATCAAACCGGGCGAAACGATGCTCGGCATGTCGCTCCCCCACGGCGGACATCTCACCCACGGACACTCGGTCAATCACAGCGGGACGATCTGGCACGCCGTGCATTACGGGGTGGTGCCCGCCACCGGCCTGATCGACTACGACCAGGTTCGCCGTCTCGCCCTCGAGCATCATCCCAGGCTGATCATCGCCGGGGGCAGCGCCTACTCGCGGATCATCGATTTCGCCGCCTTCCGAAGCATCGCGGACGAGGTGGGCGCGTCCTTCGTGGTGGACATGGCGCACTTTGCCGGCCTGGTGGCGGGCGGGGTCTATCCGTCACCGGTTCCGCACGCCCACGTGGTCACCACCACCACCCACAAGACGCTGCGGGGGCCGCGGGGCGGGCTGATTCTCTGCGGCGCCGAGCTCGCCAAGAGCATCGACAAGTCGATCTTTCCCGGCACCCAGGGCGGACCGCTGATGCACATCATCGCGGCCAAGGCGGTGGCCTTCGCCGAGGCGATGACCCCGGACTTCAAGGCCTATTCGCGGAAGACGGTGGCCAACGCCCGGCGTCTCGCCGCGGCGCTGGTGGACCGCGGATTCGCCATCGTCTCGGGCGGCACCGACAGCCACCTCATGCTGGTGGACCTGCGGCCCAAGGGCCTCACGGGCAAGGAGGCGGAGCTGCTGCTGGTTCGCGCCGGCATCACCGCCAACAAGAACACCATCCCCGACGATCCGCAGTCTCCCTTCGTCACCAGCGGCATCCGTCTGGGCACGCCCGCGCTGACCACCCGTGGCATGGGCGAGCGGGAAATGGAGCGCTGTGCCGAGCTCATCGACGAGGTGCTGACTGGTCGCGACGACCGGACGGTCGATCGGGTCCGGGGCGAGGTCGAAGAGCTGGCGTCAGGTTTCCCGCTCTACGCCAGGGCCCAGCGGCGGGCGCTCGCGGGGGCCCGATGAGCGACATCCGCTTCGCCGGCGAGGTGCTCGAGCGGATCCGCCGCCAGGGGGAACGCTATGACGAGCGCGCCTTCCTCTTCATGCTGGCCAGCATCGAGTACCTGCAGACCCGGCTTCCCGAACGGCGCCACGTCACCGGACCCGAGCTCACCCTGGCCTGCCGGGACTTCGCGCTGCAACAGTACGGGCTGCTTGCCCGCACCGTGCTGGAACACTGGGGCGTCCGGGGCACCGAGGACTTCGGGCGGATCGTCTACACGCTGGTGGAGGTCGGTCTGCTGGTCACCCAGCCGGGCGACCGGGTGGAAGACTTTCACGGCGTCTATGCCTTCGAGAAGGCGTTCGACCAGGGCTACGAGTGGCAAGGCCTTCCTGGAGGAGGGGAGCGGTAAAGCAGACCACCGCTCCCTCCCGCCTGCTCCCGCTTCGTCCATGATCCCCGTTCTGACATCCAGCCAGGCCAGCGCCTGGGACCGGCGCGCCGCCACCCTCGGTATCGGTCTCGCGACCCTGATGGAGTCGGCCGGGCGCGCGGTCGCGAGTGTCCTCGCCGCCCGCTTTCCCGACCGGCTGCGGGCCGGCGTGCTGGTGGCGACGGGGCCCGGCAACAACGGTGGGGACGGCTGGGTCATCGCGCGGGTACTCCACGCGGCGGGTGTGCCGGTGTGGGTGACCTCGCCGGTCGAGCCCGCGTCCGAGCTGGCCCGCGCCATGGCGTCGCTGGCCCGGGACCAGGGTGTTCGCGGTGTCGGCAGCGAAGGACCCTGGCCGCATGCCGGGCTGCTGGTGGATGCCCTGCTGGGGACCGGCGCCGAGGGCGCGCCCCGGGGGGCGGTGGCGGCGCTGCTTCCCCGGCTCACGGACCTCGAAATCCCGATCGTCGCGGTGGATGGACCCAGCGGTCTGGATCTCGACCATGGCATCCAGGAGGGTTCCATTCGGGCCGCGCTGACCGTCACCTTCGGCGGATACCGGCGCGGCCAGCTCCTGGCGCGCGACGAGGTGGGAGATCTGGTGCTGGTGGATATCGGACTCCCGCCGCCGGATCCCGAGTGGCCCACGCTGTTCAGCGAAACGCTCGCCGCACACCATCTGGCTCCGTTTCCCGCTGACGCGCACAAGGGAACCCGCGGGCGCGTGGTCATCATCGGTGGCGACGAGGGGATGCTGGGCGCGGCGCGGCTCGCCGCGCGCGCGGCCTTCGCCGCCGGCGCGGGGCTGGTGCACCTGGTGGCGCCGGCCGCCTCGGTCACCGTGGTCTCGAGCGCCGAACCGGATCTGCAGACCTGCGTGCAGCCGTTCGAGGCCATGCCCTCGGCCCGCACCACCGCGCTCCTGGCCAAGGCCGACGCCGTGGTGATTGGACCGGGGCTGGGTCGGCGGGCGTCGCGCCCCGACTTC
>DASYPZ010000145.1:0-3779 GCA_036006105.1 Gemmatimonadales bacterium | reverse complement strand
TTCCCACCACCTTCCGGCTCCAGGTGCGGGTGACCGGCGATCCGGCCCGGCTCACCGTGCCCATCCGCCGCGCCATTCTCGCCGCCGATCCCTCCCTCATCCTCACCGGGGTCGACCCGCTGGCGGACCTGACCCGGGATTCGATCAGCCAGGATCGCATGGTCGCCAAGGTGGTGACCTTCTTCGGCGCGCTGGCGCTGGTCCTGGCTGCGGTCGGTCTCTACGGGGTGATGGCCCATTCCACGACGCGGAGGACCACCGAGTTCGGGCTGCGGATGGCGCTGGGCGCCGACCCGGGCGACGTAACCCGCATGGTCCTGCGCGAGTCGATGGTCCTGGTGATCGGCGGGGTGGTGGTCGGGTTGCCCGCGGCGATCCTCGCCATGAAGCTGGTGCAGACCCAGCTGTTTGGCGTCAAGCTGCTGGATCCGCCCTCGATCCTCTTCGCAATCGGCGCGCTGGCGCTGAGTGCCGCCTGCGCGGGATATCTCCCGGCCCGGCGCGCGGCCCGGGTGGCCCCGCTCAAGGCGATTCAGGCGGACTAGACACATCGGCGGCGCCCGCCGAGCTTTCCTCGATGACGTCCCGGGTGTTTCTGCTGTCCCCCGCGCGCTGCGATGGCCGGCGCGCCACGCTGCTGCTCAACCCCGCCGCGGATTTTCCGCTCGCGGGACGGCTGCGGGAGCCGGGCGGCGCGCCGATCGGCGAGGTTTTTTCCTTCCTGAGCGGACTCTACTTCCGCGGCAAGCTCGCCTACGCGTCCGGATTCGCGCACCCGCCGGCTGGGACGCCGCCGGCGCTCATCGTCACCACCGATCGCGGCCTCGCCCGCCCCGAGCTGCGAGTCACCCCGGACGACCTTCGTGGCTTCGCCGGCGTGGACCTCGCCGCGGCCGATGCCCGCTACACCGGACCGCTGCGCCGCGATCTCGAACAGCTTGCCACCGAATCCGCCGCCGACACCCGCTTCGTGCTGCTGGGGAGCATCGCGACCGGGAAGTATGCCGACCTGATGCTCGAGGTGCTGGGAGACCGGCTGGTGTTTCCCGCCGAGTTCGTGGGGCGCGGAGACATGAGCCGGGGCGGCTTGATGCTGCGCTGTGTCGAGGAGGGCCGGGAGCTGGAATATCGGGCGGTGGCCGGCGCCATTCGCCGGGGTCCGCGGCCGCCCCGGCTTCCGACCAGATGAGCCCCGAGCAAGCTCGTTCGTCTAGGGCACATCCTCGCGGGTCACCCCGTCGATCGACAGAATGAAATCCGCGCCGAAGGCGAGAGACGGGGTTCTGAACCCCGGAGTCGCCTGACCAGCCAGCGTCCGGGTGAGGGCGGCCACCGCCGTACGGGAGGTCATGGCGTAGCCCTGGGGTCCGACGAGCCGGGCCCGGGCGCTCATCCCGGTCGCATCGGCGACCTCTCCCCATATGCGCGACAGGCCCTGCGCCAGTGACGACTCCCCGGGACCGGCCCGTCCCCGCTGGATCCTTCGCTTCAACAGCCGCTGCACCGGCCCGGATGCGAGAAGCCAGCCGAGATACCGGCTGAACCGGAGGCCGGCCCGCAAACGCGCGTTGGTTCTGGTGTAGACCTCGATGTCGGGAATCCCGGTGCTGTACCAGGCGGTCGCGACATCGCCCCACGGTATCGTGGTGACGTCGACCGGTCCCCCGCCCAGGTCGACCCGCATGGTCTTCCAGCCTGCCGGCACCGGCGTGATCCGTCCCCCCCGGCGAATCGCTCCACCCCGCGAGATGTTCTCGACCATGGTCGTCGCGGTCCCCCGCGATAACCCGCCCGACGATTCAAAGGCGAGGGTAAGCCGAGTCGCTCCCGGCAGCCGGGCCTTGAGGTGGGCCGCGAGGCAGTCCGAGGGCACCACATCGAAACCTGTGCCCGGCAGCAGCATCACCCCCGCGGCATGCGCCTCCGCCGACCGGGCCGCGAGGGCCTCGAACACCCCGATCTCTCCGGTGATATCGAGATAGTGCACCCCGGTCGCGATGCAGGCATCGGCCATGGGGCGGGAGGTTCGGGAAAACGGCCCGGCGCAGTGCAGCACCGCGGCCACGCCGTCGAGCGCCCGGCGGAGGGCCGGGGCATCATCGAGCCCGGCGACGCGGGATTCGAGTCCATGGATCCCGGCGAGCGCGGTGACGGCCTCGCTGCGTCCGGCGAGGATCGGCCGGAGACCGCGGCGAATACACTCGGCCACGATGAGCCGGCCGGTATAGCCGGTGGCGCCGTAGAGAAGTCCGACCGGTTCAGTCACGGGTCACGCCCGGGAGAGCAGCCATTTGATCGCCAGGAAACCCAGAAAGGTACCGCCCGCCACCAGCCCGGCGAGCACAACCAGGACGCCCGCGACCATGGCACGGCTGGCGGCGTGCACCTCGCGGGGCGCGGCGAAATAACGCTCCAGCAGGTCGAGGTTTCGCGTGTTGGCCTTCCAGCCCACGTCGAACAGATCACCGAGGAACGGAACGGCGCCGGCTACCGCGTCGACCGCGACATTGGTGAGCATGCGGAGGACGACCGAGGTCGGCGCACCGACCCGAGCCGCCAGCAGCACGATCCAGGCGGCCAGCACCGCCCCGGCGGCGTCGCCCAGCCCCGGCACCAGTCCGATGATGGGGTCCAGGCCGAAGCGAATCGAGGTCCCGGGAATTCCGAACGCGCTGTCGAGAAGCCGCGCGACTCGGCGCATTCGGGCGAGGGTGGCCGCGTCGGCGAGCCCGGGTGCGGAGGTCATGAGGGGAAGGATGTCAGTGCCGAAGGTCCAGGACCCGCCTGGCCTTGCCCAGCGAACGCTCGATCGTGCCCGGGTCGGCCAGCCGCACCACGCAGGTCACCCCCGCCAGATCCTTGATCCGCGCCGCGGTCTCCCGCGCGATGGTCTCGAGCTCCCACGCACTGGTGCTGCTCTCCTTCAGCTCGGCGACCACGGTCAGATCGTCGAGTCGTCCGTCCCGGCGCAGCTCCAGCAGATAGTGGGCGCTCAGCCTCGCGTCCCCGAGGAGGATCTCCTCGATCTGACTCGGAAACAGATTGACTCCCCGCACGATCAGCATGTCGTCCGACCGACCGCCGATTCGGGCGATCCGGCGCATCGTCCGGGCCGTGCCGGGCAGGAGGGCGGTGAGATCCCTGGTGCGATACCGGATCAACGGCTGGGCTTCCCGGGTCAGGGTGGTGAGCACCAGCTCTCCCGGTGTCCCGTCGGGAACCGGGAGCGCGGTTATCGGATCGATGATCTCGGGGAAGAAATGATCCTCCCACAAATGCAGCCCATCCTTGGTCTCGACGCATTCGCTCGCCACGCCGGGGCCCATCACTTCCGAGAGGCCGTAGATGTCGACGGCGTCGATTCCCGCGTGGGTCTCGATCTCCTTTCGCATCGCCTCGGTCCACGGCTCGGCGCCGAAGATGCCGACCTCGAGCGACGTCGACGCCGGGTCGATCCCCTGGCGCGCCAGCTCCTCGATCAGCACCTGCATGTACGACGGCGTGACCATGATGATGTTCGGCTTCAGGTCCTGGATCAGCTGGACCTGCTTCTCGGTCTGCCCGCCCGACATCGGGATCACGGTGCAGCCTGCGCGCTCGGCGCCGTAATGCGCACCCAGACCGCCGGTGAAGAGGCCGTACCCGTAGGCGACGTGGACGGTGTCGCCGGGACGGCCGCCGGCGGCGCGGATCGAGCGCGCGACGAGGTCGGACCAGACGTCGATGTCGCCGAGCGTATAGCCGACGACGGTGGGCTTGCCGGTCGTCCCCGACGACGC
>DASYPZ010000144.1:0-11781 GCA_036006105.1 Gemmatimonadales bacterium | reverse complement strand
TGATGGGTGGTCGCATCTGGTGCGAGAGCGAACCCGGCGAGGGCAGCACCTTCCACGTCACCCTGAATTTCGAGTCGTCCACGGCGGCCCCGGAGCCGGAGGCGCCCCGGATGAACCTCGACGGCATCCGCGCACTCGTGGTGGACGACAATGCCACCAACCGCCAAGTCCTGGTGGGCACGCTGGCCACCTGGGGAATTCGGGCCGAGGCGGCCGAGAGCGGATACCGGGCGCTGATGATGCTGGGCGGCGTCGAGGAAACATCCGGGTACGGACTCATCATCGTCGACGGTCACATGCCCGGACTCGACGGATTCGGGTTGGTCGAGCAGATCCGCCGTCTGCCCACCAGTCACGACGCCGTGATCATGATGCTCACCTCGACTGCGGGTGCGGGAGAGCGGACCCGTTGCCGGGAGTTGGGTATTACGGCAATCCTGACCAAGCCGCTGGTGCGGGGTAGCCTGCGGGAGGCCATCACGGGGGTGATGCGCCAGAAGCAGGCCGCTCCCGCGCAACGGCCGCCCGAGGCACCCGCCACGGGGCCTCGAGCCCTGAGCATTCTGCTGGTGGAGGACAACCAGGTGAACCAGATGGTGGCCAAGGCGGTGCTGGCGAAGCACGGGCACCGGGTGGAGGTGGCGGTGAATGGCCGGGAAGGCGTGGACGCGTTCAAGGCGAAGGCCTTTGATCTGATCCTGATGGACGTGCAGATGCCGGAGATGGGAGGCTACGAGGCGACGGGACTCATCCGGGAATGGGAACGGACCACGGGCGGCCACATCCCGATCATTGCCATGACCGCCCACGCCATGGTGGGCGATCGGGAACAGTGTTTGGAGGCGGGGATGGACGGGTACCTCTCCAAACCGTTCATGCCGCTCGAACTGCTTCGCCTGGTCCAGAGCGTATGGGTGGTCCCGGCGGAGCCGGCATCGGCCACACGGGTCTAACCCCCCGAATCAGGAGCGGGAACACCAATGACCGGTCGCCCGGCACCGCGAGTCGCGGCGTCGCCAAGCCGGGGGCGCTCCGGGCTTGGCCGCGGGAGCGGTCAGTGGTCATGAGCACGGTCCGCAAATGGCTATGGCGGCGACAACAGTCTCCCAAATAATTGCAGGGAGCTACCGACGCAGGGTCTTCGCCACCCGAAATCCGATGGAGTCGTCCACCTGCCCCGTCCGATAGCGAATCCGGTTCGCCACCCGGGAATCCTTGGGAAAGGCGCCCCACGAGCTGCCGCGAACCAGGTGACGGGTGCAATCGCCCTCGAGGTTGGCGCGTCCGTCGGCGGGAAGCGTGTCGTAGGAATCGGTAGCGCAGTCTTCGACCCATTCCTCGACGTTCCCGATCATGTCGTAGAGACCGAATCCGTTGGGGAGATACGAACCGACCGGCGCGGTGTTGACCGCCCCGTCCCGGCAGGCAGCGGTGGTCCAGTCGGGATACTTCCGGGCGACGGTCGCGTCGGCGGTGTTGGCGTAAGGACAGCCGTCATTCACGTCGGGGCCCCAGGGATAGGCCGAGGTCGTCCCCGCCCGCGCGGCGAATTCCCATTCCGCCTCGGTCAGAAGCCGGTAGCCGCCGGAAGTCTTCGCATTGAGCCAGCCGACGTAGGCCTGCGCGTCGTTCCAGGTGACACACACCACCGGATGGTCATCGGTCTGCTGGAACCCGGGGTCGTCGAGCGTCGTGCTCGGTTCGGGTGCCCAGGTTCCCCGGTGCCCCCGATCGGTCACGCACCCTCCCAGCACCGGCCGGCCCGATTCCCGGAGGAACACCCGATACTCCCCACGAGTGATCTCATGCCGGCTCACCGCGAAGGGCGCCGGAATCACGACCCTGCGCTGAGGTCCCTCATCGGTCCCGCGCCCGGGCTCCGCCGCCGGCGAGCCGATGATAAACGCCCCGGCCGGCACCACCGTCATCTCGGGACAGTCGGGACAGTCCCGGACCGACACCACCGTGTCACGGGTTCGGAAGACTCGGGGCGCCGCCGATTCGGCCGGAGCCTGCGCGAAGGCCATGGCCGTCGCGAGCTGGAGCAGGAGCGTGACCGTCGGGACCATAACTCAAAATTCGGAGCGGCGGAGCCGGGTGCCAGCGCCACTTGGTACCCTCGCGCCATGACCGCTTTTCACCTCGGAGGATGACGCATGCGTCGCATCAACTATTGGGCGGTCGTCGTGGCGATAGTAGCCGCATTCGCGATGAGCTCGCTGTGGTACAGCCCCATCCTGTTCGGCGCGGCCTATGCACGTCTCCGCGGCGTATACCCGGACGCCCCGGCTACGCTGGCCGTCTCGGCGGGGCAGATCATCGGCGAGCTGCTTCGAACCTCGGTCGTCGTCCTCGCGCTGGCTAGCTTCGTCGTTCGGCCGGGCATCGACACCTGGCGCGACGCCCTGCGCCTGGGACTCCGGGTGTGGTTTGGGTTCGCCGCCACGATCCTCCTGGGGGCGGTCATTCATGACGGGATGTCCTGGACACTCTACGCCATCCATGCTGGTGACTGGCTGGTGAAGACGCTGCTCATCACCACCATACTCGGCGTATGGCGGGGTGCACCGAAGCTGGCGGGATGACTCCAGAAACCGTTCTTCCGTTCGTCTGCCCCTTCCGTCCTACCCCAACGCAACCCTCTCCTGCTATCATGAGTCTCATGATAGATACCAGGAGCCCAGGATGAGCCCCGCGCGCCGCCCAGCCCTGCCCATGAGCCCCACGGCCTACCAGGTCCTCCTCACCCTGGGGGACGATGCCCTGCACGGCTACGCCATCATGCGGCGGTTCGAGGAGCTGACCCGGGGCGCCGACGAGCTCCTGCCCGGCACCCTCTACACCACCCTGGGCCGGATGGTCGAGCTGGGATGGATCGAAGAAGCGTCTCCGCGCCGTGGAGAGGAAAGCAACGGTCCGCCCCGCCGGCACTACCGGATCACCCCGCAGGGCCGCAAGGCGGCCAAGGCCGAATCCGAGCGGATGCGGCGGCTGGTGGCCGTGGTCAAACAGGAGCGCCCCGACTGGCTGCCGGAGCGCGCCCGGTGACGGAGGCGCTGGCGGTCCTCCTGTTCCGGCTCGCGACCCTGGCCATGCCGGCCTCGGTCCGCGCGGCCTGGGGCAAGGAAATGACCGCCGCGTTTCGCGCCACCTGGCGCCGTCGCCCCGGCGTCCGCTTCGCACTCCGCGCCTCGGCAGATGCGGTGCGCGCCGGCATGGCGGAGCGCTGGCGGCTCAAGCAGACCCGGGCAGACTGGTTCCCAGCAACGCGGAGGCCCCACGTGAAGACTCTCTGGCAGGACCTGAAATACGGCGCGCGCACCCTGCTCCGGAACCCGGGGTTCACCGCCGTGGCCGTTCTGACGTTGGGCCTCGGCATCGGCGCCAACACCGCGATCTTCACGGTGGTGAACAGCGTGCTGTTGCGGCCCCTTCCCTACCGCGAGCCGGGCCGGCTGGTGATCCTCTGGGAAACGACCAAGGAGTTGCCCCAGATCCTGGTATCGTACCCCAACTTCCTGGATTGGCGGGGCCGAGTGCGGTCCTTTGACGACGCCGCCATCTACAACGGCTACAGCCAGTTCACCGTGACCGGAAAAGACGCCGCCGAGCGGGTGCGGGGCGGCCTGGCCTCGGCGAACCTGTTCGACGTCCTGGGGGTCCGTCCCGCCATCGGCCGCGGATTCCTGCCCGCCGACGACAAGGTGGGCGCTCCGCCGGTGGCACTGCTGAGCGATGCATACTGGAAACGGAAATTCGGCGCCGATCCGGGCGTGCTGGGCCAGACCATCACCCTGGACGGCACCAGCCACACCATCGTGGGCGTGCTGCCGCCCCGGGTGCGCCTGACCCAGTCCGAGATCTGGATCCCGATCGGGCTCTTCGCCAACACCGAGCAGTTTCAGGAGCGGGCGAACCATCCGGGCACGATCGGGCTGGCCCGCCTCAAGCCCGGTGTGACGCTGGCCCAGATGCAATCCGATCTCGACGGCCTCTACCGCCAGCTTCGCGCCGACCATCCGGCCGAGAACGCCGGGATCTCCGCTGCCGGGGACTGGATCGCCAACATCGTCCTGGGCCGGATCCGCCCCGCGCTCTACGTCCTGGCCGGCGCGGTGGGGCTGGTGCTCCTGATCTGCTGCGTCAACGTCGCCAACCTGCTGCTGGGTCGCGCCGCGGGACGGCAGCGCGAGCTGGCGCTCCGGGTAGCGATCGGCGCCCGGCGTGAGCGCATCGTCGCCCAGCTCCTCACCGAGAGCGTGCTGCTCGCGCTGGTCGGCGGCGCCCTCGGCGTGGTGCTGGCGTGGGGCGGCGTGCAGGTCCTGCTGACGCTCCAGCCCGGCAACATTCCGCGGCTGGTCGAGATCCGGCTCGACGCCCCGGTCCTCGGCTTTGCGCTGCTCCTCTCGCTCGTCACCGGCGTCGCCTTCGGCCTCGTGCCGGCGCTGCAGTCGGCCGGCGGCAATCTGGTCGGCGTGCTGCGCGACGGGGGCCGGGGCGCGACCTCGGGCCGTCACTCGCTTCGGATGCGCAGCACCCTGATGGTGGCCGAGGTGGCGCTGGCGCTGATGCTGCTGGTGGGCGCCGGTCTCCTGATCCGGAGCTTCCAGAAGCTGACCTCGGTGGATCTGGGCGTGGATCCGCGGAACGTGCTGGTGGGGATGGTGTCCCTTCCGACCCAGGCGTATCCCAAGGACGAGGAGCGCCAGGCGCTCTTCACCGGGCTCCTGGAGCGGGTTCGAGCCATTCCTCAGGTTACCGACGCCGCCCTGTCCAGCGACCTCCCGGTCAATTCGAGCTGGCAGACCGGCGTCACCTTCGAGGCGCTTCCCGCGGTGGCGCCGGGGAGCGAGCCGCTCCTCAACGCCGTCATCGCCACGCCGGAATGGTTCGGCACCCTGCGCATGCGGGTCATCGCGGGCCGGGTGTTCGGGACCACGGACGCGCAGCACGCCCCGCCGGTGATGGTCATCAGCCGTTCAGTGGCCAAACGGTTCTTCGGGGACAAGAGCGCGTTGGGCCAGCGGGTCAGGATGGGTCCGCCCAGCGCCCCCTGGATCACCATCGTCGGCGTCGTGGACGACGTGCGGGACACCGGGATGAGTGTGGAGTCGCGCGGCACCATGTACCTGCCGCTGGCGCAGGCCCCGGCCTCCACCATGTGGCTGGCGGTGCGCACCACGCCCGGTGCGGTCGCCGTGGGGGCGGCACTCCGCAAGGCGGTGGAGGCCATCAACAAGGATCTGCCGCTCGCCTCCCTGGGGACCCTCGACGACCGGGTCTCCGGGGAGGTGGCGCAGCCCCGGTTTTCCATGCTGATGCTGGGGATCTTCGCCGGGATCGCGCTGTTGCTCGCGGCCATCGGCATCTACGGGGTGATCTCCTACAGCGTGGCGCAGCGGACCCACGAGCTGGGAGTGCGGATCGCGCTGGGCGCCAATCGCATGTCCGTGGTGGGGATGGTGGTGCGGCAGGTGCTCACGATGACCGGGTTAGGCATCGCCATCGGGGGCGTGGCGGCGCTGCTGGCGGGGAGTGTGCTGGCCAAGCTCCTCTTCGGGGTGCGCTCCTCCGATCCGGTGACCTTCGTGGCGGTAGCACTGGTACTCACCGCGGTGGCACTGGTCGCGGCGGCGGTGCCGGCATGGCGGGCGGCCCGGCTGGATCCGGTGACGGCGCTGCGGGCCGAGTAGGGGAAGCGGAATTACATCCCGATAGTGTACGAGTATTTCACCAGGAACTCCCGCCGCCGCATGAGCGGGGGCCGCGGCCCCGGCAGCTCGGGCCGGTCGGTGTTCATGGTCTCGTTGTACACAATCCAGAGATCCCGGCCGTCCCGGAAGTTGTAGCGGAACCGCGCGTTCACCCCGATCGCGTGATCGGCGTTGTCGTGCTGCAAGAGCGTGGCCAGCGATGCGTGCACGTCGAGCGCGGCCTGGAGCCGGAGCCGGATCAGGTGCAGATCCAGCCGCTCGTTCCGCTCGCTGAACCGGATCCGGTTGTAGTCGTAGTCGACCCCGAGCTCCAGATGCTTCGACGGGTTCCAGGCCGGCCGGGCCGAAAAGCTGACCTCGGTGCCGTCGTAGAAGCTGCCGGCGGAAATGCTGAAGGTCGGGCGGAAGCTGGCCGACCGCGGGGCGGTAACGGACAGCTCGCCTCGATGGAACCAGTGATTGCCGGGCACCACGTGGGCCCCGCCGGCGATCTCGAAGGTGTCGCGAACGCTCTCGTAGCTGTTGCGCGCCGTGAGGCTGAAGGCGTAGCCGCTCTTGATCTCGCCCAGCAGCACCGGCGCCACTTCGGCGGATTCGACGCTGTGATCGGCGTTCCGCCAGTAGGAGGACGCCGGAAGCGCCACACCCATGGTGCGGAACATACCGTGCGCGCCGACCAGGCGCTGATAGCCGACTTGACCCGTGAACGAGGTGAAGTCGCTCCGGAACGTAAAGCCCATGCCGGGATCGTATCCGGGCCCCGAGTGCACCAGCTCGCCGTTGTAGCTGAGACCGATCTGTCCCCGCCGCTCCCAGCGCAGCAGCATCCGGCTCTGCTTCCAGTCCACCGCCGGGTTGTTGAATCCGCTGGTATAGGTCTGCGCCCACCGGGCGGTGAGATACTCGCTCCCCGTCGTCCGGACCATGGCGTCCGCCCCCGCGGCCACGTTGTGATGCCCGTCGCGCGCGATGCGGCTGGTGATCATGGTCCCGATGGTCGAATTGGCGTTGAACACCCCGCGTCGCAGCCGCAGCACGCCGAAGTTCTCGGTGGGAATCGAATCGCGGGACCCGGTCTGCAGGTCGAGGAAGCCCACGTCCAGACCGCCGGCGCGACCAACCAGACGGCCGCCGCCGTAGATACGAAGCGGGGTGCCGTCCTCGCCCAGGCCGATGGTCCGGCTGTGGAACAGCCGGCTCACGCCGCCGGTATTGAAATCGAAGATGGCCGAGCGCTCCTGGAAGAACTGGCGCTTCTCGGGAAAAAAAAGCGAGAAGCGGGTCAGGTTCACCTGCTGGTCGTCGGCCTCGACCTGGGCGAAGTCGGTATTCGCGGTGAGATCGAGCGCGAGATTGCTGGTGGGACTGTACTTGAGGTCCACCCCGGCCTCGTGGGTCTCCTCGCGGGGCCGCAGATAGTGGGTGTCGAGGGCGTCCAGCTCGGAGTGCCAGGACAGGCCCCCCAATCCGTACGGCGTGACATAGACCGGCCGCCGGCTGTGCACCCCCTCCAGCACCACCCGCTGCGACTGCGACGGTTTGGCAAAACCGAGATCCCATCGGGGCGGGATGGCGGGGAAGATCTGGCGCTCGTTTCGCCGGGCCACCACCCGGTAGGCGATGAGACCCATGGTCACTTCGCCGTTCACATCCTGGAATCCCAGGCTCGAGAACGGAATCCGCATCTCGGCGGACCAGCCGGAATCGCTCTGGCTGGTCGCGACGTCCCACATCGCGTTCCAGTTGTCGTTCATCGGATCGCTGCCGCCGCTGTATTCGCCGTCGTTGGACAGCGCGCGGTCGATCCGGTTGCCGGCGGGATTGACCGTGAACCACGAGGCGCTCTGGCGGTCGTTGTAGGTATCCAGCACCAGGGCGACGATGTCGTCCCCGGAGTACCGGTCGCGATAGAGGGTGTTGGACCGCACCTTCCGCGGCTCCGAGTCGTGCAGCCGGGCGCCGAGGTAGATGTAGCGGTCGTCGTAGGCGACCCTGATCTCGGAGCGCTCGGTGAGCGGGGCCCGAAAGGTCGGGGTGTACATCACCAGCGGCAGCACGGGGACCTTTGCCCAGGCCGAGTCGTCGAGGTGGCCGTCCAGCACGATCGGTCCGGTGAGCCGCGACAAATGCATCGGCTCCGGGCCGGACTGGGCCAGGGCCGGCCCGGGCAGGGCGACGCCCAGCAGAGTGAACGCCAGCAGATGTGTGGGGGGCACGGGCCTCAAGATAGCGGCGTCTCATACCGGCAGACCACCATTACATCCGGCTGAGAATCCGGTCCATGAGGCCCTCGATCCGGTCGTCCATGCCGGCGGCATCGACCGGCACGCGACCGGCCACCTGCACCGGAATGAACTGCTTCCAGTCCTGGCCATAGCCGGACAACCCGCGCAGGTCCCACCACGGGTCCACTTTGCGTCCGCTCTCGGCTTCGTACCGAAGCCGGAAGCGCTCCGCGTGCTCGATCGAGAAGAGCACGGCCAGGTTGAGTCGGCAGTGCGCGGTGTCGATGTCGGGATGGTCGGCCCCGGCAAAGACCCAGTCGATCAGGCCGCTCAGGCGGCCCCGCGACCAGAGCATGTTGAAGTGCTGGTAGTCGCTGTGGACGAAGACCGGTGTGAAGGTCTCCGCCGGCGTCGCGAGCACGGCGTTGACGCGCCTCCAGAGCTCGGGCCGCGTGGTCCAGTCGGGAACGGTGAGCGTGGCCGGATCGATCGGCCGGCGAACCGGAGCCGTTGCAACGGTCGGCGTGGCATGCACCGCGGCCAGGGTGCGGGCCATCTGGGCCAACCATGGCTCCGGGTCGGGTGGCGCAAGCCAGACCCGGCCGGGAAGCCGGGTCATGAGCAGCATCGGCACATCCCCCTCGGACCGGGCGGCGACGAGCCGCGGCGCGGGCAGGCTGGAGTGGACCAGCCGTTCGAGGGTGGCCGCCTCGCGCGCGACGGGCTCAGCGGCTTCCCGTCCCCAGGCGGTGTAGCGCCGGAGCACGAGCGTCTCGCCGCCGGCGAGCGTGACCGCGCGGACATCCGAGGTGAGTCCACCGCGCAGGCGCCTGGTCCGGGTAACCCGTTTGCCAGTGACGCTGGTCACCCAGTCCAGGGCTTCTTGCATGGGCGGCGATGAGCTCATCGGTTCGCGTTCGTGCCGCGGCGCCACCTCAGTCCGATCGAAGCGCGGTGACCGGATCGATCTTGAGCGCGCGCCGGGCCGGAAGCCAGCTCGCCAGCAACGAGGCGAGCAGCAGCACCATCACCACCTGGACAAAGGTCGCGGGATCCGAGGGGCGGATGTCGAATAGCACCGCCTGCATCGACCGGGACAACAGCGCGGCTCCGATCACCCCGACCCCCACGCCGATCCCCGCCAGCAGCATTCCCCGCCCCACGATCAGCCCCAGCACCGCGCGGGGCGTGGCACCCAGCGCCACCCGCACCCCGATCTCCTGGCGCCGCTGATTCACGGCGTAGGCCAACACCCCGTAGATCCCCAGAGCGCCCAGTGCCAGCCCGATCGCGCCGAACAGCGCGAGCAGCCACGCGATCAGGCGGGGCCGCGACACCGCCCGGCCCACCACGGCGTCGAGCGTGGTAACCTCGGCGATCGTCTGGCTCTTGTCCACCGACCAGATGGCCTGGCGGACGGCGTTGGCATAGCCCAGGGGATTGCCCGCGGTCCGCGCCACGATGCTCATCCCGCTTCGGAAATTCTGCAACGCATGGATATAGATGGTCGGCTCGAACGGCTCGGCCAGGCCGCGCTGCCGCACGTCGCCGACGACGCCAATCACCCGGATCGGGGTGGTCCCGAACGTCAGCGTCTTACCCACCGCATTCTCCCCGGGCCAGAAGCGCCGCGCCAGCTCCTGGTTGACCACGAACACCGGTGGCACACCGGCCCGGTCGGTCGGCTCGAAGCTGCGCCCGGCCAGCAGAGGAATGCCCATCGCCTTGAAGTAGTCGGTGCTGATCTGATGCACTTGCGCGGCGGGGGCCTGGCCCGGCGCCGTCGGTCGGCCGGGAATCCCCGGGCGTACCAGCTCACCGTTCCCGCGCAGCGGCAGGTCCCGGATGACGCCCGCCGATTGCACCCCGGGAACCGCGCGGACGCTGGCGAGCACCGCCTCATAGTACGCGGTGCTCTGCTCCGTGGTGGCGTAGCTCGGACCCACCGAGATCCGGGTCACCAGCGCGTTGCCGGGGATGAAGCCGGGATCGACCGACACCAGCCGCCCGAAGCTCTTGGTCGCCAGCCCCGCCCCGATCACCAGGATCACGGCCAGCGCCACCTCGACGACCACGAGGGTGCTGCGGAGCTTCTGTCCCGATCCCACCGAGCCTCGCGCCCCGGCGCGGAGCGCGCCCTGGAGGTCACCGGACGAGGCGCGGAGAACCGGCACCGCGCCGAACAACAGGCCGGACGCGATCGAAATGCCCGCGGTGAAGACCAGCACCCATCCGTCGACCCGGATGGCATCGGCCCGGGGAAGCTCGGCGCCGCCCGATGCCGCCAGGGCCCGCACCGCGACCACGCCCAGCAGCACGCCGAGCGCGCCGCCGACCAGCGCCAGGGTCATGCTCTCGGTCAGGAGCTGGCGCGCGATCCTTCCCCGGCCCGCGCCCAGCGCGGTGCGCATCGCCAGCTCACGCTGGCGGCCAGTGGCTCGGGCCAGCAGGAGGCTCGCCACGTTGACGCAGGTGATCAGCAGCACCATGCCCACCGCGACCATCAGGACCAGCAGGGGCGTCTTCACCTCGCCCAGGACCGAATCGAGGATCGGTAACACGGCCACATCGCTCCACCCCGGATTCTCGGGATATTCGCGCGCCAGCCGCGCCGCGACGCCGGCCAGCTCGGTGTGGAGCTGCGCCTGGGTCACGCCCGGCTTCATCCGGGCGATCACCGCCAGGAAGCCCTTGTAGCGCTCCCGGCCGATGTCGTCGGGGCCGAAGAAGGAGAGCGGAATCCAGACGTCGAGGGCCCGGTCCGCGGGATAGGTGAACCCGGGAGGCATGACGCCGGCGACCACGAACGGCTGACCGTTGAGGGTGATGGTCCGACCCACCACCGCGCGGTCGGCGGCGAACCGGCTGGTCCAGAAGGCATGACTCAGCACCGCCACCCGGTCCTTGCCCGGGACATTGTCTTCCGGAATCAGCCTCCGCCCCAGGAACGCCGGCGTGGCGAGCGTCTCGAAGAATCCGTCGGTGACCAGGGCCGCCCTGAGGCGCGCCGGATCGCCCGATCCCGTGAGGTCGATGCCGGTCTGGCCTTCCGCGAAGAAGAAGGCACCCATCGATTCGGTGAGCCGGCTCTCGGCACGCCAATCCCTGAAGTTGGGCTCCGACACCGCGCCCCGATTCATCCCGGTCGAGGGATTCACGTGCCACACCCGGGCGATCCGGTCGGCGGCCCGGAAGGGCAGCGGCTCGAGCAGCACGCCGCGGACCACGCTGAAGATCGCGGTGTTGGCGCCGATGCCCAGGGCCAGGGTGCCGAGGGCGGTCAAGGTGAATCCGGGCGAGCGCCGAAGCGCGCGGACGGCGTAGTGGAGGTCCTGGCGAAGCTCGTCGAGGTAGGTCATGCGTCGTTTCTCCCGTTCGCGCCGAAGCAGCTCGGCGCGGCAATAGTCTCGAGTGGTTTTGAGATCGCCGAAGCGACGCTCCGCCTCGGCCCGCGCGTCCGTCTCGGGCCAGCCCTCGGCCCGGAGCCGGGCGGCCACCATGTCGAGGTGATAGGCGAGCTCGTCCTCGACATTGGCCGAGATTTCCGGCCGGGTTTTCCAGGGCAGCCGAAAGGGGGGCCCGGTCTCAGGCCCCCCGCTCCAGCACCGCAAAGAGCGCGGCGACATAGCGGCGCAGCTCCGCGACGTCGCTCTTGAGCTGCTGGCGGCCCTCGGGCGTGAGCTCGTAGATCTTGACCCTGCGATTGGTGTCCGAGGTGCCCCACTCGGCCTCGACCCAGCCCTTCCGTTCCAGCCGATGCAACGCCTGGTACAGGGCGGCGTCTTCGACCGCCAGGGCGCCACCGCTCCGCTCCCGGATCCATTGGGAGATGGCGTAGCCGT
>DASYPZ010000143.1:0-2875 GCA_036006105.1 Gemmatimonadales bacterium | reverse complement strand
GGTGCCCCATCCGTTCCGTGAGCCCCACCCGGGTGAGCGACTCTTCCGCTTTCTGCCGCCGTTCCTTGGAACCGGTGCCCCCGTAGATCAGGGGCAGCTCGACATTCTGCAGTGCCGAGGCCCGGGGCAGCAGGTTGAACGTCTGGAAGACGAAACCGATCTCCCGGTTCCGGATCCGGGCCAGCTCATCGTCTCCCAGCTCGGAGACGCGGTGGCCGTTGAGCCAGTATTCACCTTCGGACGGAGAATCGAGGCAGCCGATCATGTTCATCAGGGTGGACTTGCCGGAGCCCGACGGACCCATGATGGCGACGAACTCGTTGCGGCGGATGGTGAGGTCGACGCCCCGCAACGCCTGCACCGTCTCGCTGCCCATCACATAGTCGCGCTTCAGGTTTCGCACCACGATGACGGCGTCCCGCGGCACATCCGCGGGGAGCATCGCCATGCGTTCGGCTGTCGTCGAGATAGCGGTCACAGGGTCCTCCCGATCAGGGCGGAGAGTTGGGCGCGGGCCCGAACGTAGTCGAACCGGGCCGTCACCACATCGACTTCAGCTTGACTCAGCGCTTCCTGCGACGTCAGCACATCTACGATCGTCGCCACGCCGAGACGATAGCGCTCCTGCTGGACCCTGAGGTCTTCCTGGCCGGCCGCCACGCTGGTCAGGCTGATCCCGATCCGGATGCGGGCCGCATCGAGGGCGGCCAGCGCCGCGGTCAGACTGGCCAGGACCTGGCGACGCGCCTCGGCGGCATTCGCGTCGGCCACTTCCGCGGATACCTGTGCCGAGACAATGCCCTGCTCCCGCTGAAAGCGGTTGAAGATCGGCCAGTTGAGGCCGAAGGTCACGCCGCGGGACTGGAAAAACGTGTAGCTGTTCCGGCTGCTGCCATTGAGCGCCGCCGAGCCGGAGAGGGTGAGCGTCGGGTAGTAGCCGGCCTTGGAGACCGTGATGGCGGCCCGCGCCGAGGCGGCCTGCGCTTCGGCGGACTTGACCGCCGGGGCGTTGGCAATGGCCTCGGCGCGAAGGGCCGTGGTATCGATGGCCGGCAACACCTGGTAGAGCGCGGAATCCTCCACCGCGCCGACCGGTCCGTCCTCGCCGACCAGGCGGCCGAGATTGGCCTCGGCGGTGGCCTGCGCGGTCTGGGCGTTCACCAGCTGGAGCTGCGCGGTGCCGAGGGTCACCAGCGATCGGAGCGAGTCGGGCCGGATACCACGGCCGGCGTGGAGCTTGGCCACCGCCACGTTGAGCTGTTCTTCCGCGCGGCGCACGCTCGCGGCGGCCACCAGGCTGAGCTGCTCGGCGGCCAGCACGTCGAAGAAGGTGTTGGTCGTCGTGAGCTGCTGCTGAAACTCGGCATCCTGATATCCGGCAACCGCGGCATCGCGATTGGCGTTGGCCGCCCGCTTTTCTCCTTTGCGGCGGAAGCCGGCGAAGAGATCCACGCTCGAGTTGAGGGTGGTGCCGATGCTCCGGTTGTAGCTGCCGCTGGTCACGGTTCCGACACCCTCGACGAAGGTCGGACCCTCCGTGAAATTGTCGGCGCGGTTGGCGTTCAGCGTGAGGTTCGGCAGGTAGGCTCCGGAGGCCGAGCGGATCCGCGCCTGCGCATTCCGAATGTTCCCGTTCGCGGAGATCACGCCGGGCTGCACCCGATTGGCCCGGGCAATCGCCTCGGCCAGCGTGAGCTTGGGCTTCTGCGCCGCCGCCGGCGCGGCGCCCCAGACCAGAGAGAGCCCGAGCAGCAATCCGAACCGGCTAGTGCCGACCATTCCGGCTCCGATCTCTCTCCGCGCGCCGCAGGCTGTCCTGGCGCTGTAGCTCGAGGTACTTGGCCTGCTGCTCCGGGCTGAGCAAGGCGTTGATCGCCTTGCGAATCGCCTGGCGCTCCGACTGGAACTGCGGCCTGATCAGCTCCCAGAGTGAGTCCATCGCGGGTTGGTGTCGGTCGAGCACCGCCTGGATGCTGTCCCGTTGCGGCGGAGTCAGGTTGAGATCCGACTGCAGCCGGTCCAGGAAGCCCGGCCGGGAGTGATCCTCACGCACTGCCGCGTGGGTCTTGCGGTCGGCCATGCTGGTGGCAGTGCCGCCCACCAGGCCGCCCAGGACGAAGGTGGCCACCAGCAGGACCGCGGCGCCTGCGCGGGAGCGGGTCATGGCCTTTCCCGCATCGCAGACATGATCTCATCCACCCGCGGGGACTGGCCCGACACAACGGTGTGCGCTGGAAGCGACGCCATGGTGAATCCGGCATCGGCCATCTCGGGCGAGCGGGTGAACCAGGTACCGAGCCAGAGCAGAAACGCCGCCGCCACGGCCATGGCCATGGCCCGGGGACGCGCCCACCCGGCCAGGACGTCCCACTGATTTCCGCGCTCCGCCGCCGCAACGCTCATCCGGAGCCGACGGAGAAAAGCCTCGGGCTCGGGGCCGGTGAGGGCCTCGCGCAACATCCGTCCCAGCTCGGGATCGGGCTCATGATCGAACGGCGACATGGTCATTTCATTCCTTCCGCAAGCGTTCCGAGCGTTTTCCGCATCGCGCGGCGCGCGTGAAATACATAGGATCGTACCGTGCCCTCCGGCACATTGAGCGCCGCGGCGATGTCGGCATGACCCCAGCCCTCGGAGTCGAACAGCACCAGCGCGATGCGCTGGCGCTCCGGCAGCTCGGCGAGCCCGGCGTCGATCCGGGCCCTGAGCAACGAGGCCTCCGCCATGCGATCGGGCCCGAGGCCGCCGGACTCCAGATGCTCCGCGACGGGCTCGGCCTGGCGCACCTTGCTCCGCCGCCGGGAATCCAGGGCCGCGTTGACGACGATGCGCATGAGCCAGGGCCGAAACGGACGGGCCGGATCGTAGCGCTCGA
>DASYPZ010000142.1:0-4135 GCA_036006105.1 Gemmatimonadales bacterium | reverse complement strand
TCCGGCGCGGCCGAGTTCGTACGGCCCGTCACCTTCGAAGCGCTCTCCGGGCGCCCGGTCCTGACCTCCCTCTGGGAGCCGGGACGGGCGCTCGATCACATTCGGCTGGGCCATGAGGCCGACCTCCTGCTCGTGGCACCGGCGACGGCCCATCTCCTGGCCCGGGTCGCGAACGGACTGGCCGACGATCTGCTTACGTCGATCCTGCTGGCCGCGACTCGCCCGATCCTGATGGCGCCGGCCATGAACGATGCCATGTTCGCGGCCGATGCCACCCAGCAGAATCTGAAGGTTCTGGCCGAACGCGGGGTCCACCTGGTGGGCCCCGACACCGGTCCGCTGGCCGAAGGCCCGTCGCAGCGGCCGGGGCGAATGAGCGAACCCGAGACGATTCTGCATCATGCGGCCCGCCTTCTTCGGGGCACCGGGCCGCTGGCCGGCAAGCGCGTCGTGGTGACGGCCGGTCCCACCCGGGAGGCGCTCGACCCCGTCCGCTTCATCAGTAATCGATCCAGCGGAAAGATGGGCTTTCACCTGGCGCAGGAAGCGTGGCATCGGGGCGCCGATGTGCGGCTGATCGCGGGGCCCTCCGCTCTCGCGGCTCCGGTCGGACCCGTTCTCCAGCACATCGAGACCACCGCCGATCTGTTGCGGGTGGTCGCCGCGGAGCTTCCCATGGCCGATGTCCTCATCATGGCGGCGGCCCCGGCCGACTATCGGCCGGCCGAGGTGCTGGGAGAAAAGCGGGCCCGCTCGAAGGGCCCTATCACCGTGGGTTTGAGTCCCACCGAGGACATCCTCACCGCCACGCTGGCGCTCCGCAAGAAGGGCGCTGTCATGGTCGGATTCGCCCTGGAGACCGGAGACGGAGTGGCCAAGGCGCAGGAGAAGTTGTCGCGCAAGGGCCTCGACCTCATCGTGATGAATGATGCGCTCGAGCCGGGAGCGGGGTTCGAGGTGGATACCAACCGGGTGACCATTCTCGATCGGGACGGTGGACGGTGGGACGTGCCGCTCGCCGGCAAGGACCAGGTGGCCCGGGAGATTCTCGACCGAGTGGAGGCGCGTCTTGACCGATGATGTGCGAAGGCACCTGGCGTTGCAGCGGGAGCTGGGCGGGAATGAGGTGATCCTGTCCAGTCCGCTTGGCTCGTCGAGATTAGCAGAAGGCGCCGCCGCGCCGGTTACGGAGCATTTCCCTTCGCGATCGAGTGCGCCGGAACCTTCCTCGTCCCCGGTGGCTCCGCCCCCTGATCCGGCTGCGGTCGCGTCGGGAGCGGCGCCGCGGAAGCACTGGAGCGTCGACGCGCCATCGATTCCGACCGAACCCGGTGTGCTGGTTCCCGCTCGTCCGAGCTCAGCACCTTCGGAATGGACGAGCCTGGAGGAGATCGCCGCGTCCATCGCCGGGTGCACCCGGTGCTTCCTCTGCCAGGGACGCAAGCGCACGGTTCCGGGAGAGGGAAACGCCACCGCCAGGCTCATGTTCGTGGGGGAGGGACCCGGACAGACCGAGGATGAGACCGGTCGCCCGTTCGTGGGCAAAGCGGGAGAATTGCTGACGCGGATGATCGAGGCGATCGACCTGAAGCGGGAGGATGTCTTTATCGCCAACACGGTCAAATGCCGCCCCCCGCAAAACCGGAAGCCGCTGCCCGACGAGCTGGCGGCGTGTGCGCCCTACCTCGAGCGTCAAATCGAGCTGGTGGGCCCCAAGGTGCTGGTGGCTCTGGGGGCAACGGCGGCCGAGGCCCTCCTCGGCGTCAAGCGAAGTCTCACGGATTTGCGCGGGAGAGTACATTCCTTCCGTGGCACTCCGCTGGTCGTGACCTATCACCCGGCGGCTCTGCTCCGAAACCCGAACTGGAAGAAACCCACCTGGGATGACGTCCGTATCGCCCGACAGCTTCTCGACCGTTGAGCAGAGTCTCCGGTCCGCGCCCTGGAGCCCGGACGCGGAGCAGGCGGTTCTGGGTGCGATGCTCCTCGACCAGGACGCCGCGCTCAAGGCGGCCGAGAGCCTGGACCATTCCATGTTCTACAAGGAAGGCCACCGCCGGCTGTTTCGGGCCATGGTGGCACTCACCGAGCAACGTGTGGTCATCGACCACGTTACGCTTCGCGATGAGCTGCTGCGGCGGAACGAGCTCGAGTCGGCCGGGGGGGTCGAGTATCTCGCCGAGCTGATCGATTCGGTCGCCACGGCCGCCAACCTGGAACACCACGCCAAGATTCTCCGCGAAAAATCGATTCTCCGGCGCCTGATCGAGGCCTCGACCGGCATCATTCAGCAGGCCTACGAGGGCCGGCTGCCTGCCACCGAGCTGCTCGATCAAGCCGAAGGGCGGATCTTCCGGATCTCCCAGGAACGCCGTACCGACGGCTTCATGCGGATCAAGGAGATGCTGTGGCCGGCGATGGAGCGCATCGAAACGCTCCATCGAAGCGGCACTGCGGTTACCGGAGTGCCCAGCGGGTTTACAGATTTGGACGCGCTGACCTCGGGGTTTCAGAAATCCGAGCTCATCATCGTCGCGGCTCGGCCTTCGATGGGCAAGACGGCTTTCTGTCTGAACATCGCCACCAACGCGGCTCACAAGGGGCATGGTGTCGCCATCTTCTCGCTGGAAATGTCCAAGGACTCCCTGGTCCAGCGAATGCTGTGTGCCGAGGCCATGATCGACAGCCAGGCGGTTCGCCAGGGACGCATCCGTGATTCGGATTATCCCAAGCTGGCTCGCGCCTCCGGCATCCTCCAGCAATGTCCCATGTGGATCGACGATAGCCCGGCGCTGACCCTGCTGGAAATGCGCGGCAAGGCCCGTCGGCTTCGGGCTGAGGCGGAGGTCGGGTTGGTGATCGTCGACTATCTGCAGCTGATGCGGAGCCCGGAGTACTCCGATAACCGGGTTCAGGAAATCTCGGACATATCCCGGTCGCTCAAGGCGCTGGCGCGGGAGCTGGAAATCCCGGTTATCGCCCTGTCACAGCTCTCCCGGGCCTCGGAGCAGCGGGGCGGCGACCGGACGCCAATGCTGTCCGACCTCCGGGACTCGGGCGCTATCGAGCAGGATGCCGATGTCGTGATCTTCATTCACCGGCCGGAGATGTACAAGGATCTTCGAGACAAGGCGGAGGAAAAGGGCGAGAATATCGAAGGGCTGGCGGACATCCATCTCGCCAAGCACCGCAACGGCCCCACCGGAAACCTGAAGCTGCATTTTCACAAGCAGTTCACCCGCTTCGACAGTCACGCCGAGCGAGAGGGCTGATGGCGCGGGCCCGCTCGGTGTACCGTTGTGCCGAGTGCGGGCATGACCATTCCAAGTGGGCCGGCCGCTGCGAAGCCTGCGGGGAATGGAATACCATCGCGGAGGAGCCGGTCTCGGTGTCGAAGCCGGCCCCGCGGGCGGGCGGCGGGAGGACGGGAGGACGGGAGGGCGGGAGCACCCCGCAGCCGTTGAGCGACGTAGAACAATCCCGCCTTATTCGCTGGACCACCGGGATCCCCGAATTCGACTTCGTCATGGGCGGCGGCATCGTTCCAGGTTCCATGGCCCTGATCGGCGGCGAGCCGGGCATCGGCAAGTCCACCCTGCTGCTCCAGACGGCGGCACGGCTGCGGGCGGCCGGGCGCAGCGTGCTCTACGCCAGTGGTGAAGAATCTCCCGAACAGATCCGGCTTCGCGCCGACCGCCTGATGGAGGACGCCGGTCCGGTCCTCGTCCTGGGCGAAACCCGCCTGGAGAGTGTCCTGGACGCCACGCGGGCCACCGGCGCGGAGCTCCTGGTCCTGGATTCGATTCAGACGGTCTACACCGACGCCCTGGAAGGCGCCCCGGGCAGTGTCGGCCAGGTCCGGGAGTGCGCCGCCAAGCTGATGCGGTTCGCGAAGGACAGCGGCACGGCGGTGTTTGTCGTGGGGCACGTCACCAAGGGCGGCACCATCGCGGGGCCCAAGACACTGGAGCATATCGTCGACACGGTGCTGTACTTCGAGGGTGAGGGATCGCTGGACTATCGGCTGCTGCGCGCCACCAAGAATCGCTTCGGCTCGGTGGATGAGCTGGGCGTCTTTTCCATGACCGAGCGCGGCCTGGCGGCCGTCCCCAACCCCTCCGCGGTGTTTCTCGCG
>DASYPZ010000141.1:0-19868 GCA_036006105.1 Gemmatimonadales bacterium | reverse complement strand
TGAAGCCCACCACCACGAACTCCTCGGTCTGCTCGGCGCGGACCTTGAGCCACTGCGGCGAGCGGCCCCCCTTGTAGGGGGCGTCGGCCTTCTTGCCCACGATCCCCTCGAGCCCCAGCGCCTTGGCGTGCTCCATCAGGGCGGTACCGTCGCCATCGAAGTGGTCCACGTACCGAATGGCGCCCAGCGGCGGGAGCAGCATCCGGAGGATCCGCTTGCGGTCGATGAGCGGTAACCCGCGCAGGTCGCGGTCGGCGAAGCCCAGCAGGTCGAAGGCGTACAGCACCGCGGGCGATTCCGCGGCGGCGTGGCGGATGTCGATGGTGCGGGAGAGCCGCGCGCGTTTCTGGAGCGACTGAAAGCTGGGACGGCCCTGGGCATCGGGGATCACCAGCTCGCCGTCGATCACTGCCCGGGGCACCGGCAGCGCCTTGACCGCGCGGGCCACCTCGGGAAACGAGGCGGTGAGGTCGTTGCCGTTCCGGCTCCGCAGCGCCGCGGCGCCCTTGTCGTGGGTGGCCAGGATGCGGTACCCGTCCAGCTTGGGCTCGAACACCCAGCCCGGCTTGCTGAAGGCCGCATCCCGCGGCTCGGCCAGCATCAGCTCCACCTTGAGCGGATCGACCAGACGGGTCGGTACCTTGAGCTTGTCCAGCTCGGCCTCGATCCGGCCGGTGGGAGTGTGTCCCTCGCCGAGCTCCTCGACGGTGAGCCCGGAAAGGACTGACTCCTCGGGGAAGGGCGGCGGATCGTTGGCGGCGTACTGGTCCCGCTCCTTGATGAGCAGCCAGTCCTTCTGGGACTTCTTGATCTTCACCAGGGTCCAGCGGCCCCGCAGCTTGTAGCCCTTGAGGTCGAACAGCAGCTTGCCCTTCTTGAGTCCCTCGAGCGGGTCCTCGATCGGGACCCATTCGCCCCGGTCCCAGACGATCACCGCGCCGGCGCCGTAGTTCCCTTCGGGGATCTTCCCCTCGAAATCGCCGTACTCCAGGGGATGGTCTTCCACCAGCACCGCGAGCCGCTTCTCGTGGGTATCATAGGACGGCCCCCGGGGCACGGCCCAGGATCGCAGCACACCCTCCATCTCGAGCCGCAGATCGAAATGGAGCCGCCGGGCGGCGTGCTTGTGGACCACGAAGAGCTTGCCGGGCCCTGACTCGAAGCCACCGAACGGCTCCGGGGTCCGGTCGGGCGAGCGCTTTGCCCGGTAGGTGCTGAGCAGATCGGAATCGCGGTCTTTGCTCTCGGCCATTGTGCTCTCGGGTCGGGGCTTTCGCTCCGGGGACGAGGGAAGTTCGATCGGGCGGTGGGGAAGTCAAGGCGGAGAGGGAAACCATGGCCAAGCAGAGTATTGGAGTATCACTTCCGGTCTTCGACCGCCTCGATACCGACCCCGTCCTCTCGCTCTACCGGCAGATCTACGAAAGGATCCGCGGCACGATCCTCTCCGGCAGTCTCGCGCCGGGGGCCCGGCTGCCATCCTCCCGCACCCTGGCCGTCGACCTCCGGGTCTCCCGGAATACCGTGGAGCTGGCGTTTACGCAGCTGGAAGCGGAAGGCTTCCTGGTCCGAAAGGTGGGAGCCGGAACCTACGTCGCGTCCGCGATCCCGGAGCTGGAGCGGGCTCCGCGGAGGCTGGGCATCACCGCGGTACGGCCGGCGGCCCCGTCGGGTAGGGAGCCGCTCTCGTTGCGGGGCCGGCATACCGTCGGCGCCGCCGGCCGAGCCGAGGTGTGGGTTCGGGCGACCAGCCGTGCGCTGGCGCCACGGGTCGTCGAGGTTCCCAATCGCCGCCTCTTTGCGCGAGGCCTCCCGAACCTGGACGCGTTCCCTCTCGCCACCTGGCGCCGGCTGCTGGCCCGGCACGCACGCCTCTGGGAGCGGGAGTCATTGTTTCATGGGAACGCCGCGGGTTATCGCCCGCTGCGGGAGGCGCTGGTCGGCTACCTGGCCACGGCGCGCGGCGTGCGGTGCGATTGGCGGCAGATCATCATTCTCTCCGGCACCCAGCAGGTGCTGGACCTGGCCGCGCGATTGCTGCTCGATCCCGGTGATGCGGCCTGGATGGAGGAGCCGGGTTATCTCGGGGCGTGGGGCGCGTTGCAAAGCGCCGGTGCCAGGATCATCTCCGTGCCGGTCGATCCGGATGGCATGAACGTCGACACCGGCATCCGCCTGGCGCCGACGGCGCGGCTCGCGTATGTAACGCCCTCGCATCAGTACCCGGTCGGGGTCACCCTGAGCCTGGGCCGCCGGCTGGCGCTGCTCGAGTGGGCGGCCCGTGCCCAGGCGTGGGTGATCGAGGACGACTATGACAGCGAGTTCCGCTACACCGGACGCCCGCTGGCGGCCCTGCAGGCGCTGGATGTCGGAGGACGGGTCATCTATGCCGGCACCTTCAACAAGCTGCTTTTCCCGGCCCTCCGGCTGGCCTACGCGGTGGTGCCCGAGCGCCTGGTCGACGGGTTCGCCGCCGCGCGGACGCTGGTGGATGGCTTCGCGCCGAGCTTCATGCAGGCCGTGCTGACCGAATTCATTACGGCGGGCCACCTCAGTTCTCACGTCCGGCGGATGCGCGCGCTCTACCACGAGCGCCGGGACCTGCTGCTGGACGTCATGGCTCGGCGCCTGGGGGGCCGGATCGAGGTGAAGTCAGCCGACACCGGCATGCATGTCGCCGGCTGGCTGCGACCCGGATCGGATGATCGAGAGATCTCGCGGCGGGCCTTCGACAAGGGCCTCGACCTGCCGCCGCTGTCCCGGTACTATCACACCCGTCGCCCCCGTCCCGGATTGTTCTTCAATTACGCCGGCATCTCACCGGGCGACATTCGGCGCGGGATCGATGCGCTCGCCACGTTGCTGTAGCCCAGTGTCATGAATGGTCCTGCCATGTAAGCGATAATGGCTCTTTTGGCCGGAGCCATGGCTCCCTATGTTCGGCGCGGCGAGTACCCCACGCGCGCCGCGAGCACAGGGAGGCGTTTGCCGAGTATGACCGAGGACGATTCAACCCGCCGCGATTTTCTCGCGTTCGCCGGCCGCGCCGCCACCGCAGCTCTGCTGTCTCTGCAGCTACCCTGGCTCGCCACGATGGCCGGATGCGCTCGTGAGGACGCTCGCGCCGGCGCCGGGTTCACTCTGCTCACCCCGGCGGAGGCGCGCGCAATGCGGGCATTCGCCGCGCGAATCATCCCATCGGATGACGGCGCCCCGGGAGCCGAGGAGGCCGGCGCGGTTCACTTCGTGGATCGCGCGCTCGGCACGCCATTCTTCAAGACCAGCCTCCCGGTCATCCGCGCCGGGCTCGCCGATCTCGACGCGCGGGCCAGGGCATCCGGGCGTGCGCGCGGATTCGCCGCGCTGCCGGTCGGCCCGCAGAATGCCATCATGCGGCAGGTCGAGCACGGCGATTTCTTCGCGGCGGCCCGCACCCTGGTGATCATCGGCACCTTCGCCGATCCGTCGTACGGCGGGAATCAGGGCATGGCGGGATGGAGGACGCTCGGCATAGACCATCGCCCGAGCTATGTGGCGCCGTTCGGCTGGTACGCCGCCCAGGCCGGTGCGCCGCACCCGAGACGGGCCGGATGATCCAGCGCACCTACGGCGAGCGCGATCCGGTGGATTTTGTCGTCGTCGGATCCGGCGCCGCGGGCGGCGTGCTGGCCAGCGAGCTCGCGACCGCGGGGTTCGAGGTGGTGGTCCTGGAACAGGGACCGTGGCAGCAGCCGGCCCAGTTCACCCATGACGAGCTGGCGGTCGAGCGCCAGCTCGCGATGCTCAACCGGGCCTTCGAACCGGCCCAGACCTTCCGGACGACCGAGACGGAGCCCTCCGGATCCCATTCGACCGCCCGCGGGCTGCTCTATCGCCGCGCCGTCGGGGGGAGCAGCGTCCACTTCGCGGCCAACTACTGGCGGTTCCGTCCCATCGACTTCACGGAGCGATCGGTGTGGGGTCCGATCGGCGGCACCGGATTCGACGACTGGCCGCTGACCTATCAGGAAATGGAGCCGTACTACACCAGGGTCGAGTGGGAGATCGGGGTCTCGGGTGCTCCCGGCCCGTTCGACCCGCCCCGCTCCCGCCCGTATCCGATGCCGCCATTGCCCAACAAGTCCTCGGGGGTACTGCTCGAGCACGCGGCGGGCGCGCTCGGCCTCCATGCCCAGGTCGCGCCGATGGCGATCGTCTCCCAGCCCTACCAGGGCCGCGCGGCATGCGGGGCCTGTGGGAAATGCTCCTATTACGGGTGCGAGTTCGGCGCCAAGTCCTCGGCGCTGGTCACCGTGATCCCGAAGGCGCTGGCGACCGGCCGCTGTGAGGTCCGCGCCGAGTCCACCGTCTTCCGGGTCGAGACCAACCCGCGGGGCCGCGCGACCGGCGTGGTGTACTGGGACGGGAAGGGCCGGGAGCGGCGTCAAGCGGCCCGCGCCGTGGTCGTCGCCGCGAACGGTGCGGAGACGACCCGTCTGCTGCTGCTGTCGGAATCGGCGGCGTTCCCCCACGGGCTGGCGAACTCGAGCGGCACCGTCGGGCGCTACATCATGTTCAACGGCTACGCGTACACCAACGGCCGCTTCGAGCATCCGCTCAACGAGTACCAGGGCGCCGTCGCCAGCCGGGTCGTTCTCGATTTCTACGACGCCGACCCCGGGCGCGGCTTCTACGGCGGGGGCGGCATCGATGCCCGCTTTCCGTCCGGACCGATCGCGTTCGCGCTCGAGGGGCTGCCGGCGGATCTGCCGAAGTGGGGCAGCGAGTACACCCGGGCGCTGCGCGACTACTACACCCACACGACCCGGTTCATGTCGCACCTCACGTCGCTGCCGGTGGCGGCCAACCGGGTGACGCTGGATCCCGATCACCGGGACCGGTTCGGCCGCCCCGGGCTCAGCCTCACCTATCAGGATCACCCCGACGACATGAAGACCAAACAGTGGTTCCGGGATCGGACCCAGGAGCTGATGGAAGCGGCCGGTGCGACCCGGGTCTGGAATCAGCCGGTCCTTCCGGTGGACGGCGGCGTCCATCTGCTGGGCACCGCGCGGATGGGCAACGACCCGCGCGACTCGGTCGTCGACCGCTACCACCGGGCCCACGACGTGCCCAACCTCTTCATCTGCGACGGCAGCAGCTTCGTGACCTCCGGTCGCGGCCAGCCCACCATGACCATCCAGGCTCTCGCCTTCCGCGCCGCCGAGCACATCGCCCGGTTGGCTCGCTCCCACGCACTCTGATGCCACCTCTTGACCAGGAGAATGCTCCCATGACCTTCGCCGTCGGTATCTATCTGTTCGATGAAGTCGAAGTGCTGGACTTTGCCGGTCCCTTCGAGGTGTTCTCGACGGCGTCGCGCGTGTCCGCCCGCCTCTATCCGGGTGCGCCCAAGCCCTTCCGGGTCACCACCGTTGCACGGGAATCGCACCTGGTCACCGCGCGGGCCGGGCTCGAGGTGCAGCCCGCTCACACCTTCACCGACCACCCGCCCATCGATGTGCTCATCATTCCAGGCGGGGTAGTGACGGCGGAAATGGAACGGAAGTCCGTCATCGACTGGATCACCCGTTGCTCGGTGGGGTCGATCCTGACGGCCTCCGTGTGCACCGGCGCCTTCCTGCTGGCCAAGGCCGGCCTGCTGGACGGCAAAACGGTCACTACGCACTGGGAGGACATCGGGGACCTGCGCGCCGGATTCCCCAGGGTGACGGTACTCGAGGAGCAGCGCTGGATCGACGCCGGCGACATCGTGACCTCCGCCGGGATTTCGGCAGGAATAGAAATGAGTCTGTATCTCGTGTCCCGCCTCGGCGGCCACGAGCTCGCCGTGCAGACCGCCCGGCAAATGGAGTTTGACTGGACCTGGGCGCCTCATGTCGCGTTGGCCCTGGCGCCGTCGCTGCAATGACCTTGTGGGTTGGCGTCCGGGCGGGAGGTGCATCGCCGGATTGACCCGCTCCCGCGCGAACTGACGTGGCTCGTGGCCCGGGGTTATTCTTGGGGCGTCCTGCGTAGACCCAACAGTTCCCCCGGGAGATGTCGCCATGCCCGTCCGTTCGATCGGTACCGCTACCATTTCCTTCGGACTCGTTTCCGTGCCGGTGCACGTGTACTCCACCGGCGAGTCTGCGGCCTCGGTGTCCTTCAACATGGTCCATAAGGATTGCGGTACGAAACTCAAGCAGTACTACAAGTGCCCCAAGCACGACGTGACGGTGGAGCGCGCCGACACCGTGAAGGGGTACGAGTTTGCCAAAGGCCAGTTTGTGATTTTCACCCCCGAGGAGCTCAAGGCCCTGGAAGAGAAGGGCGATGGCTCGATCCTGATCAACGAATTCATCCCCCTGGCCCAGGTGGACCGCATCTACCTGGAAAAGGCCTACTACCTGGGGCCCGACAAGGGCGGCGATCGACCCTACAAGCTCCTCGCCGAGGCGCTCAAGAAGAGCGGCCGGGCCGGGCTGGGGCAATATGCGGCCCGCGGCCATCAGAATCTGGTGCTGGTGCGGCCCACCAAGGACGGCGTCCTGGTGATGGAGCAGCTCCACTATGCCGACGAGCTGCGGCCGGGATCGGAAGTTCCGCTCGGCGAGGGTGAGGTCAAGCCGGCCGAGCTCAACCTCGCGATGCAAATCGTCGAGCAGGGGGCCACCGAGGAATTCAAGCCCGAGACCTACAAGGACACGGTGCGGATCAAGGTCCAGGAGGCCATCAACCAGAAGGTCGAGGGCCACGAGATCACCGGCGAGCCGCAGGAGGAGAAGGGCACCAAGGTGCTGGATCTCATGGAGGCGCTCAAGGCGAGTCTGGCCAAGGGCAAGGCGGCCGAGAAGAAGGAGAAGGAAGCGCCGGCCAAGGCGGAACGGCCCAAGAAGAAGGCGGCGGGAGGCCGCTGATGCGGTTGCTGGCCGGCACCAGCGGCTGGTCGTTCAAGGAATGGAAGGGGTCGTTCTATCCCAAGGGCCTTCCGGATGACGGCATGCTGGGTTTCTACGCCGGCAAGTTCCCCACCGTGGAGATCAACAACACTTTCTACCGGATGCCCAAGGAATCGGTCCTCCTCGACTGGGCGGCGAAGGTGCCGCCCGAGTTCCGATTCGCCATCAAGGCCTCGCAGCGGATCACTCACTACGGGCGGCTCAAGGAGGTGGAGAGCGAGGTGGAGTACTTCACCCGCATCACCAGCGTGCTGGGTGAGCGGCGCGGACCCACCCTGTTCCAGCTGCCGCCCAATCTGAAAAAGGACCTGCCCCGGCTGACCCAGTTCCTCGACGGGCTCCCCCGCGGCTGGCGCTCGGCGTTCGAGTTCCGGCACTCGAGCTGGTTCGACGACGATGTCTACGAGGCGCTCCGGGCCAGGGATGCGGCCATGTGCGTCGCGGACCACGACGACTTCGAGACGCCGGCGGTGCGCACCGCGAGCTGGGGTTACGCCCGGCTGCACCGGCTCACCTACGATGAAAAATCCCTGGCGGATTGGCGGGCACGACTGATGGGGCTCGGTGCCGACGAGCTCTACGTCTTCTTCAAGCACGACGAGACGGCGGGGTCCGGTCCGGCGGCGGCGGAAGCGTTTACCCGAGTCTAGTCGTTTGGTGTGCTGTAGCCCGGTCGTCCGCAGTACCGAGAATCGGCCCCCCGTCCATCGAATCCTGGCCCGAATCGTCTCCTCTATTGCAGGATCGGCGAGCCCGAGGCTCGGGCCCGCATCACCACCAGGAGGATTCGATGGGAAATCAGAAGCTCTCCCGAACCGCCGGAGCAGCAGTGTTGTTGCTGGGGCTGATCGGCTGTGGCGGCGGGTATGGCACGAATGTCGGAGTCGGGGTGGCGTATGTCGATCGGGGTCCGCCTCGTGAACGGGTCGAGATCCGGAGTATGCCGCCGGGTCGCGGATACGTGTGGGTAAGAGGATACTGGCGCTGGACGGGGGGCGGATACGACTGGGTGAGTGGACGCTGGGAGGCGGTGGGGCAGGGCCGCCGGTCGTATAAGCCGGGACGCTGGCGTCACAACCGGCAGGGCTGGTACTGGGTGGACGGACGCTGGCACTAGGCGTTCCGCGGTTGCTCCAACGGCGAGCCCGGTTCTTCTCCCGCACCTTTGGGAATCGGGTTCGTCGGCCCCGCCGCCCCGCGGGTTACTCCGGCGGCCTGGGAGTGAACCCCATCTCTTCCAGGAAGCGATACCCTCCCGTCGACAGGTCCTTTCGCCGTTCCGCCCGGGTCATCACCAGCCGATCCTTCGCCCGGGTCATTCCCACGTAGAGCAGGCGCCGGGACTCCTGGAGATCCGCCTCGGGAATATCCCGTCCCTCGCGGGGCATGCCGGGCAGCTGGGCGTCTTCCGCCCCGACGATGTATACCCGGGAGAACTCCAGCCCCTTGGTCGAGTGCAGCGTGAGCAGATTCACTCTCGCGCCGAGATCGGAATCTTTTTCGGCGACGTCCGAACGCGACAAGGCCACCCGGTTGAGGAATTCGCGCAGCTGATCCGCCAGATCGCGGCCCCCTTCGGTATCGTCGAGCAGCCGTCGGAGCCGGGCCATTGCCGCCGGATAGCGCTCGCCCGCGGCCTTGACCATGCGGTACTGCTCGAGCCGGCGCTGACCGCCCAGCCGCCGGATGACCTCGTCCATGGATGGCGCATCGAAAGCCCCCGGCGCCGCGCGCTCCAGCCGGTAGTGCTCCAGGCAATCGCTGAAGCGCCCCAGCGCGAATGCGCGCGCCACCTTCCAGAGTCCCTTGGCTTCTTCGGTGAGCGTCTTCGCATCCGACAGGGCGAGCGCCAGCCCGAGGTAATCGAGCAGGTGCACCAGCGCGGTCTTCCGGGCCCGGGCCAGTTTTTCGGCCTGGAGCCGAAGAAAAACCAGGGCGAGCGCGTGCGCGTCATCGTGCGCCCGGTGGGCCTGGGGCAGGGCGATGCCGAAATGATGGGCCAGGTCTTCGAGCTTTCGGCTGCCGGGATGGAGGTCCCGGGCCAGGGGCAGTGAATCGAAGGTGACGAACTCGTCCCCTTCCAGCAGCTCGCCCCCCAGCCGCCGCAGAATCGGGAAGTCGAACCCGTTGCCGTTGTGGGCGACCAGGATGTCCGTGCCGCAGAATTCCTTGAATCCGGCCCAGACCTGGTCCAGAGTGGGCTGGTCCCGGAGCTGTTCCTCGGTAATGCCGTGGGTCTTCTGCGCCCCTTCGGTGATGGGGACGCGGGGCCGGACCAGCTGCTGATACCGGTCGACCACCCGGCCCTCGCGCACCCGCACCGCCCCGAGCTCGACGATATCGCAGGTGGCGATGTCCTTGTCCGTGGTTTCCAGGTCCACCGAGACGAAATCCCGGAAGGCGTCCTGGAGGGCCCCGGCGTGGACCATCTGCAGCGCCTTGAACAATCCGAGCGCCAGTCCCGGTCGGCCACCGGCCTGCGGCGAGATGGTGACGTCGTCCTCCCGAGGGAGCGCGGCGCCGTCGAGGTAGGCGACCGAGGTCACCCCGGCGCGGAGCAGGAGGCCCGACAGCGCCAGCTCGAGGCCTCCCATCCGGGGCAGCCACACCCGCCGCCGGCCATGGAGCGCGCCGCGGAGCCGGTCGGCGAGCGCCACCACCTCGGGATCGGAGGCCGGGTCGCTCAGCTCGTCGTGCCGGTCCTCCAGCACCGTGCGGTATTCCCCGACGCGCTGGGAGAGCAGATCCTCGACCAGGCCGGCCAGGGCGGAATGCTTGCGACCCAGGGCCGGGAGATTCTGGAGCGCGTAGTCGGCGCGGCGCAGCTTCTTGCCGGTCTCGTCGTCCTTGGCGAGACGCTTCGCGACGGTGCGCATCCAGGCCACCGGATCCTGTTTCTTGCGCTCCGCCTCGGACGCAATGGTCGACCAGACCATCGGCGGGAGCACCACCCGCGCGAAGGCCTCCTGCCGAAGCGGGTCCCCCGGCTCGGCGATGACCCGGAGCGCAGCGACGAGATACCGCACCACCGGGTCGTCCTGGAGCGCGCGACCCGACGCCATCCGGCAGGGGATGCCGGCCCGAATGAATTCCGCCTCGAGGGTGTCCCCGATCTCGTGTTTGCGGTAGAGCACGCCATAATCGCCCCACGGCCGCGCCGTACGCCCCTGGTCCGCCACCAGGTCCGCGAGGAGCCAGCGCGCCTCGGCGTGCTCGTCGTCGAACCCCAGGGCGCTCACCGGGTACTCCGACTCCCGCTCGGCCTTGAGGATCTTTTCGTCGAACAGGCTGGGATTCTGCTGGAGCAGGCGGCGGGCGGACTCGAAGATCTGGCGGGCGGTGCGACGGTTCTCGTCGAGCACGACCATATGGTCGAGCCGGAAGTCGTTGAGAAACTGACGCAGCACCTGCGGGTCCGCGCCGGTCCAGGAAAACACCGACTGCTCGTCGTCCCCGACCACGCACAGGTTGCGGTGTCCCCGCGCCAGCCGGCGCACCACGTCGTACTGCTTGGGTGTCAGATCCTGGAACTCATCCACCAGGAGGTAGTCCCAGCGCGCGGCGACCTGATCGGCGATCTCGCCGTAGTTCTCCAGCAGCGACGCGGTCCGGATCACCAAATCATCGAAATCGAGCAGGTTCCGGTGCTCGAGGTGCTGGCAGTAGCGCTGGAAGATCCCCAGATCCTCGGGGGTGAGCTCGACCCCGCGGGCGCGATGGAGTCCGAAGCGCGTCAGCAGCCAGCCGCGGCGCTTGTCCCAGACGCCGAGGCGCCGCAGCACGTCTTTCTGATACTCTTCGTCGGCGATGCCGAATCCCCGGTGGGCGCCGATCCATTCGCCGTGTTCCCGGAGAATCTCGGCGCAGAGCGCATGCAGGGTTCCGCCCTTCACGCCCCGGCCCCGCTCGCCCAGGCTCTTCTCCAGCCGCTCCCCGATCTCCTCGGCGGCCTTGTTGGTGAAGGTCACGGCGCAGATCCGGGCCGGGTCGAATCCCTTCTGCTCGATCAGAAACCGGATCCGCTCGATCAGGCAGAAGGTCTTGCCGGCACCGGGACCGGCCAGGACCAGGACCGGTCCGAGCGGCGCCTCGATGGCCTCGAGCTGGCGGCTGGACGGAGTGAAACCGGAAGCCGTCTCGGCTTCGGCGCTGGGGAGCATTCCGAGAATCTAGCCTGCCGCGATGGGCGTACCCCACGCGACCAGCCGATCCGCCAGGTCGTCCATCACCTGCTCCGGGCTCCGTCCGGCGCGCTTGGGCACCTTGAACGAATGATCGCCGTCGTCGATCAGGTCCAGGGTGGCGAGCGATCCCAGCTGGTCGCAGACGCCGGTGAGGAGCTCCCGGGTGGCGAATTCGTCCCGGGTCCCCTGGAGGAACAGCATCGGGACCCGGATCTGAAACAGATGCTCCGCGCGGGAGACCGAAGGCTTCCCCGGGGGATGCAGCGGGAATCCCAGGAAGGCGAGACCGCGGACACCCGGAAGCGGTGCCTCCGCCTGCGCGGTGCTGGTCATCCGGCCGCCGAAGGATTTCCCTCCGGCGATGAGCGGGAGGCCCGGCCATTCGGTTCCCGCCCGTTGAACCGCTTCCCTGACCCGCGCGGCCGCGACCGCGGGCGAATCGGGACGGTTCTTGTGCGCTTCCATGTAGGCGAACTCGTAGCGGAGGGTGGCGACGTCGCGCACCAGGAGCGCCTGAGCCATCGCTTCGAGGAAGGGGTGCCGCATCCCCGCGCCGGCACCGTGGGCCAGGACGTAGGCGAACCGGGGCCGTTCAGGAGTGGTGACCAGCACCACGGGCCCGCGATCGTTCATTTCTTGAGGATCTGATTCAGCATCGCGGCCAGCCGGATCCCGGCCTGGACCAGACGCTGCTCGGCCCGCGGGAGGTTCTCGCCGGCGTACCCGGCGCTCAGCTCGGGGGGGTCGGGCAGGGTGTATACATGGTCCCGTGACAGGGCATGGCTTTCCGCGGCCCAGTCGGCCGGTGTCCCACTGGCCACTTCCTTCCGGTGCAGGCGCTTGGCGTCCTTTCTCAGTCGCCCGAGCCACTGATCCTCATTGAGGCCGGCCGAGCTGATCAGATAGGTATCCCATACCGAATGGAGATTCGCGGGGCGTCCCTGCCAGGTCACCTTCACGTCGTTGCCGCCCCGGTCGCCCCGCTCACCCACGTGAAGCGGCTGGTGCAGATCCCCCACGAAGTGGATCAGGAAACGCAGCGCCTCGGCCCGCTCCGCATCGGGACGGGTTCGGTCCTCCAGGATCTTGGTGTACCGGTCGATGGCCATCAGAACGCAGCCCTCGGCGGGGCAATAGTGCGCCCAGCCTTCGAAGCTCGAGTCCACCGGCACATCGATGTAATGCCAGGGCCCGGTCTCCTTCCGCTCACTCCGGATGCTGTCGGCCCAGGTCGATGCGTCGGCCAGGCTCTCTCCGCCGAGCAGGCGCGAGATCTCCTTCCGGGAGTCCATCGAGAGGAAGTCCATCGCCAGCCGGGCGGTGAGCCGGTGTCCCAGGGTCCCCCAGGCGTACGCGGGAATGGGGAGGAGCAGAAGCGAGACGGCGAGCAGGATGCGGCGCATGAGGCACGGCAGCTTTCGAGGGATGCTGAAATAAAAGCGGGGGTGGCCCCTTTCGGGCCACCCCCGCCTTCATTCACTTCGCTTCGCTTAGCGCTCGACCAGGATCAGGAAGCGGGCCTGCCCCCAGAACCGCTCCGGAGAGTTGATCTGGATGGAGCCCTTGACCCGGTTCTTGGCGTCCAGCGGAATGTTGCTGTACGCGATGTTCTGGTTGGTGACCAGCTGATACTCCTTCGCGGGATCCGGAAGCTTGATCTCCGTGAGGTTCCGCCGATCCACCATGGTGAAGCCCGCGGGATCGAGATTGGGGCCCGGCTTGAGCACTTCACCGGTCCGGGTGAAGATCAGGAAGCGGGTACCGCCCTCTTCCGTGATGATCCCCTTGTCCTTCAGATCCTTGCGGGTCCCGATGATGTAGTACACCGTGTTCTCACGGGTGGTCACCGCGGAGACGGTATCGGTCAGGACGGCCTTCTCCTCGCTCAGGGTCGCCACCTGCTGCTTGGTGCCGGTCAGATCGGCTTCCAGGGTGGCGATGGTGTTCTTCTGGCTCTCGAGGGTCGCGTTCAGACCGTCGATCGTGGCCTGCAGGTCACCCAGCGTGCTCTTCAGGCTGTCGGACTCGGAGGTAAGCTGCTTGAGGCGCTTCTGGCTCGCGGCCAGGCGGGACTCGTTCCCGCGGAGGCGCGCGGTCAGGTCCTGGACCCGCTTGAGCACCATGGCGCGATCGTTGGTGGCCAGGCCCTCACCGCCCACGACCGGTTCGACCGGCTTGCGGGCGTTGGAGACCTTGAGGATCTCCGTATTGATGTCGGAGAGGAGCCGGGTGGTTTCCGCGAGGTCCCGGACCAGGCTGTCCTTGGCCGCGGCCACGGTGGTCATCTGCTCCACCTGGGTCCGGAAATACTGGGACGAGTCGGCTGGGATCCGCTGAGCAACCTGCCCCGACTGCGAACAGGCGGCGGCAAGGAGTCCCAACGGCAGAACTGCAGACCATTTCTTCATATCCGTACTTCCTTTCGGAACTTGGGTCGAGGAGGCCGACGCTCCCCCGAGCGCCTGGCGCCACATAACCCTGAAAAGTTCACCTTATGGATCCTCAATGCCAAGGGGACGACCGGGACCGAGCCTGTTGCACAACCGGGCGCTCTCCTGGCACTTCGTCGGATCAAAGCCGTATATTCATCCACGTCCCGACCCCGGTGGGACCGTCCCCTCTTCCGTTCCAGCATCTCCATACCTACGAGGTACTTCCGCATGGCTCGCGCTCTCCGGACGGTGTCGCTCGCGCTGGTCCTGGCGCTGGTGACAGTGGCATCCGCGGCGGCCCAGTCGGGTGCGCTGAGCGGCAAGGTGACACTCACCGGCAGCCGGCCACTGGCTGGTGCCATGGTGACGGTACTCAATCCCAATGGGGTGGAAGCCGCCAAGGCCAGTACCCGCTCCGACGGGTCGTTCCGGATCAGCGGACTGACCCCCGGCTCGTACACGGTGCGGGTGTCGTCGATCGGATACACGGTGCGGGAATTCCCCGGCACGGTGATTTCCGCCGGCGCCACGGTGACCGTCGACGCCGCCCTGGAGGAACGACCGGCCCAGCTCGAGGAAGTCTCGGTGACGGTGGTCTCCAAGGCGGCCGAGAAGGTCACCGACGCGCCGGCCGCGGTCTTCGCGATCACCCGGACCGAAATCGCCGAGCGGCCGGCGCTCACGGTGGTGGATCATTTGAAGAGCGTGCCGGGCGTGGACATCTCCACCGGCGGCCTGGTGCAGTCCAACGTGGTGGCCCGCGGGTTCAATAACATCTTCTCGGGCGCGCTCCTCACCCTGATCGACTACCGCTACGCCGCGGTGCCCTCGCTCCGGGTCAACGTGTCGACGTTCTTCCCGACCACCAACGAGGACATCGAGCGGATCGAGTTCGTGCTCGGTCCCGGCGCCGCGCTCTACGGACCCAACTCGTCCAACGGCGTGCTCAACATCATCACCCGGTCGCCGTTCACCTCGACCGGCACCACGCTGTCCCTCGAGGGTGGCGCCCGCGCCAGCTCCAACTACGCCTCCGGCGGCAGCACGCTGACCGACAACGGCGCCGGGATCTGGCGGGTGACCGGACGGCACGCCATGCGGCTGGGCAGCAAGGCGGCCTTCAAGGTGTCGGGGAGTTATCTCAAGGGCACCGAATGGCGTTTCCGGGATCCCGCCGAGCCCGTCAATCTCAACACCACCAAGCCGGGGCTCGGCATTCCGGCCGGCCAATGCAACGCCAGCACCGGGTGCCGGGATTTCAACCTGGAGCAGTTCGGCGGCGAGGCCCGGGTGGATGTGCGGCCCGACGCCAATAGCGAGCTCATCGCCACCTACGGCATCACCGACGCCAAGAGCCTGATCGAATACACCGGGATCGGGGCGGGCCAGGCCAAGGACTGGAAGTATTCGGCGGCGCAGCTCCGCTACCGCTACAAGCGCTTCTTCGTCCAGGGTTTCGGCAACTTCAGTAACGCCGGCGGGACCTACCTCCTGCGCGACGGCAGCCCGATCTCGGACAAGTCCCGGGTCTGGTCGGCCCAGTTCCAGCACGGGTTCGACCTGGGCAAGAAGGAGACGTTGCTCTACGGCGCCGACTATATCCTGACCGACGCCCGGACCGACGGGACCATCAATGGCCGCAACGAAGACGACGACGGCATCAAGGAGATCGGGGCGTATGTCCACTCGGTCACCCACCTGAGCCCCAAGCTCGATTTTGTCGGTGCGCTGCGGATCGACAAGCACAGCCGGCTGCCCTCCGCGGTGTTCTCGCCCCGGGCCGCCCTGGTGTTCAAACCGAAGGACAATCAATCGTTCCGCCTGACCTTCAATCGGGCCTTCTCGACGCCGACGGACAACAACCTCTTCCTGGACATCATCGCCGGCCGGATTCCGCTGAGCCCGACGATCGGGTTCAACGTGCGGGCGCTCGGAGTGCCGAAGGACGGATTCCACTTCCGTGCCAACGGCGGTTGTGCCGGCGGGGCGGGGAATAACCTCTGCATGCGCACGCCGTTCAACGAGGCGGCCGGCCTGCTGCCCGCGAACGCCGTCGCCCTCTGGGCCGCCGCGGTGCAGGCGGTATCGGCCGCGGCCGGTCCCCAGCTCACGGCGCTGATGCTGGCACACGCGCCGACCACCCAGGTGGGCACCCAGCTGCGCCTGCTCAACCCGACCACGGGGCAGTTCATCGATGTGGCCGATCCGTCCAGCCAGGTGCGGGACATCGCGGCCTTGCAGCCGACCATCAGCCACCAGCTGGAGGCGGGTTACAAGGCCCTGATCGGCAACCGGTTCCAGCTTTCACTCGACGCCTGGTACGAGCACAAGCGCAACTTTACCGGGCCGCTGATCGTCGAATCCCCGAACGTTTTCCTGGACCGCGCCACCACGATCGCCTATCTGACCGCGCTGTATACCCAGGCGGGCGTGCCCAACGCCGCCGCCACCGCCGCCGCCGTCGGCACCGGTATGGCCGGGCTTTCCGGGGGCACTGCGGCCCAGGGCACGACCGGAGTTCCGCTGGGCACCGTGGTGCCCAACGATTCACCGCTCAACGACAAGTCCGACATCTTCCTGACCTACCGCAACTTCGGCACGGTCAACCTCTGGGGCGCCGACCTCGCGATGGATATGGTGTTCGGCAAGCACTTCTCGGTGGCCGGGAGCTATTCGTTCGTGAACAAGGACTTCTTCCCCAAGGAGGATCTCGACAACGCGCCGACGGACATCGCCCTCAACGCCTCCAAGAGCAAGGGTTCCATCACCACGGCATGGCGCGACGATCAGAAGGGGTGGGGCGTGGAAGGCCGCTTCCGCGCCGTGAAGGGATTCCCGGTGAATTCGGGCGTGTACGTGAGCGACCCCGATCCGAGCGATCCGTCCAAGCTGCTGCCCACCGATTCCTACGGGGTGATCGATCTGCAGGGCACCTGGCGCCCGCACCTCGGCTCCCGGAACATGCTGTTCTCGGCCAACCTGCAGAACCTGTTCAACAAACACTATGCGACGTTCGTAGGTGTTCCGAGAATGGGCCGGGTCCTGCTGACGAAGCTGACGTACACGTTCTAGCCAGAGGCTAAGACGCTAAGACGCAACGACGCTAGGAAAGAGCAGTCTCCTAGCGTCCTGGCGTCTTAGCCTCTTAGCGTCCAGGCCTCATGGCACATAGCCAATGAACCGCTTCCACGCCCGCTTCCCCTCGCTGCCTTACGTCGCCCCGTTTGCGACGTTCATCCTGCTTTTGGGGCTCGGCTCCTGGCTGCCCGCCGACCTGCCGGGCCCATCGGTGCTGCGGCTCGCGATTCTCCTGCTGGTCCTTTGGGTGTTCTCACGCGGGGTGATCGCGTGGACCGCGCCTAACTGGATCAAGAGCGTGGCCCTGGGGGTCGTCGTGTTTCTCCTCTGGATCGCGCCGGATGTCCTGTTCCCGGGCTGGCGGGGCCACTGGCTCTTCGCCAACGGACTCACCGGACGGGCGGAGGGACCCCTCTCGCCGGCGGCGCAGCACGATGCCCTGGTGCTCGGCCTCCGCACTGTGCGCGCGGTGATCCTGGTGCCCATCGTGGAAGAGCTGTTCTGGCGTGGCTGGCTGCCGCGCTGGCTCGAGGACATGAAGGATTTCCAGCGGGTCCCGCTGGGCACCTATACCCGATTCGCCTTCTGGTCCACCGCGGTGCTCTTCGCGGCCGAACACGGGGCGATGTGGGACGTCGGGTTGGCCGCGGGGATCCTGTATAACTGGTGGATGAAGCAGACCAAAAACCTGGGAGATCTCATCCTGGCGCACGCGGTGACCAATGCGTGCTTGTCGGCCTATGTGATCATTGCAGGCAGGTGGGAATACTGGTAAGGCCGGGGGCGTCCTAGCGTCCTAGCGTCCTAGAGTCTTAGCCTCTTCCTCAGCTCTTCGCTCCATTGCCGCTGTCCGGCGCCACCAGCAATCGTCGCGCCCCTTTCCACCAGCGGCCTCGCGCCTTGCTGACGTCGCTCTCGATGACGCCCTTCCGGCGATTGGCGGCGTGCACGTACTTCCCTTCGCCCACGTAGATGCCGATATGGGTGACCCGGGTGCCACGGCCGAAGAAGAGGAGATCTCCCGGCAGCAGCTGGGTCGGATCCTTGGGCACTTCGACACCGAGCCGGGATTGTTCGGCGGCGGTGCGGGGCAGATGGAGGTCGAACGCCTCCATGACCCATTTGACCAGACCGCTGCAATCGAACGCCAGGCCGGGCTTCAAAGCCCCGTACTTGTATTTGAGACCGACCTGCTGCTTGGTGAGATTCACCAGAGAATCCCGCCCGCCCAGCAGCGCGCGGGACAGCGCGGCGAACGGCTTCTCTCCCTGCGTAGGAATCGGCAGGATCGACCCGGCACCCTCGGGGGCCTGCGCGCGGAGCCCGGTGCCGGACAGCGGCGCCAGGATGCAGGCAGTTGTTAAGAGGGCGAGAGAAAATGGGATTCGCATCGGACCGAAACGTACCGTGGTTCCGCGTCTCTGTCTACCGGGAATCGGGTCCGCCCTACCGACTCGGCGGGCGATCCCCTAGAATCGGTCACCGTGCTGAAGACCACTCCGTTCCACACCCGCACTGCAGCGCTGATGCAGGGCCAGGCCTGGCGCCGCTGGGCCGGCTATACGGTCGCGAGCGCCTATGAATTGGTGCACGATCGCGAGTACGCCGCGGTGCGGAATGCCGCCGCCCTGTTCGACGTCTCCCCGCTCTACAAATATCTGATCAGCGGACCCGACGCCACGCGGCTGCTGGACCGGATGGTCACTCGAGACGTGACCAGGTGCAAGGTGGGGCAGGTGATGTATACGCCCTGGTGCGACCTGCACGGCAAGGTCATCGATGACGGCACCATCAGCCGGCTCGCAGCGGACCGGTATCGGCTCACCAGCGCCGAGCCCAATCTTCGCTGGCTCTCGATGAACGGGGCCGGTATGAACGTCGCCATCGAGGAGATCTCGGGGCGGCTGGGCGCGCTGGCGCTGCAGGGACCGCTGTCGCGCACGATCCTGCAGCAGATCGCCGCCGCCGATCTCGCCGGACTCAAGTATTTCCGCCTGGTCGAGACCAGCATTCGCGGCGTGCCGGTCACGATCTCCCGCACCGGGTACACCGGTGATCTCGGCTACGAAATCTGGATTCCCGCAGAGCAGGCGGTCCCGGTCTGGGACGCCCTGATCGAGGCGGGCACCCCGTACGGCATCACCCCGGCCGGCATCTGGGCGCTGGACATGGCGCGGATCGAGGCCGGTCTGGTCATGCTGGACGTGGACTACCACTCCTCGCATCACGCGCTCATCGAGGCGCAGAAGTCCTCCCCCCTCGAGCTGGGCCTCGACTGGACCGTGGGCTGGGACAAGGGCCCCTACAACGGCCGCCGCGCGCTTCGGGCCGAGCGGGCTCGCGGACCGGAATGGCGTTTCATCGGGCTGTCGATCGACTGGGTGTCCCTGGAGCGGCTCTATGCGGCCGTGGGCCTGCCGCCGCAGATCCCCAGTGTGGCGTGGCGCGTCAGCACCCCGGTCTATCGCCACACCAAACAGATCGGGTACGCCTCGAGCGGCTCCTGGTCGCCCCTGCTCAAGCAGTATCTCGCGCTGGCGCATCTCCGGGCTCCGCATTTCGAGCCCGGCACCGAAGTCGGCATCGAGGTCACGGTCGAGCACCAGCGCCTCCAGGCGCGGGCGCGGGTGACGCCGTTGCCGTTCTTCGATCCGGAGCGGAAGAAGTCGTGAAGCACTACGACGCGATCATCGTCGGCGGCGGCCACAACGGGCTGGTCAGCGCCGGGTATCTGGCTCGCGCCGGCAAGAAGGTGCTGGTCCTGGAGCGCCGGCCCCTGGTGGGCGGGGCGGCCGTGACCGAAGAGATCTTTCCGGGATTCAAGTTCTCGGTTTTCTCCTATGTGGTGAGCCTGTTGCGCCCCGAGATCATTCGCGATCTCGAGCTGCCCAGGCACGGGCTCCAGATTCTCCCGCTCGAAAGCACCGTGGTTCCGCTCGACAATGGGGACTACCTGGGCTCCTGGGCGGATCCCGACCTCACCCGCCGGGAGCTGGCGCGCCATTCGGCCAAAGACGCCGAGGCGGCGACGCTGTTCGGCCGGCTGATGCACCACATGGCGATGGCGGTCAAGCCCATCCTGGGGATGCTGCCTCCCGATCCGACCTCGCTGGCGCCCTCCGATCTCAAGGGGATGCTCAAGTTCGCCGGGCACTTCCGCTCGCTGGGCGCCGAGAAGTTCCATGCGCTGCACAAGCTCATGACCATGAGCTCGGCAGATTATCTCGACGAAT
>DASYPZ010000140.1:0-14988 GCA_036006105.1 Gemmatimonadales bacterium | reverse complement strand
CTTCCCCGGAGGCGAGCCGAGGCACAAAGCCCGGCATGCCGACCACCCCCTCCGAGAGGACCAGTTCCCCGCGCCGGAGGAGTCCATCGAGCACGGCCTCGGTCACCTCGGGAGGGCCCTTGAGGGACCGGCGGAGGGTCTCGAGGGATAGCCCCCGCTCGGCGGGTTCCCGTCGATGGAAGGCCTCGACGCTGGTCAGCGCCGCCTGGCGCAGGGCGACGGTGGCGGCCCGGGCGATGACCCGGCCCCCCCCGGTCGCCAGGTCCTTCCTGGTTTCGAGGGTCGCCTGCCCCTCCGCCTCGGTCACCCCCAGCAGCAGGGGGAGGTCTGTCCGGGCGATCCCGGCGGGACGCCGGCCGATCAGCGCGCCAGCCCGATCGCCCGGGTCCGCCGATGACAGGCCCGGCGGCCATCCGGCCCGGCGCGGAGGGAGCGGATCGAGCACGCGGCCCCCGCCGATCGTGATCACCGGGGAGTAGCTCCGCACGACGAACCGGTCGTTTCCCCGGGCCAGCAGCGGGGTCTCCAGGGCGATCCGCGCCAGCCCGGCGCCGCCGGGGGGCACCTCGCCGCGAGGATAGACCCGGCCCAGCGCCTCCGCGGTGCCGAGGTGCACCCGTACCCGGGTCCGCTTGGAGAGGGCGGGCGCCCCGGGTAACAGCTCCAGCGCCACGTCGAGGGCCGAAGTCGGCTGCCACCAGGGCTCGGGCCCCACCAGGGTGTCGCCCCGTCCGACGGCCGCGCGATCCACCCCGACCAGGCCCACCGCGGTACGGGCGCCGGGCCGGGCGATGTCCACCGACCTGCCGTACGCTTCGAGGGACCGAACTCTCGCCGTCAGTCCCCCCGGGAGAATGGTGACGGCGTCTCCAACGCGAATGGCTCCCGACCAGGGAGTCCCGGTAATGACCGTCCCGACCCCGGCGATGGAAAAGGCGCGGTCGATCGGCATGCGGAAACCGTCAGCCAAAACGGGGGTGACAGCACCGGCGACCAGCTCCCGCAGCCTGGCACTGAGGTCCGCCATGCCGGCTCCGGTGATCGGCGAGACGACCGCCGGCCGCTCGAACGCGACCGGAGAGGTTGCCAGCCGGGCGACCACCTCGGATGTCACCAGCTCGCACCACTCGGGGTCGGCGAGGTCGGACTTGGTAATCACCGGGATGCCCCGGGGAATACGGAGCTGTTCCACGATGGCGAGGTGTTCCCAGGTCTGGGGCTGGGGCCCCTGGGCAGCGTCGACCACGAGCAGCACGAGATCGATACCCGAGGCGCCCGCCACCATGGTGCGGACGAAGTCCTCGTGGCCCGGGACATCGACGATACCGGCCGGCTCCAGGCCGGGGAATTGGAGCGGGGCAAAATTGAGATCGATGGTGATCCCGCGCCGGCGTTCCTCCGCCAGGCGGTCCATCGCGCGGCCGGTCAGCGCGCTCACCAGCGCGGATTTGCCGTGATCGATGTGTCCGGCGGTTCCGATGATCATGCCGCGGTCCAGCTGCGGCCCAGCCAGAAGGTCAGGGCCGGCAGGGCGGCGCCTTCGCCCAGGTGGTGTCGGATGTAGCGATCGAGGAGACGCCGATGCGAGGCCAGGTGCCGGTCGTCCAGGGAGGGCAGCTCCGCGTCGGGATCGAGAAAATCGGCGAGGTCCGCCCGGTCGCCGGGCTTGAGCTGCGTGCCGACGGTGCCGCGGGCGCAGCGGGCACACAGCATCCCCCCGTCCTGGGCCGAGAAACACACGGTCGCGTCATCGGGGAGGGGAGCGCCGTCCCTGGCGCAGACGGAGAGGGACGGCGCGAACCCCAGCACCGACACCAGCCGCCAGAGCGCCCGAAGGCCGAGGGGCTCGACCGCCGCGGCGGGCGCCGCCTCCAGCACGGCCAGGGCGTCACGGAACAGGTCGTAGCTCTCGGGGTGTCGGGTGGCGGGAGCACAGCGGAGCATCAACTCGGAGAGCAGCGAGGCGGTCGCGAAGCGATCCATCCGTTCGCCGAGCCCGGTCCACACGTGCTTCGGATCGAATTGGGTGAGGGTATGCAGGTCGCTGCTGCGGGCCAGCACCAGGGTCGCCTGGCCCTCACTTAGCAAATGGAGGGCGGTTCCGAACTTGCTTCGGGGCCGCAACGCCCCTTTGGCGATCGCGCTTTGCACCCCGAGATCGCGGGTCGCGAGTCGCGCGATCTTGGAAGTCTCACCATAGCGAATGGTGGTGAGCACGATGGCGGGAGTCGAAATCGGGGGCATGGCCCCGGACTTATGGGACCGCGGGGAGGTCTACGACGGCGGCATCGACCGGGCAGACCCCCGCCGGCACCACCCGCGCTTCGGTCAGATCGGGACGGAAGATTCTCACTCGGCCGGGATTGCCCGGCGCGCACGCGCCGGCCTCGACAGCATAAATCTGCCCGTTGGCATCGACCGCGGCGGCCACGCCGTTCAGCAGCGGAATCCCGGCCCCGGCGCCGCGCACCACCCGCCGGCTCCGGGTATTGAATTCCATGAGACCCTGGCTGGTGGAGGTGATGAAGAGTCGCTCCCGGCCATCACTCGCCATCGGTCCGGGGAGCGGGCCGAATCCGGAAAAGCTGCCCACCTCCTGACGCAGCACCGGGTCCACGATGCTGAGACGGCCGGGCTCGCTTCCCCCCGGTCCCGCATTCATGACGTAGATCAGCCCGTCGGGACCGACCAGGATCGCGGACGCATTTCCCGGCCCGGGGAGCGGGATCGAATCGAGCACGACGTTCCGGTCGGGGTCCAGCACGGTGAGCCAGCTCGGCCCTCTCACGCAGGGCAGCGGGTCGGCGCAGACCGGCTCGAGATTCGCATTTGCGATGTAGACCCGTCCCCGGGTCACCGTCACCGCGGTGGGAGCGCGCCCCACCGCGACCGAAGCGGTGTCCCCGGTCCGGAGATTCAGCCTGGTGGCGCGATCGATGAATGTGTTGGTGATGTACGCGAGCGTGTCGTTGACGAAGGCCGCACCACCTGCCCCCGCCCCGGCCGCCAGCTGGTGTACATCCCCCGAGCCGGATGAAACCAGGTCCACGACCGCGACACTGCTTCCGGGGTTGCTGATGACCAGGGCCTGGACGTTCCGGGTCGCGAGCGAGGTGGGGAGTCCGCCGATATCGCCCAGCCAGATCCGCCGGGGCGATTCCAGATCCGCGAGCGGGAAGATGGAGAGACTGCTGTCGCCGGCGTTGAGCACGACGAGACTCTCCTGGGCCAGCGGCGCCGAGGGACTGGTGGCGGCGCAGCCCGCGACGGTCAGTGCGGCAAACAGAGTGGCACCGCCGCGTCGTATTGGGTTCAACCGTCCTGATCCTCGCCGCATACCAGCAAAGTTAACGACCCTGGCCGCCATCCCGCCTCCGCGGAACCACGTGGGCCGCACCCTCGAGCGCGATGACCTCGACCGGCCAGCGGAACACCGCGGAGAGCAATTCCGGCCGCATGACCTCGCCGGGCGTGCCCGCCGCGGCGACCCGCCCGTCGTCGATCAGCACCATGCGACCGGCATAGCGCGCCGCGAGGTTGAGGTGGTGGGTGACGACGAGCGCGGAGAGTCCCTCCGCGACGAGGCCGGCCACCAGGTCGAACAGCTCCATCTCATGCCCCAGATCGAGGCTAGCCGTCGGCTCGTCCAGCACCAGCAGAGCCGGCTCCTGCGCCAGCGCTCGCGCGATCCGGACCCGCTGCCATTCACCGCCCGAGAGGGTTTCCACGCTGCGGCGCCGTAACCCGGCGACATCGCAGCGCCGCAGCGCCTGGTCCACCGCCTCCCGGTCCCGGACCGTCATCGCGCTCAGAGGCCCGAGATGGGCGTAACGGCCGAAGCCCACCATGTCCTCGACCCGCCAGGAAAAGGGCGTGTCTTCCCGCTGGGGCACCAGCGCCACGAGCTGCGCCAGCTCCCGCCGGCTCCACCGAGCGATCGGCCGCTGATCCAGAGTCACCTGTCCGGCGCTCAGGGGCACCAGTCCGAGGAGGCCATGCACCAGCGAGGTCTTCCCTCCCCCGTTGGGACCCACGAGCGCCACCAGCTCTCCCGGTACCAGCGTGAGGTCGACGTCCTGCACCGCCGCTGCCGGCGCTCCCGGATAGCGAATCGCGGCCCCCTGCGCCTGGAGGATCATCGCAGGGTCCGCCGCAGCAGGACGGCAAAGAGGGGGACCCCCACCAGGGCCGTCACCACGCCGACCGGCAGCTCGATGGGACGCACCACGGTGCGGGCGACCGCATCGGCGAGGACCAGGAAGCCCCCGCTGCCCAGAAAGACCGCGGGAAGCAACCGGCGATGCCCGGGACCGAGCAGCCCTCGCAACGCGTGGGGCGCCACCAGGCCGACGAAGCCGACCACGCCGCACACCGCCACACTCGCGGCGGTGAGGAGCGAGGCGGCGACATACACGAGCCGACGGGAGCGTCCGGCGTCGAGCCCCAGGGATTGGGCGGGCTCGGTTCCCAGGGACAGGAGATCGAGGGAGCGTGCCGCGGCGAACAATGCCAGCAGGGGCAGTCCGGCGTAGGCCGAGAAGACCGCGAGGGTTCGCCAGGAGGCGCCGGAGAATCCACCCAGCAGCCACAGAAAGACGTTGCGAAGCTGCTCGGCCGTGGACAGCGTGAGGACCGCGCTGATGATGGCGCCGGTGAACGCGCTCACCACCACGCCGGCGAGCACCAGGACGTGGGGATCGAGTCGGCGGCCGGCCACCGTGCTGAGTCGGTAGACCAGTGCCACTGCCCCGAGTCCGCCGACGAACGCCGCCAGCGGGATGCCCCAGGAGCCATTGAGGCCGAGCGCAATTGCGAGCACGGCCGCGACACCGGCCCCGCCCGAGATGCCCAGGAGATAGGGATCCGCGAGGGGATTGCGGATCAGCGCCTGCAGGGAGGCGCCGGTGACGCCGAGGCATCCGCCGACGGTGAACGCCAGGAGCACGCGGGGCAGGCGAATGTCGCGCACGATCGCCGCCGACGGCGCGTCGGGAGATCCCAGCGCGGCGAGCAACGCGTGCAGCGGGACCGGTGTGGCACCGACCGCAAGCGCCAGCACGCAGGCCGCCAGCGCCAGCAGCGCGAGGCCGGCGATCGGCTTCATCGCGCCAGCGAATCGAGCGCGGCGGCCAGCTCACGCACCGCGGTGCCGATGCGCGGGCTGGGCCGGTTGAACTCGCTGCCTCGCGCCCGGAGGAAACGCCTTTCCCGCACCGCCCGCACCGCCCGCCACTCGGTCCGGCCGGCGATGGTCGGTTCCCCATCGGTCGATATCAGGATGAAATCGGGATTCCGGGCGATCACCGCCTCGATCGAGACCGGCGCCGAGGAGGTGGCCAGATCGTCGAACACGTTGCGCGCCCCGGCGTGGTCCAGAATCTCGGAGAGAAAGCTCCCCCGCCCGAGGGTCATCGCCGGGCGGTCCCAGGCGAGGATGAAGACGGAGGGACGGCGGGAAGACGGGAGGACTGGAGAGCGGGAGGCGGCGTCGAGGTCGCGCTTGGTTCTCACGACCAGGGACTCGGCTTGTTCCCGCCGACCCAACGCGGCACCCAGCAACCGGGTGATACGATCGAAATCTTCCATCCGGTCGGTGGCGAGTTCCAGCGTGGGAATGCCGAGCGCGCGGAACCGCTCGGCGGCGGCGCGGTTGGCCCCCGACTTGTACAGCAACACCAGGTCGGGTCTGGCCGCGACCACCGCCTCGACGTTGGGATCGATTCCGTTGCCCAGGTCGGGAACCGCGGCCGCCTCGGCGGGGTAATCGCACCAGGTGGTGCGCCCCACCAGCCGGGACCCCGCCCCGAGGGCAAAGACCAGCTCGGTCGTGGCGGGCACCAGGGAGACGACGCGAGAGGGCGGCGCGGCGAGCGTGAACCGGACGCCGGCGTCGTCGACCAGCTCGCCGACGACGGTGGTGGGTGCCCTGCGGCAGCCAAGAACGAGCAACAGCGCGAGCGCGCGAAGAACGCGTTGCACCCTGACCCTCCCCCGAGGGAATTGCGGGTGGCACGACGACGGAGGTCTCCTGGCTTGGGGCTCCCGCTCGCCTTCCCGGTTTCCCAGTGGCGTGGTGAGCGGGGGATGGGGCGCCCCTGACAGTGGCGGGGCCGCGCCGGATTTACACCGGCTTCCGAGCATCCGCGTCGTGGTATGGACCGGCGAAGTTAGGAGCGGGAACCCCGGGTAGCAAGAGCCGACGACAGCTGGGCCAGGAGGCGGGTGCGCTCCATCTGGTAGTCGGCCCATTCGGCGGCCGGGGTCTCCGACTCGCGGCCCAGAAAGCGCTGGTCGAGTCGCGCGATGGCGTCGGCGAGGAAGGAGGGGTCAGGATTGAGGATTGGGGATTGAGGGAGCGTCGAGCGGCGTCGGCGGCGCACGATGAACCAGCCCAGCAGGGAGAAGGCCGCCGCCGTCACGATCACCAGGCCGGCCAGCAGCTGGCGCGACGAGAGCAGCGCCGCCGGGAGTGTGATCTCGAGGTCACCGGATTGCCGGTGAATTCCAGCCCAGCGTTTGAACGCCCGGCCGTCGAGCATCTGACTGTCGGCCGCGGCAAATCCCCCGGTCGCCATCCGGCCGCCGCGCTCCTCCATCATCACGAACACCGAGTCCGAGACCCGCTCCGCGGGCACCACGAACCGGCGCAGCGTGCCGGGAATCCGGTATTGCAGCATCAGCTCCTTGTCCCCGGGAGAGAGCGGGGCAAAAATGAGCGCGCTGTCCTGCCGGAACACCAGGGCTTCGGGAGAAAACTGGCTCATCCGGTTGTCGGCCAGCTCCACATTCTGGGCCTCGGGCGGAAGCGGAGTGCTCCACGCCGCCCGCACCGTGTCCGGAGCGACCCGGGTGAGCTGGCCGCCGTTGGACAACACGAACCAGTCGAGCACGGTGCGGGTCCCCGATTCGTCGGGGGCGCTCACCAGCAGGGTGCGCTGTTTCACGAGGATGGGCGTCACGCTCGAGGTATCGGCGACGATCACCACGACGGCGGTGTCGGGCCGGGCGGGATTGGAGGCGATGGGCTGGGAGAAATACTCGATGCCGCCGTAGCGGGCGCTCAGCAGGTACGCCGCGGTGGTGTCGGCCGAGAAGCGGAAGGCAAACCGCCCGGCGGGGCCGGCGCGCACGGTGTCGATCGGACCCTGGGCCCGCTGACCGACCCGATGCAGCACCACCGCGATGCCGGACACCGGCAGCGTATCCCGCCCGGTGACGCGAACCACCCGTCCCGCCACCCGGCTCTGGGCCTGGACCGCGCCGAGCGGGAGACACAACAGTCCCAGGAGAAGCCGTGCCCCGATCATGGGATCACGGCTGGAACCGTCCGAGGTCCTCGGGATCGAGTTTGGAGAGAAACTTCTTGAGCGCCTCGGGGTCGGAGCCCGGCTCGGGGCCGGGAGCCTCGGCGCCCGACGCGCTGCGCTCCAGCAGATCTTCGTTGCTGTAAATGGGGGCGTGCATCCGGAGCGCCAGCGCGATGCTGTCCGACGGCCGCGCATCCACTTCGAAGACTTCGCCGCCCCGGTAGATCAGCAGCTCCGCGACATAGGTGTTCTGCTGGAGAGCGGAAATCACCACCCGCCGGAGCTCGCCACCGAGGCCGGTGACCAGCAGCTTCATGAGGTCGTGGGAGAGGGGGCGTTCCGGCTTGACGCCCTGCAGCTCCAGGGCGATGGCGTTGGCCTCGGGCGCCCCGATCCAGATGGGCAGGGTGCGCTCACCCGATTCTTCCTTCAGCACCACGACCGGGGTGTTGCTGTTCCGATCGAGCCCGAGGTGGGCCACCATCATTCGTACCATCGGCGCCACCCTCGCTCAGATCTTGGCCGCCGTCAGCAGGGCGCGCACCCGGGAGGTCTCCTCCCACGGGAAGAGTCGCACCGCCTTGCCCAGCACGCGAGCCCGCTTCGGCTTCCGGCCGAAATGGCCGTACGCCGCGGTGGGTCCGTAGATCGGCCGCTTCAGGTGCAGTGCATCGATGATCCCTCTGGGCGTGAGATCGAAGACCTCACGGACCACCTGCTCCAGCCGGGTGTCCTTGATGACCCCGGTGCCGAAAGTGTCCACCAGGATCGAGACCGGTTCGGCGACCCCGATGGCGTAGGCGACCTGCACCTCGCAGCGGCGGGCCAGCCGGGCCTCGACGATGTTCTTGGCCACCCAGCGCACGGCATAGGCGGCCGAGCGGTCCACCTTCGAAGGATCCTTGCCGCTGAAGGCACCACCGCCGTGCCGCGCCATCCCGCCGTAGGTATCCACGATGATCTTCCGGCCGGTGAGCCCCGCGTCGCCGTGGGGGCCGCCGATCACGAATCGTCCGGTGGGATTGACCAGGAACTTGGTGCGCCGGGATTCGAAGCCCATGGCTTCGAGCACCGGACGAATCACTTCCGACACCATCGCGGCCTTGATGGTCCCCTGGCTGAGCTCGCGCCGTCCGATCCGCTCCGCGTGCTGGGTCGAGAGCACCACCGTCCGCACCGCCACCGGCCGGTCGCCCTCGTACTCGACCGAGACCTGGGTCTTGCCGTCGGGGCGGAGCCAGTCGATGCCGGGCCCGACCGTTCCCTTGCGCACCGCCGCGAGCCGCTCCGCCATCCGGTGCGCCAGCACGATCGGCAACGGCATCCGTTCCCGGGTCTCCCGGGTGGCGTACCCGAACATCATGCCCTGGTCGCCGGCCCCCTGCTCCTTCGACTTGCCGGAGTTGACCCCCTGCGCGATATCGGGAGATTGCCGGTCGATCGAGGTGAGCACCGCGATGGTCCGCCCGTCGAAGCCGTACGAGGCGTCGGTATAGCCGATGTTCTCGACGGTCTCCCGCACGATGTCGGGGATGTGGACGTATGTCGTGGTGGTGATTTCCCCGGCGACGATCGCCATGCCGGTGGTGACCAGCGTCTCGCACGCCACCCGCCCGGACGGATCCTTGGCCAGGATCGCATCGAGCACCGCGTCGGAGATCTGATCGGCAACCTTGTCGGGATGTCCCTCGGTGACCGACTCGGAGGTGAAGACGTGGCGCTTCGCGGCCATGGGGGCTCGGCGGAGAGTGTGAATGGGAAGCGGGGAGCGGCCCGCGGGAAGCGGCTGCTCCCCGCTCGCTGTTACTGCGTCAAACTAGCCCCGCTGCTTCGCCCCGGCAACGTTCCCTGCGGGTCGATCAGGCGAAGATCGATGACGGGACGCACCGCATCCCGCAGAATCGCGGCGACTTCATCGGGGCCCGGTGCGTCGAGCGCGGCCCGTGCGGCCTCCCGGGCCAGCGCGAAGGGCACTTTCCGCACCAGCCACTTGATCAGCGGCAGGGTGGGCGGCGCGATCGAGAGCGTGGTGAAGCCCAGGCCGAGGAGCAGGACCGCATAGAGCGGCTCCGACGCCATCTCACCGCAAATGCTGACCGGAATGTTCGCGGCCTGTCCCGCGGCCAGCACGTCGCGCAGCATCCGCAGAATGGCGGGGTCGTGCGGCGTGAATCGGGAGGCCAGGTGCGCGTTGCCCCGGTCCACCGCCAGGGTGTACTGGGTCAGGTCGTTGGTGCCGATGCTGAAGAATGCGCTGACCTTCGCGAGGCGGTCGGCGATGACGACGGCGGCGGGCGTCTCCACCATCGCCCCGATCGGCACGTCCTTCGCCGCACGAATGCCGGCCCGCTCCAGATCCCTGGCTTCCTCGCCGATCATCTCCCGGGCCCGCTCCATTTCGTCGACCCGGGTGATCAGCGGCAGCATGATCTGCACCTTCTTGTCGGCCGCGGCCCGCAGGATGGCGCGGAGCTGGGGCCGGAAGATTTCCGGTTGATCCAGACAGACCCGGATCGAGCGCCAGCCGAGAAAGGGATTGGCCTCGGACGGCGCGGCGAACGCGGCCGGAAACTTGTCGCCGCCGAGATCATAGGTCCGGATCACGACAGTCCGGTCGCCGAACGCCGCGGTCACCCGGCGGAAATACTCCACCTGCTCATCCTCGCTCGGCAGGTGACTGCGCCCGGTCACCAGGAATTCGGTGCGCAGCAGTCCGACGCCCTCGGCTCGATACCGGACCGCCATGTCGATCTCGTCCGGCAGATCCACGTTGCCCATCAGGGTGACCGCCTGGCCGTCGGGGGTCACGCTGGGCTGCTGCACCGCGCTCTCGAGCTCCAGGTCGAGCTTGTGCCGCCGATTGGCGGTGACCTGGGCCAGCTCCAGCTCCATCACCGTCGGCTCGATCACGATGGTGCCGCTGGTGCCGTCCAGCAGCAGCATGTCGCCGTCCTTGATCGCGCCGACGACGCCGTAGACACCCATCACACAGGGAATCCCGAGGGAGTGCGCCAGGATCGCGGCGTGCGACGTCCGGGTGCCCTCTTCGCTCACCAGGCCGAGCAGCTGATCCCGGTCCAGCTGCACCGTGAGCCCGGGAAACAGCTCGTGGGCCACGATGATCACGTGGGGCATGTTCGGCATACCGAACAGCTCGTCGTTGGTCAGCCCGACCAGGTGACGGAGCACCCGGAGCTGGGTGGCCAGCAGATCGGCGAGCCGCTCCCGCAGGCGCACGTTGCCGGTACCGCCCCACTTGGCACGCAGCTCCAGTGCCTTGAACTCGTAAGCGGTTTCGGCGCTGAAGTTGTTGTGCCGGATCAGATTGGTGACTTCGGCGAGGAAGTCGGGATCCTGGACCATCATGATCTGGGCTTCGAAGATCCGGCTCTCCTCGAGGCCGGCGCGCTCCAGCACCCGCTCCCGCAGCCGGTTGAGTGAGTCGACCACCGCGCCGACGGCTTCGTGGAGCCGCGCCACTTCGACTTCGGTTTCGTCGGGCTTGACCCACCGGTCGGCCACCGCGGGGAATTTCCAGTCCAGCACCACCGCGGGCGCGTAGGCCAGGCCGGGGGAGACCCCCACGCCGCGAAGGTTCTTGTGCGCGGTCACGTCTCTCCGAATCCCGTGGCGATGAGCTCGACGATGGCGGCCATCGCCGCCTCCTCGTCGGCGCCGTCGGTCCGCACGCCGATGGTGCTGCCGCATTCGGCCGCGAGCATCATCACCCCCATGATGCTCTTGCCGTTGACCGGCACCCCGTCTTTGAGGAGGTGAATCTCGGACACGAAGTTGCTGGCCAGCCGGACCAGCTGCGCCGCGGGCCGGGCGTGGAGCCCGAGGGAGTTGATGACCTTGGCCTCGCTCTCGATCACGCGGCACTCCATCGCCAGAGAAGAGTGAGCACGGCGGCGCCGATGGTGAGCGCCGGCGCCGACAACGGCCTCCGGATCGTCAGCGCCCCCAGCAGAGCCGCGCCCGCCACCACCAGCACCGACGCCCGAAGCGGCTGACCGGTGCCCCGGAGCAGCCAGGCCGCGAGCAGCGGCACCGCGGCCCCTACCAGCACCGCCGCCACGTCCCCCGCGCGCGGCGCCGCTTTGGGCAGCCACGATTCGCTGATCGCGTGGGCCACCCGAAGACCGTGAGCCAGTCCGACCCGGAGTCCCCACCAGGTGACCAGCACCCGGAGCAGGTTGTAGCCAAGCACGCAGAGCGCCACGGCGCCCAGCCCGCCGCCCAGCGTCACCGCGATCAGAGCCAGCCCCATCGTGGCCGGTACGATGCCGGCCCAGAAGAGCTGATCTCCCAGCGCGCCCAGCGGACCGGAGAGTGCGGTACGCAGCCGGAGAATCCGTTCCCCGGGCTCTTCGTCCAGCTCGGCTCGTGCCAGCGCGCCCACCGCCGCTCCGGCGAGGAAGGGATGGGCGTTGAAGTACTGGGCCGAGCGCCCCCGGGCCGCGCGGGCCCGCTCGGGATACGGGGTGAGCGGCTCGAGCAGCGGCTCCATGGCCACCGCGATGCCGATGCCCTGCATCCGCTCGTAGGTCCACGACGCCTGGAGCGCCACCAGCCGAAGCAGCGCCCGGGCCCGGCCGATCATCGCAGCGCCAGCCCCAGCACGCCCAGCGCCATGCCGCCGGCAAACCAGGCGATCCGTCTCGCGGTGCCGGCCCGGCGAAGCGCGCCGCCGATGGCGGCGACGAATCCTCCCGCGACCGCCACGATGGTGAGCGCGCGCGCGGTGGCCAGGTCGAGCCAGGGGACCCGCGCCAGCCAGGTAGCGAGTCCGATCCCCAGGGCCGCCAGGGCCCCGCTCCGCAGCAGGTCGGCGATGATCCCGGCCACGTGGACCCGGGTCGCGACGCCGGGTTCGCCCCGATCCAGGGCGGCCGCCGTGCGGCGCAGCGCCCAGGCGGTGACCCGTCGGTGCACCACGATGCTCCCGCTGCCGATTTGCGCCAGCATCACCCCGAGCAGCACCGCGGGTCCCAGCGCGGTCACCCACGGCTCATGCGCCGCCATCACCACCGCCGCGACGGTAGCGGCGCCGTAATCCGGGTACCGCGAGGCTCCGACCGGGAGCACGTCGAGCGCAAAGAGCTCGAGGGCCGCGCCGATCCGGAGGCCCGCGCCGGGGTCGCCCAGGATCACGCCCGCGACGGCGCCGGCGACCAGCGGACGGTTGAGCAAACCCTGCAGCACGCTGGCCAGGTCGAGCCCGACCACGATGGCCCAGAGCATCAGCGCCGCCAGCGTCGGGTCGCTCATCCCAGGTCCTTGAGCGGCACCGCCCGCGAGGTGGGCACGTCCTGCGCGCTCACCTCGAGCCCCCGGTCCGCCATCCGGGTGAGCAGCGCCACCTCGTCATCGGAGAGATACAGGTAGCGCAGCCGCTCCCGGCGACCCGGCGCCGCGTGGATGCCCCCGAGATTCAGCCGGCGCAATCCGCCGGGCGCCCGGCGCAGCAGCTCGGCCGCCGCGCCGATGGTCCCCACCAGCACCAGCACCCGCTCCCGCCCCGCTTCCCACGCCTGGAGCCGGGGCGCCGCTTCCACGGCGTTCACGAAGTCCATGGCGATTTCCGCCGGCGCCGCCATCCGATACAGCTCCTGCTCCCAGGGACTCTGTCGCACCTCATCGTCGACCAGCACGATCCGGTTGAGATTGAGGGGCCGCCCCCATCCCACCACCACCTGTCCGTGCACCAGGCGATCGTCCACGCGGCACAGCACGATCGGCATCAGCGCTCGGCGATCGACTTGGTGCCCGACTCGGCCGCCCGGCGGGCCGCGTCGGCCAGGGGCTCGGTGCGGTGAAAGAGGAACTCGAGCAGCATTACGAGATTCACGCCGGTGACCACCTTGATGTCCGCCCGCGCCGCCGCCTTGCGCATCGCGGCGATCATGCAGCTCCCGCTCGGCATGTCGACGAACACGATCCCGGGCTGGTCGCCCACCGCCGCCAGCACCCGGGCCTCGAGGGTATCGCGGTCGGCACCGGTGTTGGTCACCGCCACCAGCGCACCGTGGATGCCGGTGATCTCCTCCGCGGCGGCCACCAGCGCGGCGCCCAGACCGGCGTGCCCCACCACCACCCCCCGCAGCTCGGCGCTCATTCGTAGTCTTCCTGGAGGTATTCCCGGAGTCCCCGCTGTTCCATCATCCGTTTGATCAGCCGGTCGTTGAACGCCGTGGCCACATCCAGCCCCGTCATCCGGAGCAGGTGCGCCATCGCCACCACTTCCGAGATGACGGTCAGATTCTTCCCCGGGTTGAGTCCGACGATCACCTTCGGCACCACCACGTCGAGGATCGTGGCTTCCTGGCGCACCAACCCGGTGCGCTCCACGTCCTTGGCCTTTTCCCAGTCTTCGAGCTGCACCACCACTTCGATGCGCTTCTGCTGCCGGACCGATCGGACGCCGAAGAGCGATTTCACGTCGATCAGCCCGATGCCCCGGATTTCCATGTGGTGCGCGGCCAGCTCGTGCCCTTGCCCGATGAGCACGTCGTTTCCCTTGCGCGCCACCAGCACCAGGTCGTCGGCGACCAGACGGTGGCCCCGTTCCACCAGGTCCAGGACGCACTCGCTCTTCCCGATGCCGGACCGTCCGGTGAACAGCAGGCCCACGCCGTAGACGTCGGCCAGGGAGCCGTGCAGCGTGGTGCGGGGCGCGAACGCATCCTCCAGGATCGGCTTGATCCGCCGGTAGAACTCGGCGGTCTTGAGCTTGGTCCGGAGCACCGGAATGCTGCGCCGCTTGGCCAGCTCGATCAGGAGCGGGGGCGTGTCCTGTCCCTTGGTGATGAAGACGCAGGGGAGGTCGTAATTGAGAAAACCTTCGATGGCGCGGGTGCGGGCCGCCTCGTCGAGCGACTGGAGATAGGAGACTTCGGTCTCGCCGAGGACGTGCAGCCGCGCGGGCACGAAACGCTCCGTGTACCCCGCGAGCACCAGCCCCGGGCTCGCGACATCCTGTTCCGGCAGCGGCCGGTCCAGGCCCTGCTCGCCGGTAAGGGACTCGAGCTGCAGCGGGTCGCCCCGCCGCGCCAGCAGGTCGCGGGGTCGGAGGCTCACAGATCCTTCGCCGAGGCGCGACGCTGCCGGGGCCGGGTCGCCTTCTCGAGCTGGGGCCGGAGCTTCTCTTCGGCCCGGTCCAGCGCGGTGCGATGGTCGGGCCCTTCCCCGATGCCGATCAGCACCTTGCGGCCCCGCGCGTGCAGCCGGATCTCGACCTCATAGGACTGCGGCTGGGCCCCGGACTGGAATACGATGGTGGCTTCCAGCGCGTGGGGAGACACCTTCTCGAGGCGGTCGGCGACCGCCTGGGCCCGCTCGCGGAGGCTCTCGGTGACGTCGCAGTGCCGTGCGCTGATGGTGGTCTGCATGGTTTTCTCCGAAAGACGTGGCGCGGGTTAACCCGCGGTGAGCTCGAACAGATGGGCTTCGGTGGCCGCTGCGGCGTCGTCCCAGCTCCAGGCGCAGGCGTGGGCCCGCGCCGCCTGCCCCAGCCGGGCCACCAGGCCGGGATTCCCCGCCAGCTCCAGCATCCGCGCCGCCAGGGAGGCCGCGTCCCCGTGCGGCACCAGATATCCGGTGCGGCCGTCCTGCACCGAATCACGGAGCCCGGGACTGTCCGAGGTGAGCGACGGGGTGCCGCAGGCGGCCGCCTCGATCA